>DATHMY010000240.1:0-5961 GCA_035486535.1 Candidatus Acidiferrum sp.
GATGGCCCAGACGCGCACGAACGACGAGTTCTTGCAGTCAGTGACCAAAGAGGCGCTCTCGATGTCCCGCGGGTATGACGAAAACAACGGCAGCAGTAAGTACTAACCTACCGTGGTCGTACTGATTGCGCTCGCAATCACTTGTCTCGCACTTGTCGTGTATCTACGAAAAGGCCCGCGCCGCTCGATTCGCGGCTCGGGCCCCTTCGTATGGCGCGCCGGCCGGCGCGAGCTGACCGAAGAAGAAGCCGCGCGCTTAACGCGCGCGACTTTAGACCGCAAAGCTTCAGCTTTGAGGGATAAGGTCTGATGGGTGGCGGGACGCGTCTCAACAAATACATCGCGCAGGCAGGCGTCGCGTCGAGGCGTCACGCCGATCAATTGATTGCGTACGGCAAGGTGCGCATCAACGGGAAGGTCGTGCGTGAACTCGGAACGATGGTCGCCCCTGGTGACAAGGTCGACGTGAGCGGAACGCCGATCTCGCCAATCGCCGACAAAGCGTATCTCGTCGTGCACAAGCCCGCGGGCGTGTTGACGACCTTGCGTGATCCGCAGGGACGGCGCACGATTAGCGAGCTCTTGCCCAAGCGCGCGCCGCGCGTGGTCCCGGTCGGCCGTCTCGACTACGACACCGCCGGCGTTTTGCTGATGACCAACGACGGAGAACTTGCGAACCGGCTGCTTCATCCGCGCTACGGCGTGGAAAAGACCTATCGGGCGACCGTCGCCGGCCGGCTCTCCACCGAGGAGGTCAAACGCTTGAACGACGGCGTATTGCTCGACGGCGGTGAGCAGGCGGCTGGGGCTAAGCTCCGTGTCGTCTCGGTTCGCAGCGGTAGCTCGGTCATCGACATCACCATTCACGAAGGCCGGAACCGCCAAGTCCGCCGCATGTTCGACGCTGTCGGACACCCGGTTCAGGCACTCGTGCGGCTCCGCTTCGGTCCGATCGCGCTCGGCGATCTGCCGATTGGCCACACGCGGGCGCTCACACCGAAGGAACTTTCTGCGCTCCGGCGCGTTGCTTCCCAGGATGGGAAGCATAGCTCTACATAGTCGAGGTACCTCATGAATCGAATCTCTCGGATCGTCGCCGGATCGTGCACGCTCGTGCTCGCGGCTGTCGCTTCGCCGGCCTTGGCCCAATATGCAAATCAATTCACGCCCGCAAAAGTGACCAAGCAAGGTCCGCCGTCGCACAACATCGCCGGCACCGGCAGTGTGGAGGTCAAGGTCCAAGTCAACGCGGACGGCTCGCACAAAGTTATCCAGGTTCTCAACTCGACCAATCCCGCGGATAACGCCGCGGCGATGGACATCGCGCAGAGTTCGACATATTCGCCCGCGCACAAAGGGTCAACGCCGGTACCCTCCTTCTATACATTCCATCTGCGCTTCAACGGGAAGGCCGTCGTGCAGAGCGAGGAAGAGCAGGCGATCTCGGGTCAGTCCGGCGGGGCTGACACCAACGCTATCGACGCGCTGGTCCGCTCGGGCAAATATAAAGACGCGATCGCGAAGGCCAACGCGGCGTTGCTGTCTTCGCCCGGTAACCCGGCAGTTCTGCAGTTGCTCGGCGTCGCGCAGTACTACGACAACGACTTCGTGGACGCCGCGACGACCTTCAGCCGCGTCGATGACATCAAGAAGCCCTTCCAACCGATCGCCGCGCAAGCGTTTGCGACTGGTGCCGTGCGGGTATCTCAGTCCAACCCAACGCAGTCGCTGGACTTCGCGCATAAAGCCGTCGCGCTCGCGCCCGACCCGACCGAGCGATTTGCGCTTGGTGTCGCGCAGCTCGCGAACAAGCAATACGCTGACGCGGTGACGACGCTCAAAGGCGTGCACGACCAAGTCAGCGGCGGCGATCCTAAGGCAAAGCTCAACATCGACCAAGAGTTGCTCCAAGCCTACCTCGACACGAACGATCAGGCCGGCGCCAACGCGATCGCGGCGGAGATGAAGACGCTCGATCCCTCCGGCACCGCGCCCGCGAAGGCGGTCGCTCAACATTACCTGCAGGCCGGTAGCGACGCGATGCAGGCAAACGACTATGCCTCGGCGCTCAAGGACTTCGACCAAGCCGCATCGGCGGGAAGTGCGGCGGATGCGGTCACGGCGAACACGTTTGCCGCGTTTGCAGTCATGAAAATGGACAAGCCCGACTACGTGAAGGCGAAGGATTACGCGACCAAGGCTGTCGCCGGAGCGCCGCAAGATGCGCAGGCGAACTACGCCCTCGGCATCGCCTATGCCGGGATCTATAACTCGAGTCACAAGGCCGACGACAAGACGCAGGCGCTCACCTACCTGAAAAAGTCGGACGATCTTGCAAAAGCCGCCGGCAACGAGGGGCTCGCTTTACAGATCGAAAACCAGATTAAGAACATTCCGCAATAAAAAATCGTTTGGAAGGCTGGACGCCCGTTGCGAAAAGCACCAGGATTTCCAGGGGGGGTGGGCCAATGGTCCGCCCTCACGGGGCGGCGCACCGCCCGTGAATTTCCATTGTCTAGTGCACTTTACATGAACACCCGGGAGGGTTTCGAAACTCGTGTTTGACGGATTTATCAGCGTGATGGATCGCGGCGGCCCCGTTATGTGGATGCTGCTCATCGCGTCAATCATCGTGGTCGCTATCGTGATAGAGCGGCTGATCTTCTTTGCGTCGCAGCATAGCGACACCAAAGGACTCCTGCGCCAGATCGGCGCCAAGATCGCTGCCGATGATCTCGACGGCGCGATCAAGATTTGCCAAGCCAACAAGGGCATGCTTCCGCGTATTCTCGAGTTCGGTCTTCGCCGCGGTGAAAAGAATCGCGCCGACATCACCGATGCGCTCTCGATCGCGCTCATGGAACACCTGAACTCGCTCGAGCGCTTCCTCGGCGTAATCGGTACGATCGCGGTTATCGCGCCGTTCATCGGCCTCTCCGGCACGGTGCTCGGTATCATCCGCGCCTTCAACGACATCGCGCTCAAGGGTAACTCCACGCCTGCGGTCGTCGCCGGCGGCGTCTCGGAAGCACTGATCACCACCTTCGCCGGCCTCGTGGTCGCGATCGTGGCCGTGATCTTCTTCAACTACTTCAAGTCGCGCATCAAGGCGTACAACCAAGAGATGATCGTTGCGGCCAATCAGCTCGCTGAGATGCTGCACTTCCACAACACCGGCGCACCGATTCCGACCGAGCTCTATCAGCCGTCGCAGACCGGCGCGAAGTAAGCCCGGGGCATAGTCGTGTCACTTCTCTCGGCACAACAAGAGTCCGACGTCATGGCGGAGATCAACATCACGCCGTTCACGGACGTACTCTTGGTGTTGCTCATTATCTTTATGATCCTGGCTGCTCTCGTGACGCCGCCCGGCTTCGAAAAAGAGCTTCCGAACCACAGCAACAACACGAGCCAGCAGAACAATCCGAAGAACGACATCGAAGTGATCGTCAACAACAAGGGCGTGATCTTTGTCGATGGTACGAGAACCGACTCGCAGGGGATTTATCGCGTGATGACCATCACGGCCATCAAGCGCCCCCACAAACACGTGTCGATCACCGCCGATACCAAGGCGCCGTACGGCGTGATCATTCGGATTCTGGATGCTGCTAAGGAAGCCGGACTCGAAGACGTCGGTTTCGTTACGTCCTAGGTGGAGGTTTAGACAAGTTTCGTGGCCGTTTCGACAGGTGGGGGAGAAGATGATGTGATGTCGACCATCAACATCACGCCGTTTACGGACGTGCTGTTGGTGCTCCTCATTATCTTCATCATTCTTGCCTCGGTAACGAAAGAGCCGAAGCTGCCCGATGCCCGTAACAAGGACAAGGTGCAGCCTTCGCAGATCGTCGTCATCATCGACGAGAAGAACAACATCCAGATCGGATCCAACACCGTCACGATCCAGCAGGCGCACGACGCGTTCGAGACGCTGCAGGATCAAACCGGGCATCGGTTTCGCAGCGTGATCATCAAAGCCGACCCGCGGGCGAACTACGGGACGATCCTGCAACTGATGGACGCCGCCAAATCGTCCGGCCTCATCGATTTCGGCCTGGCGAACCACATCGAAGGCACACCCTCGGGGCAGAGCTCGTAACGGATGGCGCAACAGAAAACATTCATCACGACCGGCGAACGGATCCGGAATTATCTGGGTCTTGCCTTTTTGCTGTCGATTCTTGTGAACCTCATCTTCGCGCCGTTCTACCCGAACCTCAAGTCACATCACGAGGATTCGGAAGTCGAGAAGGTCAGCGTCACCAAGAAGGTGCAAGTGCGCGTCCCCACGCCACCTCCGCCGACGCCGACACCGCCGCCTACGCCGACGCCGCCGCCGCAGCAGACGCCGCCGCCGCATCACGTGCAGCCGCAAACGCAGCTCAAAGTCAACGTGCCGAAGACGACCAACAACTCGTCGACGACATCGAACGAGCAGCAGTACAACGTGAAATCGGGAAGCGAGAACGGCGTGCCCGAGGGCAAAGGCACCGGCCCGCCGGCGAATGCTACGCCCGCCGCTACGGCAGCGCCGGCCTGTGCTAATCCGAATCAGGAAGCGACCGTAACCGAGCCGATGTCGCCGGACTACCCAGATTCGGCGCGCGACTTGGGCCTTGGACCGGTAACGGTGCTGGTCGAGGTCACGATCGGACCCCATGGTGAACTCGTCGACGCCTCGGTTCAGTCCTCGTCGCACAACCAGGCGATCGATCAAGCAGCGATCCGCGCCGCGAAGCAATCGCAGTACGCACCGAGATTGGTGAATTGCGTGCCGACCACCGGGTCGTATATCTTCCGCGCGGAGTTCAACCCCGACTAACCGAACAAGGCGCGCATGGATAACAAGCGGACGCGACGGTTTCTTATCGTCGCGTTCGCTTTATCTCTGCTGCTCCACCTGATCCTCACGGGCATCATTCGCTGGCCGTTTGCGCCGGAGAACGATGAGGTGCAGGTCGTGCGCATCGAGCATCTGCACGCGACGCGTATTGCGCACCTCGTGCCGCCGCCGCACACACCGCCGCCGGCGCCACCCCGCCGCGTGCCGGTGCACGTCGCACGCGCGACCGCCATCAATCCGAACTCGACGCAGGGCGAAGGTCGCATCGTTACCGCGACCGAGCCGCCGGCTTCGCCAGCGCCCGCAGCAACGACGACACCCAATTGCGCCGCAAACGATACGCCGGTGCAAGTGATTACCGCGGCACCGCAGCCGGACATGGCCTCCGGCGTTCGTGCCGATCAAAAGAGTGGGATCGCGCGCGTGCGCGTCGTCGTCGATCCGCAAGGCGGCATCGAAAGCGCAACGGTCATCGAGTCGACCGGCAGCACGTCGTTAGATCAGGTCGCGATCACGATGGCGCGAAGCGCGCAGTACGCGCCGGCAACCCATGCGTGTAAAGCCGTCGCCGCCGACTTTACCTACGCGGTCAAATTCTCTCCCTGGTAGAGAGAAGTGCTAGAGCATCCCCATATCTCTGAGCAAGTGGAGCGTGTCGATGTAGCGCTGGAGGGATGCGCGCGTCTTCTCATCGACATCGAGAAAAGCGATGCCGGTGCGATATCGTTGTAGCAACGGATCGTAGCGCGACCAGCGAACGACGCCGAGAACGCGTAAGACCGGTTGCGAGTCGCCGCGTAGCTCGATCTGGACGTTGATCGGCTCTTCCCGGGTCAGCTCGGCATTGGTGAGCATGGCCATCCCGCCGAGCGCGATATCGTACGTCTCGGTAAATTCGGGTGCGAAGTCATCGCCGATACTGTACGAGACCAGCAACGAGTCGCCAACACGAGCGAACTTGCGCTCTTGCGGGTCCGCGTAGCTGGTGTCTTCGTGCTGATCCACTGCCCTAGGCGCCTTAGGCTGCTTACGTAGGCAATCCTTCCCATTGCGGCGTACCTGACTGCTCCGTGACCGATCTCCAAGCGCTGCTTCTCGCGTTGCTTCAAGGCGTC
>DATHMY010000241.1:0-9435 GCA_035486535.1 Candidatus Acidiferrum sp.
TTCGCCGCGAGTGTAAGTCTCGGTCTGACGGCCCATCGATTCGGCCTCGCGCGGCGTAAGCGGTTTTTCGCGTTCGGTACTCATGCCGCCATGATACCCCAGGCGGGCCTGGTATAGTATCCGGGTGGAGCCCCGACTCGAGATCCGCCTCTTCGGCGAGCCGGCGTTCGCGTTCGGCGGAAAGCCGTGGCCCTTCGGCGCTCCACCGCGAGCGCTGCCGCTGCTTGCCTTCCTTATTCTGCACGCGGGCGAGCCGGTCTCTCGCGCGCGCCTCGCCACCCTCTTCTGGCCCGACGACGACGACGAAGCGGCGCGCTCGAATCTGCGTCGCCATCTGCACCACATCCTCAAAGCGCTGCCGCAACTCCCGGGCGTCACCTGGCTCGACGGCGCGCGCGGTAACATCACCTGGAACATCAAGGCGCCCGCGACGATCGACGTGCTGGAATTCAAACGCCTTGCCAGCGATCCCAAAACGCTCGCGCGAGCGGTCGAACTCTATCGCGGGGATTTAATCGAAGCCTCGCACGACGAATGGCTGCTCGCCGAACAAGGACGCTTGCGCACCGCCGCGCTCGCGGCGATGTACGAACTCGCCATTGCTGCGCGCTCGCGCCGCAACTATGCCGAAGCCGTCGCGCATTGCGAACGCATTCTCGCCTTCGACGAGTGGCGCGAAGATGCGCTGCGCACGTTGATGTCGGTACGTTACGAATCGGGCGATCGCGCGGCTGCACTCGCCGTCTACGAGCGCTTCGCGATGCGCTTGCACGCCGAGATGAACGTCGAGCCGATGCCGGAAACCACCGCGCTGCGCAATCTCATCGTCGCCGAGCAGCCGCTCGAGCCTGCCTCCGAGCAGCCAATCCAAACGCCAACCATCGAAACGGGCGGGCGCGCGTTGCATCTGCCCTTCGTCGGGCGCAGCGAACCGCTCGAAACGCTGCGAAGCGCGTGGATGCGTGCCGCGCACAAGAGCGGCACGCTGGTCTTTGTCGCGGGCGAACCGGGGATCGGCAAGTCGCGGCTCGCGGCCGAACTTTCGACGATCGTCGAAGGCCAAGGCGGCCGCACGTTGATCGGTCTCACCTCCTCGCCCGAACGCTCGCCATATCAGCCGCTGGTCGACGCGGTGCGTCGCGGCCTGCCGTATCTCGCCAAAGCCGCGATCGATCCGCTCTGGCTCTCGGTGCTCGCCTCGCTCGTACCCGAAGTGCTCGGCATTCGTCCCGGCATTGCCGCCGCCGAAGCGATCGAACCGCGCGCCGCGCGCGCGCGTTTGCACGAAGCCTTTGCCCGCGCATTTGAGTGCATTGCGCGAACACGCCCGCTGCTCATCGTGGTCGAGGATTTGCACTGGGCCACCGCCGATACGATCGACGCGCTTGCGTTTCTCGCGCGTCGCGTCGGCGGGATGCCGATCCTCATCCTCGCGCTCTATCGCGACGACGCGCTCGAAGCGGCGCATCCGTTGCGCGATGCACGGCGTGCGCTGCAGAGCGAGCATCGCGCCACTACGCTCGCGCTCGCACGGCTGCGCGCGTCCGACATCCAAGCCTTCGTGACGCGCACGCGCGAAGCGGCCGATGCGCCAGAGCAATTGAGCGAAGCGATCTTTCGCGTGAGCGAAGGCAATCCGCTCTTCGCCTCGCAGCTCTTGCAAGAGTACGTCGAGACCGGCGCACTACCCAGCGAAGACAGCATCCGCGAACTTGCCGAAACGATCACCACCCGCGTCGAGCGCCTCGATCAACAAACGCGCGCGGTGGCCGACGTGGCGGCGACGATCGGCCGCGATTTTTCGGCCGAACTCGTCGGCGGCGTCGGCGGCTGGACCGAGAATGCCGTGCTCGATGCGCTCGGCGCGATGATGGATCGGCGCCTCGTGCGTGAGACCGGCGCGCCGGGCTTCGAATACTGCTTCACCCACGTGCTGATCCAAAGCGCCATCTACAATCAAACCGATGCCGCGCTGCGCGCGAAACGGCACCGGCGCATCGCGCAGTTGTTGGCGCGTACGCCCGCGCACGCGCAGCTCGCCGGTACGATCGCGCTGCACTACGAAGCCGCCGGCGAACGCGAGCTAGCCGGTCGCGCCTATCTCGATGCGGCGCGCGCGGCGCTGACGGTCTTTGCTCGTGGCGACGCGATCGATCTCGCGCGCCGGGCGTCGGAACTGCTCGCATCCAACGCGGAGCGCTTCGAGGCGCTCGCCGTTTCGCTTGCGGCGCAGGTGCGTCACGGCGACACGCAGCGCATGCGCGAGGAAGTCGATCGGCTCGGGGCGCTGGCGCGAACCCTCGACCTCGAGCAGCAATTCGTCGCGCTCGAGCTGCGCCACGAGACGTCCTTTCTTAGTGCCGATCGCGAGCGTGAGCGCGAGACCATCGACGCCATGTTGGCCTTGGCCGATCGCGCCGGCAACGCCAACTGGCGCGCGCGTAGCCTGTACGCGCGAGCGCTCTTCCTCAGCGCGCTGGGGCGTCTGCTCGAAGCCGAGGAACCGCTGCGCCAAGCGCTCGCGATCGCATTCGAACTACGCGATGACGATTTGATCGCGCGCATCCGCCAGCGCATCGTGCAAGTCGCGATTCGACGCGGCGACGTCCGCGAGGCGCTGCACGAGCTCGAGCTCCAGCGCGCGGCGATGCGCGATACCTCGGCCACCAGCCAAGAACGGCTCTACCTCTTAAACGCCGAAGCCGCGTGCTGCGAGATCCTCGAGGATCCGGCGACCACGCAGCGCGTGGTCAGTGAATTGCTCGACGTTGCCGTGCGCGTGGGCGACGTCGATACCGAAGCCAAGGCGCATGCGCAGCTCGCGAACGCCGCCCACCAGCGCTTCGAATGCAGCGCCATGCGCGCGCACTACGCGCGCGCGTTCGAGCTCTTCATGGCGCGGCAGAACCGGCAGTGGTACGCCGTCACGCTGGTCAACCAGGGGGCGCTCGAACGCGAGATCGGCAACCTGGATGAAACGATTCGCTTGTGCACCGAGGCGCGCGCGCTCATGCGCGACGTGCAGTCGACCGACGGCCTGTGCACGACCGCGCTCAACGTCGGTGAGGCCGAATTCTTGCGCGGCAAGATTGAGCCGGCGCTCGCGCTGGTGCAAGACGGGCTCAAGCACGCGATCGACAGTGGCGAGAAACGCCTCATCGCCGAGGCGCGGATGATCTACGGCACGATCTTGTGCGCGCGCGGCGATATCGAGTCGGGACTCGAGCAGTTACACACCGGCGTGGCGATGCGGCGCGATCTCAATACGCCGCGTTCGCTGAGCGACGATCTCTGCACGCTCATCGAAGCGTTGCTCAACGCCGAGCATTTGGTCGAAGTCGCGCCGCTCGCTGAAGAGTTGGAAGCGCTCTTTGCCACCGGACTCGAGCGCCAACGCTTCCCGGCACGGGTGTGCTGGATGCTCGCGCGCGTCGCGCGCATGTCGGGCGACGCCGGCGCTGCCGAGGCGTGGCTGACACGCGGACGCGACATCCTCGCGCAACAGCTGGCGCGCTTCGACGATCCCGCCGACGCGCAACGCTTTTCGGCGCTCGCCTTCAATCAGGCGTTGCAACCGGCTCAGCCCAGCGGTCCAAAAACTCGCACAAGTCGCCGTAGTTCGTAAAATAGCGTAACTCGCTCGTTCCCAGATGCGTGACGCAGGCGCGCCAGCGCTGACTTCGCACATCTTCGCGCCAGATTCGCACCACAAACGAATCTTCGCGGCGGCCTCCGTGAGAGCTCATAACGCAACCTTAAGCGGGCGTACGTCCAAAGAGCGTCCATTGCTTTGGACGGCTTTTGGACGCTGGGGTGCCAGACTGTGCGCGACAGGGGGTCAGGTACAACATGTCTGCATTTCGGCGAGCCACGCTCGCATCGATCGTTGTCAGCACGGCGCTTACGCTTGGAATTTCCGCGTGCTCGTCCTCGACGGGTTTCACCGCCGCATCGGCGCCGACGGCCGCGCCAACGCCGCCCGGCACGCTCGCCGTCAAACCGGCATCGCTAACCTTCATCGGCACCGGCGCGGCGCTCGCGACAACATTTACCGCAAGCGAGACGGGCTACACCGGTGCGTTCAACGAGTCCGACACGTGTAGCGGGATCGCAACCGTGGCCGCCGGCGCAGCGGGGAGCTACACGATCACACCGTCCGGCGCGGGTTCGTGCAACGTCACCATCGCCGATTCGTACGCGCAAAAAGCTGCGGTCGCCGTCTCGGTCACCGTGACCGGAGGGGTCATTCAATGAAGCGTCTTTGCATCCTCATCGCGTTCGCGCTCGCGTCGTGCGGCGGGGGCGGCTCGCCGGGCACGAGCAACGTGTTGCCCACGCAGACGGTCCAGTCAAAGCAAAATGCGTCGATCGTCATCCATATTCCGGCGCCCGCCGCCGCATCGGCGATGCGACCCGCGTACGTCTCCGCGTCCACCAAATCGATTGCGATCGCGATTACGCCGAACGCCGGCTGCAGCGCTTGCAGCACGGCGACGACGGTCAATCAGAATCTCACGCCGGCGTCGACCGGCTGCGTCAGCAATTCCGGCGCGACCACGTGCACGATCGCGCTGCTGCTCAATCCGGGTGCGTATACCGCCAACGTCACCACCTACGATGCGACCGGTGAAACCGGCAACGTGCTTTCGAGCAATCAGTCGGTCGCGATGACCATTGCGCTCAACAGTGCGAACGCGATTCCCATGGTGCTCAACGGTATTCCGGCATCGGCGACGTTCGGGTTACTCAACTCGTCGGCCGTCGCATCCGTCATGTCGGGGTCGGCCTCGAGCTCGGTCCCGGCCGTCGTGTACATCGATGCCGGTAAAACGGCGACGGTGTACGTCACGCCGCTCGATGCCGACGGCAATGCCATCGTGGGTGCCGGTGCACCGACGATGACGGTTGCGAACTTCTCCGGCACCACGTACGGCTTTAGCGCAACGCCGAGCACCACGGCCGACACCGTCGCGGTCGCGACACCGACGAAAGCAGTCGGATACACCGTCTATTTGGAAACGCAGCTCACGGGACCCGGTTGTGCCAACGCCAACCCCGCCTGCGCCGCTGCGTACTTCAACATCGTTGAAACGCCGATTGTCGCGGTGAGCGACACCGGGACGACCCCGGTAGAAGTGCAATTCTACAACACGCGTACCAAGGCGTTCACGCAGCTCCCCGATGTGCTCTTTTCAAACCCGGCGGGCGTGGTCTTTGATCCGAGCGGCAATCTGTTCGTGGCCGACACCGGGAACAACACCGTCTTCGAGTTTGCACCGCCTTACAACAATGTCACGGCCGCCATTACCAACGGTATCATCGGCCCGGGCGGACAAAACGCGCTCGCGCTCGATGCCAACGACGATCTCTTCGTCTCGAATTACGGTGGCAGTAGCGTCACGGAGTACAAACCGCCGTACACGAGCCTCTTTGCGACCTTCACGACCGGTATCTCCGACCCGGCGGGTGTCTTGATCGACTACAACGGCGCGTTGTGGGTGCTCAGCAGCGGCAACAACTCGCTGCTCTACTATCCGCCGGGCTTCACGAGCGCGACCGCGCCAACCGTCAACGCGCTGGCGGTACCCGAAGCGATTGCGCCCAGTCGCGGCAATCCGCTCAACGTCGTGAGCTGGGGCACACCGGTTGTCGACGCGATCTACTACCCGTCGTCCGGCGGACCAGCCGGAAGCACGGTGACGCTCGACGCCGGCACCAGCTATATCGCCGCGGCGGGCGGCGGCAACTTCAGCTGCTCGCCGACGGTAGGTCGCTGCGCCATCATCGGCGGCTTGTCGACGACGCCGCTCAACGGCTACACGACGCCGCGCGGCATTGCCGGCGATGCCAATGGCAACCTGTTCATCGCCGACAGCGGCAAACCAGGGCTCTACGAGTTAGCGCCGCCATACTCCGAAGCACCAACGCTCCTCGGCGGCACGTGGGGGTTCCCCACCTACGTCGCGGTCTGGCCCGCCTCGGAGTAAGTTACGCGCGGGATGGCGTTGCGCTCGGTAGCGCACGCCATTCCGGTTTGCGTTCTTTCGTCGCCTCGCCGAGTGCGCGCTGCACGCCGGCAGCATCGAAGTCTTTCGCATAGACCGGCGTTCCGGGCTGCTGTCGCCATGAATCGGCAATGGTGCCGTCATCGACCGGATCAAACCCGAGCGCGTCGACGAGATCCATCACGACGCGCTTGGCTTTCGCATCGTCGCCGGCAACCGGCAACGCAATACGCTCCGGCGTGCCCTTCGGCTTGCCGTTGCTAAGCAGATGCGCGGCGTAGATGTTATTGAATGCTTTGATTACCGGATGGCCGATCTGTTGTTCGACCCAGCCGCTTTCAGTGAGCCCGTCCTCGATCGCGGCGATGCGCCCGTCGCGCTGTTGCGGATAGTAGTTTCCGGTATCGACGACGACGACATTCGATCCGACATCGTTGAAGAGCCCCTTCGGGAGCGTCGGGACGTTCTTTTCGGGGATCGTTACGATGATGAGGTCTTGATTCTGCACCGCTTCGGGAACGGTGACTGCGGTTGCGCCGGTTTCGTGCGCAATCGACCACAGCGATTCGGGCCCGCGCGAGTTCGCGAGCGACACGGTGTGGCCCAAAGCCGTCAAGCGCCGGGTCAGATTTCCGCCGATGTTGCCGGCGCCGATAATTCCAATCTTCATGCGCGCCATAACCCGGTATCCCTCGACGACGCTTCGCTCGGGATCAATGGCTCTCACGAAGTACTAACCCGAATAACCATCTCCCGTCAGCTCGGTCGCCTAGTCTGGCAGTGGAGGAACACACCATGTCAGCTCAATCGCTACCGCTCTCGGCGGGATTTTCGGGACTCAACCGGGCGTTCAGTCGCATCCCACGCTGGGCGCTTGCTGGACTGGTACTCATCCTGATCGTGGGCCTGGTTGCAGGGACGATCGTGGTGCGTACGCGTTCGGCGGTTCAAGTCGTCACGACGCCCGTCGTGCTGCAGACGCTCACCCAGTCGGTGACCGCGTCGGGCACCGTCAATCCGCAGAACAGCATCTCGGTCGGTACGCAAGTTTCGGGCACGATCTCGCAACTTGACGTCGACTACAATTCCAAAGTCACCAAGGGCGAAGTGCTTGCGCGCATCGACCCGAGCGCCATTCAAGATCAGCTCGATCAAGCCGATGCGAACTTAGCGCAAGCCCAAGCGCAGGCGACCGAAGCCGGCGCGAACACGACCGCCGAAGCGGCCGGTGCGACCGCGGCGCAAACCGCCATTCCCAAAGCGCAGGCGGCGCTGACGCTCGCCCAAGCGCAGCTCACGCGCGATCAAACGCTGCTGAGTGAAGGCTACGTCGCGCAAGAAACCGTGCAGCAAGATCAATCGACGGTCGCGCAAGATCAAACCGCCGTCGCGCAGGCGCAAGCCGCGTACGCGCAAACGCAAGCGCAGACCACCGCCGAAGGCGCCGGCACAACGGCCGCGCAGGCGGCCGCGCAAGCCGCTGCCGCAACGGTTGCGCAAGATCAAGTCAACCTGAACAACACCGTCATTACCTCGCCGGTCGACGGCACGGTGATTGCGCGCGACGTCTCGATCGGTCAAACCGTCGCATCGTCGCTGCAAACCCCGACGCTCTTCCTCATCGCGCAGAACCTCAATCAAATGGAAGTCGACATCAACGTCGGCGAACCCGACATCGGTGGCGTCAAGCAAGGCGACACGGTCAACTTCACGGTGCTCGCGTACCCAAACCAGATCTTCACGGGCAAGGTAACGCAGGTGCGCATCAACCCAACGACCGTCAATAATGTCGTCACCTACGACGTCGTGGTCGACGTGAACAACAGCACCGGTCAGCTGCTCCCCGGCATGACCGCCAACGCCACCATCAACGTGGCAAGCGCGCCCAACGCGCTCGTGGTTCCCCTCAGTGCGGTGCACGCCAAGCCCGCGCAGAGCGCGACCGGTGCAAGTGCAGCGAATCCATGGGGCGGCAGCGCCGGCGCGAGCAGCAGCGTGATCAGCGGCGAGAGCGCGACGATCATGGTGCAACGTAACGGCAAAGTCACGCGTGTGCCGGTGCAAGTTGGTCTCGTCACCAGCACGCAAGCCGCGGTTACGCCCGCCAACGGTGCAACGCTCAGCGCGGGCGACAAGGTCGTCACCTCGATGAGCGGCGGCTCGCACAAGGGTGCGTATCAGGGTAAGGGCGCGCAAGGCCAAGGTGCGGCAAGCACCAATCCGCTCGCGGGCGGCAGCGCTTCGCGCGGCGCAACCCGCGGACTTCCCTAGCGCACGGAACGCGACTGGCTACGGCCCGAGGAGCACTGCCTCGGGTGTGTAGCCGGTCGGAATGCTCACGGCAACACTCGCATACGGTGGCTTATAGATAGTCACCGTTTGCGCGTTATTGTTGGCAACGAAGATGTCGTAGCCGTTGTCGACCGCCACGCATTGCGGGCACGCGAGGCCGCCCGCGCCGGTGCCGATCGACACGCCGCTCGTGATCGTCTTGAGTAACGACGCGCTCGAGTTCAGTATCACGACACCAGACGTTGTCGCAGCAATCGCGTTACCGCTCGGATCGTAGGTAATCCCGAACGCGCTGCCGCTCGGCAGCGTGTACGACTGCAATGTTCCCCCCACGGGACCGACGGCGACAAGCGTGGTTCCGGCGACGTAGATCTCGCCCGCCGGGCTGATTGCGAACGCTTCGATGGTCGTGGCCGGAACGCTGGTCTCGTCGACTTCGTTGAACGACGGCGGGCCGTAGGCCGCGAGCGTGTTTGCGATTGGCTGGAGCCAGATATTCCCACTTGCGTCGAGTGCAGGCTGCGCCATGTTGAACGTGTATGAGGACAGCGTGACGGTTGACGTTGAGCTAAAAATCGACGGATATTCAAAGACGCCGGCTCCGTCAATGAATCGTGTCAGCACCACTGCACCGGCGGGCGTGACTTGGACGCCGAGGCCGCCGGTTGAAAGCGTGGCATACGGAGCACTGGTATACGGCGGTGCATACGCGCCGACGCTACCGGCATACAAATTCGCCACATAGAGGTTCTGCGATCCGTCGAGCGCGAGCTGCGCGGGGGCGTCAATGCTCGAGGTAATCGTCGTCGGCGTACCCGTGTACGGTGGCGCGTAGACGAGCACCGCGTCGCCGCTGCCGCAGCCGTTGGTTGCATTGCAGGCCGCGACGAACAGGGTCGGCAGATCGTTCTTCACATTGAACGTCGCGGTGCACACCGCGCCGGCAAGCGAGCAGGTCGAATCAGAAAAACTCGCGGTGATCTGCAGCGCCGCCGAACTGTTCTGCCTGGTCGCCGGCGTAATCGTAAACGTATTCGGCAGGGTCGTCGTCGGGTTGGCAATCGTCCAGCCGCTGCCGCTCGTCATCGCGACCGCGAGCGTCGGCGCGCCGACACCGACAATCGTGTTGCCGTCGGCG
>DATHMY010000242.1:0-14949 GCA_035486535.1 Candidatus Acidiferrum sp.
CGGCTTGTCGTAAATCGGCAAGAGATGTTTGTTCGTGACTTTGGTCAGCGGCCGCAGCCGCGAACCCAAGCCACCAGCCAGAATGACGCCTTTCACGGGGGGCCTACTTTAGCGGTGCGCATACTGTCTCTTGTAATAATCTAAGAATTCGCCGGACTTGAGCGGTCGCCACCACTCCTCGTTGGACTGATACCACGCGATGGTCGATTGCAAGCCGGTGTCGAACGGCACGCGCGGCGACCACCCGAGGCGCTGCGCCTTCACGGAGCTGATCGCATAGCGGCGATCGTGACCTTCGCGATCGGTGACGTGGCGCACGTGCGACGTCATCGCGCGTCCGCAGCCCGACACCAATCGTTCGGTGATGCTCAGGTTCGTGTGCGGATTGCTTCCGCCCAAATTGTAGATGTTGCCGACGTCGCCTTGCTCGAGCACGTGCATGATGCCGCGCGCGTGGTCCTCGACGTGCAGCCAGTCGCGAACCTGCAATCCGTCGCCGTACACCGGAACCGGCTCATCGTCGATCAGGTTGGTGATAAAGAGCGGAATCAGTTTCTCGGGGTACTGATGAGGGCCGTACGTGTTGCTGCCGCGCGTAATGAGCACCGGTGTGCCGAACGTCGTGTGATAGGCGAGGACTTGCAGATCGCCGCCGGCCTTGGATGCAGAGTAGGGGCTGCGCGGAGAGAGCGGATCTGATTCCGCGGATTCACCCGTTGCGACGTCGCCATAGACTTCGTCGGTGGAAACTTGCAGGTAGCGCGGGATGTTGCGCTCGCGCACGGCTTCGAGCAGCACGTGGGTCCCGAGGATGTCGGTCCGTAGGAATTGCTCGGGATCGAGGATCGAGCGATCGACGTGCGTCTCGGCCGCGAAGTTGACGATGGCGTCCACGCCGTTTCCGATCGCATCGCGCACCGCCGAGGGATCGCAGATGTCGCCATGGGCAAAACGGTAGCGCGCATCGCCCTCGACATCGCGAAGGTTCGCCGGATTTCCCGCATAGGTCATTGCATCGAGGTTGATGATCTCGAGATTGGGATATTCGCGCATCGCGAGCCGAACGAAGTTCGACCCGATGAACCCCAGACCGCCGGTGACCAGCCAACGCACCGGCCGGATCATCCCTTCTGAATGAGCATGTATATGCTACCTTGATCCTCAACGTCGGCGTTTCCCGCGAGGTGCTTGAACTCGGCGTCGAGCACGCGATAGCCCTCGGACTTTACCATATTGATGAAGGACGCACGGCTGTAGCGGCTACCGAAGCTCAAGCCTGGTGCCGGCGAGGCGAAGTAGTTCGGGTCGTTGTTTGCGGCGGTCACGACGGTCTGCACGATTAAGTAGCGGCGCGCCAGATCGTACGATTTGCGCAGCACCTCAACCGGATTCTCGATGTGATACAGACCGCCGAGATTCGCGACAATATCGTACGCGTCGCGTTCGGCGATCGTCTGGACGTCGCGCCGTTCGTGCTGCACGTCGGGAAGGTTCAGGCGGCTCGCGATCTTGATCATCCGGTCGCTCCAACCGTCACGGTTGCTGTCGATCCCGACCGCCGGATTTGCGCCCAGCCAGCTGGCAAGCATCGTGTAGTAACCTTCGCCGCAGAACAACTCGCAGAATGACGGCTGCTCGACGTGCTGCTCGGTCGCTTTGCCGATTGCGAGCGAAATGTACCCCAGGACGATCGCCTCTCCGCAACGCTGGTTGATGCGAAACTGCTCGAGCTGCTTGTTCGCAACGCCGAACAGCCGGTAGGAGTGGTAAAGCGGGCCGAGGTCATCGAGGACGTGAGGATCCATCCGAAAGATTTTCGGCGAGGGCGGCGCCCCGGTTGAGGACGCCGCCCGCGCGCCTTTAGATTTGCTGAATCATCTTCCAGATGGCCTCGACTTGCGGGCCTTCGTTGGATGCGTAGGCGGTACCGGTGTAGTCCCACCAATCCCAGCAGCCAAGGGAGTTCCCCGTCGAGGGTATCGCTTGCGGGTAGAGGACGATGATGCTGTTGGTGTCGGCCCATTCGTTGAGGCCCGATTTGGTGACGAAAGTGGTGCCGACGTAATATTCGCCCTGTTCGCAGCCATGCAGTGCGACGACGAGTTTGCAGGCCGCGCCGCTCGCGCAATTTGCCGGCACATAGATGTAGCCGACCGAATCCATCCCGGCCACGGCATACGGTGCCTGATTGAACTCGATGAGCGATCCGGTGAGCGTGCCGTTGTTGCGCGCGTTGAGCGTGCCGAAGAAATCGGTGAGGAACTGGTCCTCGGCGTCGAAGCTGCAGTTGATCAAGTAGTTCGAGTTCAAGGTGCCGCACGCCGAGGTGACATCCGGCGTGACCCAGCCGTGTTCGGCGGCCGTGGTGTAGTTGGTCGTCGTGCTCACGCCGTAGTGGCTCAGCATCGATTGCGAGTCTTTGACGACCTCTTGCGCGACGACGGTGTCGTCCTCGCCCGAGAAGATCCACGCCTTCGAGCCGCTCAGATCGCTGACCGGGTCGAGGTAGCCGTCACTGGCCGCGTTGTTGGTGTCGGACTCGAGTGTGCTCAGCGGCGGCGATTCGCCCTCGGACCAGTACTCGGTCCCCGAGCACGAGTAGAGTGCGTAGTCGTCCGAATAGGTCGGACCGTAGACCAACCCCCAGTGCGCGTCGGACGTGCCCAAGGCGCAGAAGAACGGCGACCCTGCGAAGATCGCCTCGGCCTTGACGTTGGCCGAGTACGTGAAGTGGAGTTGGGTGGCCATGTCGGCGCCGGACGAGACCCCGGCGACGGCGATGTCGTTCAGGTTGACGTTGTAGTGTCCCAGGCTCGGGAGGCTAGCGGCTGCCGCATCACGGTGGACGACCGACTGGTTCGACGCCGATGGGAGCGCCGAAGAACCGGACCCGGTACCCGAGCAGGCAGTGAGCGAAGCGGCCAGGCCGAGCGTGGCCGCGAGTGCGATGCGTTTCATGCGACCATGGTCGCATCGCTGAATTGGCGCCGGTAGACCCGAACGGGTGCGTTCTGGTATACTCTGAGCCGCTGCCCGTCACAGGGTGGTCAGTTTACTACGCCCGCCACGGACGGCGAGCGACTAATGGCCTCACGACACGACCGCATCGCCATGATGGCCCGCGGCCGCAGGCCAGCTAAAGGAGAATCCTTGTGTCAGTAGTTACTATGCGTGAACTCCTCGAGGCCGGCGTCCACTTCGGGCATCAGACCCGTCGCTGGAACCCCAAGATGAAGCCATTCATCTTCCAGGAGCGCAACGGCATTTACATCATCGATCTCGCGCTCACCGTGCAGAAGCTGCGCGAGACCTACGAGGCCGTCAAGCAGATGGCCCGTGAAAAGAAAGTCATCCTGTTCGTCGGCACCAAGAAGCAAGCGCAAGACGTCGTGCGTGAAGAGGCCGAGCGCGCGGGCACGTATTTCATCAATCAGCGCTGGTTGGGCGGCACGCTGACCAACTTCTCGACGATCCAGAAGCGCATCGCGCGTCTGCGCGAGCTCGAGGGCATGAAGATGCAAGGCGACTTCGATCGCTTGCCCAAGAAAGAAGTTGCACAGCTGCAAGACGAGATGGCAAAGCTCGAGCGTTTCCTCGGCGGCATCAAAGACATGCACCGTCTACCGGACGCGGTCTTCATCGTCGATCCGAAGAAAGAGCGCATCGCCGTGCTCGAAGCGCGCAAACTCAAGATCCCAATCATCGCCGTTATCGATACCAACTGCGATCCCGACGAGATCGACTACCCGATTCCGGGCAACGACGACGCGATTCGCGCGGTTAAGCTGATGGTCAGCAAGATCGCCGATGCGATCATCGAGGGCAAGACGGAGACCGAGAGCGCATACGACGCCGAGAGCGCCTACGCGCAACCGTACGCCGCCGCCCCCGAGAGCTTCGAAGATGAAGCGCCCACGACCATGGCTGAAGCCGAAGCCGCGCTGTAAGGAGAATCGGTGTCCACCTCAATGTCGTATCAACCGAAGGCCGACGAGATCAAAGCGCTGCGCGAAGAGACCAGCGCCCCGATGATGGATTGCCGCAAGGCGCTCATCGAAGCGAATGGCGATTTCGCCAAAGCGAAAGCGCTGTTGCTCGAACGCGGTGCGGCGCAGGCCGAGAAGAAGGCCGAACGCTCGGCGAACGAAGGGCTCGTAACCAGCTACATCCACGCCGGCGGCAAGATCGGCGTGTTAGTAGAGGTCAATAGCGAGACCGATTTCGTCGCACGCAATCCGAAGTTCTCGGAACTCAGCCGCGATATCGCCATGCACATCGCAGCGATGTCGCCTCAGTACCTCGACCGCGCCAGCGTCCCAGAAGACGTCGTCGCGAAAGCGCGTGAAGAATTCCGCGCAGCGGTGCCGGCCGGCAAGCCGCCCGAGGTCGCCGAGAAGATTGTCGAAGGCAAATTGAACAAGTGGTTCGAGGAGCACGTGCTGCTCGACCAGCCGTTCGTCAAGGACGACTCCCTCTCGGTCAACGATCTGATCAACGCGGCGGTCGGTTCGCTGGGAGAAAAAATCAAGGTTCGCCGCTTCACGAAGTACGCTCTCGGAGAGAATTAGTTCGCTTGGACGCACCGAATAGTCGACCCAAGTACAATCGCATTCTCCTCAAGATCTCCGGCGAAGCGTTCGCCGGAACCGATACGGGCGTCGACGTCAACACGACACGCGCCATGGCCGATGAAATTGCCGACGTGAGTCGAGCCGGGGTTTCCGTTGCCGTCGTTGTCGGCGGCGGAAACATTTGGCGCGGCAAGGTGCACGAAGAAGCCGGCATGGACCGCGCCACCGCTGACTACATGGGTATGCTCGCCACGGTCATCAACGCGCTCGCACTGCAAGACGCGTTGGAACGCATGGGGGTGCCCTCGCGCGTCCAGACGGCAATCGCCATGCATCAAATCGCCGAGCCGTACATCCGGCGCCGCGCAATGCGGCATTTGGAGAAGGGCCGCGTCGTGATCTTTGCTGCCGGTACCGGCAACCCGTACTTCACCACCGATACGACCGCGGCACTGCGCGCGGTCGAAATCGGCGCGGATGCGATCCTCAAGGCCACCAAGGTCGACGGTATCTACAGCGCCGACCCGAAGAAACACCCAAACGCTACGCGCTTCGACCGCCTCGATTACATGGAAGTGTTGCAACGCGGACTCGAGGTGATGGATTCCACCGCGATGGCGCTATGCATGGATAACAAACTTCCTATCATTGTGTTCGACATGACCGTCCCGGGGAACATTCGCCGCGTGGCGTTTGGGGAACCGATCGGCACGATCGTTGAGCGCGAAGCAAACGTAAGCGTGGGAGCGACGCATTAAGTATGGCCGATTTCTTCAAAGACACCGAAGCGAAGATGACCAAGTGCGTCGATGCGACGCGCAGCGACTTTGCGTCGATACGCACCGGGCGTGCGACGCCGGCACTCCTCGATCGGCTGCACATCGAGGCCTATGGTTCGGCCGTCCCGCTCAAGCAGATCGCCAGCGTCAGCACGCCCGACGCGCGCACCCTCGTAATCCAGGCCTTCGACAAGAACGTTGTCGGCGACATTCGCAAAGCGATCGAGAAGAGCGATCTCGGCATCACGCCCAACATCGATGGGTCGACGATTCGCTTGACGGTACCCCCCTTGAACGAAGAGCGCCGCAAAGACCTCGTCAAGGTCGTGAAAAAGAAAGCCGAAGACGGCAAGATCGCGGTACGCAACGTTCGCCATAAGGCACACGACGATCTCAAAGAGCAGCTCAAGAAGCAGGAGATCACGGAAGACGACAACAAGCGCATGCAGGATCAACTGCAAAAGCTGACCGATCGCTTCGTCAAAGAGATCGACTCGCTGGTCACGAGTAAAGAAAAAGACATCATGGAGGTCTAGGGTGGACCTCACCCTAGTACCCGAAGTCGAAGCGCGTAAGGCGCTGGTGGGTCGCTCCTTGCACATGACGGTGCTGGCGCCGGTCGGAAATTGGCTTGGCGTGGGCGTGCTGCGCGTGCTTCGTACGACCGAACGCGACGACTGCATCGACCTGGTCTGCGGCTACGAATCCTATGATCGCCCAGATTGAAGCGACGGCGCCGCGGCACGTCGCGATTATCATGGATGGCAACCGTCGCTGGGCGCGCGAGCGCGGCTTGCCGGCACTTGAAGGGCACCGTCGCGGGATCGTTGCGTTGCGCCGCGTTACGCAATCCGCTAGCGATCTAGGCATCGAGATCGTCACCGTGTATGGTTTCTCCACCGAGAACTGGCGACGCGATACGCAGGAGATTGCGTTCCTCTTCGACCTGTGCGTCTACTTCGCCAAGAGCGAACTCGCCGAGCTGCAGCGTAACAACGTGCGCGTGCGCATCATTGGCGATTGGCAGGCGCTGCCGGAACGCTCACGCGATGCACTCGACGACTTGCAATCGGGTACCGCCGCGAACACCGGTCTGATCTTGAATCTGGCGGTGAACTACAGCTCGCGCAGCGAGCTCGAGCGCGCGGTGCGCGCGATTGCCGGCGACGTACGCCGCGGGGCGCTTTCGCCCGATGCCATCGACGATGCGTTGATCTCGTCGTATCTGTATACCGCGGGCGTCCCGGATCCCGATCTGTTGATCCGGCCGGGCGGTGAACAGCGTCTTTCCAATTTCATGCTCTATCAAGCCGCGTACAGCGAGCTGGTAATGAGCGAGGTCTATTGGCCGGATTTCTCCGGCGAGCATCTGACGGCAGCCGTGCGCGAATACGCGCGGCGTCAGCGGCGCTTCGGAGAATAACGCGTAGCGTGCGGCGGGTCGTCGTCGGCTTAATCCTAGCCGTCGTTGGATTGAGCCTGATCGCCAATCGTTGGGCCTTTGACGGCCTCGTGCTCGTGCTCGGCGTCCTGATGTTGTGGGAACTCAACGCGCTGTGCGAGATCAAAGGTCAGCCGCTCGAGTATCCGGTCGCGATCGGTGGCGTCGTCAGCTACATCTTGCTGGCGTGGTTCGATCTCTTGCACAAGTGGGAAGGCGTGTTGCTGGCGGCCATCACGATCGCCAGCTTTTGGATCGGCATGTACGGCGACCAAAAGGGCTACTTTGCGCGCACGGCCTACACGCTGCTCGCCGTGCTCTACATCGGCAAGCTGCTGACCTACTTCATCTTTCTCCGCGCGGTCGCGCAAACCGGCATTTGGTGGACGTACGACGTGGTCGTGCTCATCGCGCTCACCGATATCATGGCGATGGTGATCGGCTCCCTGTTCGGCCGTCATCAACTCACCAAAATCTCGCCGAGCAAGACGGTGGAGGGCGCGGTCGGCGCGGTGCTCGTGGTTGCTGCCGTCGGCGCAGTCGCGGCTGCACTGATTCCCCAACTCGAACTGCAATGGTGGCAAGGGCTGGTGCTCGGCATCACCACGTCGGTCGCCGCGCAAGCCGGTGACTTGGCCGAATCGGCGCTCAAACGTGACGCGGGCGTCAAAGATACCGGGCAGATCATTCAAGGCCACGGCGGCGTACTGGATCGCTTCGATTCGTATTTGTTTGGCGGCATGGCGTACTTCGGTACGTTGCACGTCATCGGCGTGCTCACGGTGCCGCCGCAATGAGCAGACGGCGCGTCGCGATTCTCGGATCGACCGGCTCGATCGGGACGCAGGCGCTCGACGTGGCCGGCATGCACCCCGACCGCTTCGAGGTGGTCGGGCTCGCTGCCGGACGCAATGTCGCGCTCTTACGCGAACAGGCGCAGCGCTTCGCACCTGCGGTTGTCACCAGCGCGGCCGATGGGCCCGAAGGCTTGCTGCAGGTCGCGGTCGACGCGCACCCAGACGTCGTCTTGGCCGCTACCGACGGCGCGGTTGCATTTGATGCGGTCCTCGCCGCCATCGAGCGCGGCATCGACGTCGCGGTCGCGAACAAAGAGCTCATCGTCGCGGCCGGCGAGGTCATGCTGGCCGCCGCGGCACGGAGCGGCAGCCGGCTCTTGCCGGTCGACTCCGAGCACAGCGCGCTCTTCCAGTGCCTGGTAGGGGAAGACCCTGCCCGCGTCGCCGCGCTCGTCCTGACAGCCTCCGGGGGCCCGTTTCGCACCGCTACCGCGGCTGAGATGGCACAAGCCACGTTGGAGTCGGCGCTGGCGCACCCGACCTGGCGCATGGGCACCAAGAACACGATCGACTCGGCCACGATGATGAACAAAGGGCTCGAGGTCATCGAAGCCAGCCGCCTCTTCGGCCAGCCGGGCGAGCGGGTCCTCATCGCCGTTCACCCGCAGTCGATCGCGCACGGTTTCGTCGTCTTCACCGACGGTAGCGTGAAAGGGCAGCTCTGCGCCCCGGACATGCGCATCCCGATCGGTTACGCGCTGGCCTACCCCGACCGCCTCACTCCCCCCAACGGCGACACAGACGTGCTGCGTATTCTGGGAGCACAACCGGACGCTGTTGCCTTACGTTATGACTTTGAACGGCCGGATTTCGAGCGCTTCCCGTGCCTGCGGCTGGCCTACCAGGCGCTTGCCCAGGGGGGCAGCGCCCCGGCGGTGCTTTCTGCCGCCAACGAAGTCGCAGTGCGTTCGTTTGTCGAAGGAAAGGTTCGGTTCGGTGAGATCGCGCGAATCATCGAAACCACGTTGGAACGGGTGGCACACCGGGATGCAACCCTCGCCCACATACGGGAAGCAGATTCGGACGCGCGTCTCGCGGCCGTGGAGTACGTAGAGGACATCAGGTGTTGCTAGCAGTCGTTACCCTCGCATCGGTCGGAAAGATCGTCACGTTCCTCGTGATGCTCTCGATCCTCATCGTGCTGCACGAGTTGGGCCACTTCATCGTCGCGCGACGTAACGGCGTGCACGTCAACGAGTTCTCCGTCGGCATGGGGCCGCTCATTACCAGTTGGACGAGTCCGCGCACGGGCACGCAGTATTCATTCCGCGCGCTGCCGATCGGCGGCTACTGCGCGATGGAAGGCGAAGACAACAAGACCTCCGAGGCCGAGCAACAACGCCAGTTTCTCACTGAACCGGGGCGCCCGTCATCGGCGAATTTCCAAGCCAAGAGTCCGTGGAACCGCTTAGCGATCATCCTGGCCGGGCCAGTCGCGAATTTTATCCTCGCGTACATCATCTTGCTCGTCGGCGCACTCGCATTTGGGGTTCCAAGCGACCATCTCGATCGCGCGGTCGTAACCGCGGTCGTCGCGGGCAGTCCGGCGGATCAGCATGGACTCAAGCCCGGCGATCGCATCGTATCGGTCAGCGCCGACGGCAAAAAGGTCACCAACGCCAACGCGCTGGTCACCACGATTCACGCCTCACTCGGTAAAACCATCGACGTGACCTATGAACGCGACGGCATCGCAAAGATGATCGAGCTTGCGCCGGCGCCGTGTCCGCCGCAGGTTGGCGTGAAGCTGGGCTGCATCGGGTTTTCGCCCGAACCCGCCTTCGAACGCGTCGGCTTCTTAGACGCCGTGCGCTACAGCGGCTTCGAATACGTCAATGCCGCCGATCAGACGTTCATGTCACTGGGCTTGCTGGTAACGCATTTCACCAAATATGCGGGGCAGGTCTCGGGTGTGGTCGGCATGGGGCAGGTTGCCGGCGTCGTGCAAGATTTCGGCTGGGGGCCGTACTTCTCGCTGGCCGCAACGATCTCGTTTGCGCTGGGACTATTCAACCTCTTACCGATTCCCGCGCTCGACGGCGGACGCGCCGCGTTCATCATCGCCGAGTTGCTGCGCGGCAAACCGATCGATCCCGATAAAGAAGCGCTCGTCCATGTCGCCGGCTTTGCCGCATTGATGGCGCTGATGCTGCTCGTCGCCTTCCACGACATCGCTCGTATCTTCGCCGGTCAAGGAGTGTTCTAGTGTCCCGTTCCGCAAGTACCGGTACATTCGCTGGAGCCGCCAATGGCCGGAATCGAGGCGCGAGGAAGGAGCATAGTCGTAATTCTGTGACTGACGAGCAACGAAGAGTGCGGCCATTGGCGGCCCAGCCCTCTGGGTTGCGTCATCGGCAGCGCGCGGACGTCGTTGCTCTTCGCTCGCAAAGCTCCGCTTTTGTCGCTCATCGCGTCTCGTCCGCGAGAGCCGATGACCGCAACGAATGTATCGCTACTTACGGAACGGGGCACTAATGATCCGCTTGCGGCGCAAATCGAACCCGATATTCTTGCAAAACAAGACCGGCAAATCCGATGCCAAGAGCGTCTGGATCGGCGGCGATCATCCGGTCGTGGTGCAATCGATGACCACGACCGATACCGCCGACGCCGACGCGACGCTGCAACAAGTCTACGCCCTCGCGATGGAAGGCTGCGAAGTCGTGCGCGTCACGGTGAAGGATCCGCCGGATGCGGCGGGCCTGCCGGCGATCGTCTATCGTTCGCCGGTGCCGATCGTCGCCGATATCCATTTCGATCACAAGATGGCACTCGCTGCAATCGAAGCCGGCGTCGCGAAGCTGCGGCTCAATCCCGGCAACATTCGCGATCCCAAGAAAGTCGCCGAAGTCGTTGCTGCCGCCAAGGCACGCGAGATTCCGATTCGCGTCGGCGTCAACATGGGTTCGCTTGCGCCCGATCTCGAGAAGACGCTCGGGCATACCGCCGAAGCGATGGTCGAGTCGGCGATGCGCCACGTCGAAATGCTCGAAGAGCACGGTCACACCGACCTTGCCATCTCGCTCAAGGCGCACGACGTCAACACGACCGTTGACGCCTATCGGCTGATGGATCGGCGCCTGCGCGAACGCAACACGCCCTATGCGCTGCACCTCGGCATCACCGAAGCCGGAATGCTGCGCGACGGAACGATCAAGTCGTCGATCGGCCTCGGCATTCTGCTCTACGAAGGCATCGGTGACACGATCCGTGTCTCGCTTGCCGACGATCCGATCGAAGAAGTGCCGGTCTGCTGGTCGATTCTCAAGTCGCTCGGACTGCGCGAGAAGGGCTTCGAGATTACCGCGTGCCCGTCGTGCGGGCGCGCCGAGATCTCGGTGCTCGAACTCGGCCGTGCAGTCGAAGCCATTGCCAAAGAGTACACCGCGCCGGTCAAGGTCGCGGTGATGGGCTGCGTGGTCAATGGTCCGGGTGAATCGAAGATGGCCGACGTCGGCGTCGCGGGCGGCAAAGGCAAGGGCGCGATCTACCGCGCCGGCGAGCTGGTCGGGACGTACCCCGAAGAACAACTGCTCGGCATGCTGCGGCTCGAGATCGAAAAGGTCATCGCCGAAAAGTATCCCGCCTACGCCGACGAGATCACGCGCGTGTCATGACCTATCGACCGCCGTCGTTCCGTTCGCTGGTTCTTGCAGCCGCCGTAGCAACGATTGGCGCCGCGTCGTACGCTTTCTCACGCCCGGTCGACATCGTCGTGGATGGGCAGCGGGTCGACAGCGACGTGCCGCCGGTCTCGACGGCGGGCAATCACGTCTACGTGCCGGTGCGCTCGCTGGCCGACGCCCTTGGGGCGCAAACGGCCGTTGACGGCACAAACATCTACGTGGTGCGCGGCGCGCAATCGCTGCGCTTGCGCATCGGTGACCGCAAGGCGTCGGTAAACGGAATGCCCCTCACGCTCGAGCATGCGCCGTTTCGCGTAAGGGGCCGGGTGATGGTTGGACTGCGAGCAATCGCTCGCGCTTTCGGCGTTCACGCCTCGTACGACGCGCGAACCGCCCGGGTCGACGTCATGAGCCCGGGCATTGGGGAGGCCGCAGCAGCGACCCCCGCTCAAGCTCAGTAGTCGCTTATGCCGCGCCGCGGACGCGAGCCAATTCGGCTTGCAGCGCGGCGTTGTCGGTCAGGTGTCCCGCGATCGCTTCGGCGGTCGCACGCATCGTGAAATCCACGAAGTCGTCGACGCGGTCGAAAACGGCCTGGGCGTGCTTCGAGAGTTGCACCAGGATCACGATTTCGGCGAACGCGCAGATGGCTTGCGTGAGGAAGCGGTCGACGCCTTCGGCCGGGAACACGTTCGACGACGCGGCGACCGAGAGCACGATGGCGTAGAGCCCGGTCAGCGAGGCCGAGATGATGATCGGACGCCAGTCGACGTAGCCGACGAGCATCGCGAAGACGGCGAAGAAGTAGAGGTCCGAGCCTATCGCCCAGTTGCCGAATCCGGCGACGCCAAACATGATGGGGCCCATCGTGAGCGCCACCGCCACGATGGAGCGCAGCACGATGCCGTCGGGCAGAAGCTTGGCGCTGATGGTTGCGATTGTAGCGGCCGCCCAAAGGACGAACACGGGCGCTAGCCACGAGTTACCCGATGAGAGCGCGATCGCCGCGGCGGCGGGGAGATGGAGCCACGCAAGGATCACGTAGAGCTGCGTGGCCTGGGCGCGCAAATGTGCAAGAGTAAATGTGCGATTCGCGGCCCGTGAAATTAGGGTAGCCATGGAAGCACCTCGTTAGTTTCGCTAAATCACACCCAATGCGATCATCGGCGCGTGCGACTTGTGTCTGCACACGCTGCGCCTTGATAAGGAGGGGCTTACGTAAGATTTACCGACCCGAGTATCTGCCGTTACGCTCGGTTAACCGCAGCTATACAAACTGGTCAGCAATGCCATCGGGCTCGATGACCGGTTCGATCTCGTCGGGCTTCGAACGGCGAAAGCCGTAGCTGAAGAAAAACACCAGGCCAACGAGCAGGGCGATCACAAACCAGGTCCAGGTTCGCGCCGAGAGGCCGAAGATCGCCAGAAACAGCGACATCACGATTCCCAGGATTGGGAAGAGCGGCACGAACGGCACGCGGAAACTGCGCGGCAAGTTCGGCTTGCGCCTGCGCAGGTAGAGCACGCCCGCGCAGACGACGGTGAACGCGATGAGCGTTCCGATATTGACGAGATTGAGCAAGTCGGTCAGCGGAACGATCAGGGTGAGCAGCGCGACCGCCACCCCGGTGATCATCGTCGTGCGGACCGGGGTTTTGAAGCGCGGGTTGATCTTTGCCACCACCGGCGGCAGCATCTTGTCGCGCGCCATGACGTAGAAGATGCGCGATTGTCCCAACAGCGAGCTGAGCGCAACGCTGGTGGTGCCGGCCAGCACGCCGATCGTGATGACCGCGCTGACCCATGGCATGTGCAGCGGCGCGAGGGCATAGACCAGCGGATCCTTGGTCGGAACCTTGTTCCACGGCACCGCGCCAATCAAGATCACGGCCGTCGCGCAGTATAGGATCGTGCCGATCCCAAGTGCGCCCATCACCCCGAGCGGAATGTCGCGCTGCGGCACTTTGCATTCTTCCGCCGTCGTCGTTGCGGTATCGAAACCGATGTAGCTGAAGAAGACGAACGCGCCCACAGCGACGATGCCGTACGGTTGCGCCGAGGACGAGTAGTCCGCCATGCCGCCGAACGGCCGCAGCGCGCCCAGCCCATACGGCGCAAAATTGAAGAAGTGATCGGGATGGAACAGGACGATGCCAAATGCGATAAAAACGATGAGCGCGCCGATTTTGAGGATCACGAAGATGTTGTTGGTCGTCGCAGTTTCGCGAATGCCGATCGAGAGCAACACCGAAAGCGCGATGACGAAGAGCGCGCCGACGATATCGCACTGCGAATGCGCGAGGTCCCAACTCGCGGGCGACCACCACGGGCCAGTGAGATGCAGGTTCGAGGTCTGCGCCCACGCCGGCAAGGTGACGCCGATACTCTTGAGCACGTCTTGGATCGCGGCGGAAAATTGTTGTGCAACCGGCGCGGCACTAATGCCGTACTCGAAGATCAGCGCGAAGCCGATGATCCAGGCGAAGAGCTTGCCCATCGTTGCATACGCGTAGGTGTAGGCGCTGCCGGCGACCGGTACCATGGCACCGAGTTCCGCATAGCACAGCGCGGCGAAGAACGAGGTGAGCCCGGCCAGAAGATACGAGACGATCACCGCCGGGCCCGCGCCGACGACGCCGGTGCCGATGGTGGTGAAGATGCCGCCGCCGATCATCGTGCCCAGACCGATTGCAACGAGGTCCTTTGCCGTCAGCGCTCGCTTGAGAATCTTTTGTTGCGCAAGCGCGCGAAGCTTGTCGACGTTGGTCGTCGCGAAGAGTTCGGAGGCAAAGGACATTCCGCGCAGCTTCGCAAGGAGGTCCCATGCGTCCCCCCAGCCCGTATCAACGCCTCGCGCTGCGCGAGGCCTACCGCAATCCGTGGGTTGCGGTAGAAGTCCACGACATCGTGCACCCGACCGGTGCGCCCGGTGAACACGTGCTTGTCGCAACCGGCCGCGCCTCGGGTGTACTGGTTGTCGACGGCGATGATTTCGTGTTGGCCCGTCAGCCGCGTTTCGCGGCCGACGCGGAGATACTTGAAATCGTCAAAGGGGGCGCCGGCGAAGGCGAGACGGCACTTGTCTGTGCGCAGCGTGAACTGCGCGAAGAACTTGGTCTCGAGGCGCAGCGCTGGACGCCGCTCGGCGAGGCGTACGAGATTCCCTCGATCGTCGAACATCCGGTGACGCTCTTCGTTGCACAAGACCTGCGTGAGGTTCCAAGCGCGCAGGAACGTGTTGAAGCGGTGCGCGCAGAACGCATCGCAATCGCCGAGGCCTATCGTGCCGCGATCGACGGTCGCATCGACGATGCGATCACGCTAGCCGCGTTGCTGCGCTACCGGTTGCTCGACGAGCTAAAGCGGTGACGGTGGAGCGGAGGTTGCGCTCCAAAGGTACTCCGGCTCGTTTACGTCGGCATTGATCCAGCGTGACCAGACGAACAACGCGTCGGAGAGCCGATTGAGGTACTGCTGCGTTTCTTTGGAGATGCCCTCATCAGTTTCGCGCAGCGTGAGCAGCAGTCGCTCGGCACGGCGGCAGATCGTTCGCGCCAGATGCAAATGCGCACCAGGGAGCGAGCCGCCGGGGAGGATGAAGTTGTTGAGCGGCGCCAAATCGCGCTGCGCTTCGTCGATTGCACGCTCGAGCGCCACCACGTCATCGTGCGTAAT
>DATHMY010000243.1:0-16017 GCA_035486535.1 Candidatus Acidiferrum sp.
GTCATGGAGACGAAGCCGGTGCGCGATTCGAGCCAGTTGAGCATCGGTGTGTTCTTCCTCCGGCTTACGCTTGGTACGAGATGACGATGCGAGCGGGCACGTTCGGCTGGTACTGGATCCACGTGACGTCGGCGACGCCGCTCTGTTCGCGGAACGGCAGCGGGTCGAGACCGCGCGGCGCCGGCCCGGCAACGTGCGTTCCGTCAAAGTTGTACTGCGAGCCGTGACACGGGCACAGGAACTTGTTCGCGCCTTCGCTCCAATCGAAGCGGCAGCCGAGATGCGGGCAAATCGGGCTGAAGATGACGAAGCCCATGTTGTAGGCTTGATAATCTTTCACGTTGCCGCCGGGCGTCTCGTAAATGTCCGGACGCGCGGCTTTGAACTTCTCCTCGGGGATCTTGATGCCCCAAACGTACTCTTCCGCCGCTTGCTCGGGCAGATAGCCGTCCGTGTATTTCAGCGTGAAGGTCATCTTCACGGGCTTCGACGTTGCCGCTTCGAGCGACGTGAGTTCTTCGGCGGTCAGCGCAGACCAGGTTCCCTTCGATCCGCCGCCTGCCGGGATGAGCGAGCCGACGATTGGGATCGCCAGCACGACGCCGATGATTCCACCAATCGTCAACGTGGCGTTGGCCATGAAGGTCCGGCGGGAAATCTCTTCCGGAGTCTCCTGCGGGTCGTCGTGGGCGGTCAGAATGTTACGTTGGACGCTGGTCGAAGCGTCGGCGGCACCATGATTCGACAAAGCGTATTTCTCCACGGGAAGCGGAACGGGGTAGCGTGAGTCTTTTCACAAGGATTGTAAGCCTGCCCTCTAGGTTCGGGCGTGGACCTTCCTCGGAAGGCGCACTTCGCGCGGCATGCGGCCGATGATTAGGGTATGAACTCCGCACGCAGCCGCCTCGTCCTTGGCCTCGCCGCCGTCGCCCTTTTCGCCGGCCTTTGCTTCGCCGCTATATGGTCCGATCGGGGCCGCTTGCCCGCCCGACCCGCCTCGGTCTCCGTCGCCCTGCCGGCCGACGGGGCGCTCCGCGCCGAAAACCTTCGCCTGCGCGCCGAGGTCGCGCGACTGACGGCCGAGCGTCATGCGGCGCTGGCCAAACCGGCTAGCGCGCTCGAACCGCGGGCGATCTCCGCGAACCCCGTCCCGGAGCCGCGCGTAACGCAGCGCCGTCAGCCGGCAAAGCCGTCGTCCACAGCGTCCGGCGAGTTCGCGGAGCCGCAGACCTTCGGTTCCGCCTCGACCGCGAATTAAAGCGCGCGCCGGCGACGAAAGACGGCCGGCGAACCCCCGGTCACATCTTGTAGCTGTGCAGCCCCGAGATGAAAATGTTGACGCCGAGGTAGCAGAAGATCACCGAGAGGAACCCGATCACGCTCACCCAGTTGGTGCGCATGCCGCGCCACGCGTGGCGCGTGTGCAGATGCATGTACGCAAGGTAGATGATCCACGTCAGCAGCGCGGCGGTTTCCTTTGGATCCCACTGCCAGTACGCGCCCCACGATTCCTTCGCCCACATCGCGCCGGTGATGATGCCGATCGAGATGAGCGGCAAGCCGACGGCCACCGCGCGATACACGATCACGTCGAGTTGACCCAGGCTCGGAAGCGCCGCGAGCCACTGTGCGACGGGATTGCCTCCCGCAGCAGCGGCTTCGATTGCGGGCGTATCGGCGCGAAGGCCGCCCGAGAATTCGACTCCGCCGAGTTCGATCGTTCCCGCGCTGGTGGCCGCGAGCGGCCGCCCTTCGAAGGCCCGTTCCGCATAATACTTCAGCAGATAGATGCACGAAACGACGAACGAAACTAAGAACGCGGAGTACGACGAAACGACGATCGGCACGTGGATCTTCGCCCAATACGATTGCAGCGACGGAACCGGCGGCATGTGGCCCTCGTTCCACGTCGCGCCGTACGCGAGCGCGATAGCGGCCACCGCCAGCACGAAGCCCCCCGCAAACCACAGCTTGTACTTGAACGCAAACCCCACGTAAATCGCAACGGCCATCGCTGCGAAGAGCGAGAGCGAACCGTAGAGATTCAGCAGCGGCCAAATGCCGGTCGTTTCGAAGCGCACGACGAGCTGCGTAAACTGAACGGCGCAGCCGAGAATCGCAAGCGGCGCACCGAAGTTGCGCAGCCACGCTTCGCGCGTGAGAAAGTAGCCGAACAGCGCGATCGCCGCGAGCGAGTACGAGCCGATCGCGGTCGCGAGCAACACCTGGTCGAGGCTCATGTGATTCATGTCGATGCCCTTAACTGTACGACGAGCGCGCGGAACTCGTTCTCGTAAACGTCGTATCCCTTGACCGTGGTTGCCGCCACGCCGACCTGCGAACCGGAACCGTGCGGGTCGACGCGGACGTAGAGGCGGGCGGGCAGCAGGTAGAACGAAATGATCAGCCCCGCGAGCAGCACGAACGCGCCGATTCCGACCAGCGGGATCCCAGGGTCGTAGCGGTACTGAAAGCCGCTGTACAGCACGTAGCGGGCCGGCGTGACGCGCCAGCCGCCTCCCAGATCGATCCAGGTGTGCAGCGGGACGAGCGCGTCGCCGAGCGGCTGGCCGGCATCCAGGGCGCCGATGATGACGGCCGGATCGTTCACGCGCGGGTCGGCCGACGGCTGGCCGGACTGGCGGTCAACCGTCGGCGCGAACCGCTCGTAGAGCATCGAACGCTGCGAACCGGGCAGGTCGAACGAGTCGCCTTCCATCAGCGTGCGTTGCGAAAGCTCTTCCACCGGCTTGCCGTCGTGCGTCACGTCGAAGCGCATGCCGAAGCCGTAGCTGGACTGATAGTAGAGCGTTCCGTCGACGTCGATCGGATGATTGACGCGCACGGTCATGGTCTTGGGCACGCCGTCGTTTCCGGTGACCGTGACGCGCGAGACGTAATCGGTCGGCTGATAGACCATGCCGCCTTTGGTGATCACCGGGGTGATCGTGTACGCGAAGTCGTCCAAATGCAGGATCGCTTTCGTCTGCGGTATCTGCACCGACTGCCCGGTGACGACCACCGTGTCCCCCGAGAATCCGCGCGCCCAGTACAACGTCGTTCCGGCTGCGATGATCACGAACCCGATATGCGCGACCAGCACGCCGCGCCGCGCCCAATTGTGCTTATCGGCGAAGGTCCACTCGGTGCCGTCGAACGCGCGCTTACGCAATTGCCACCCGCGCGAGCGAAAGAAGCCTTCGACACGCGCGTGCACGCTGGACTCATCACCGCTGACGTCGATGCTCGCGTGCAACGGAATCTTGTCGATCTTGACCGGCCGAAGTGGCGGCAGACGCGCCGGAATCACGCGCTTAAAGGTGCAGACCGTGAGCGAGGTGAGAATCAAGGCGATGATGCCGACGTACCACGGCGAGTGATAGATGTTATCGAAGCTCAAGCGCAGGATCGCCCGTGCGATCGGCGCTGGATAGCTACCGAAATAGATGGCCGGATCTTTGCCCTGGTCGACGATCACGCCGATGAGCGTCAAAATGCCCCAGACGACGAACAAGCACACGGCGAACAACACGTTCCCAAACGTGCGAACGAAGTCGCTGTAGTAGTTGTCTAACTTCTGGACCACGATGATTCAAAGATACGGATGATCCAGATCGAGACCTCATACAAAACGTACATTGGGGCGGCAAGTAGGGCCATAGTCATCGGATTGCCGTCGGGCGCGGCGATGCCGGCCGCAACGACGAACGCGAAGAGCGCATGGCGGCGATAGCGACCGAGCCAGGCCCCGTTGACAATGCCGAGGCGGGCGAGCCCGACCAGCACGATCGGCAGCTGAAAGATGATCGCAAAGAGCGCGAGCAGGATGAGGACGAAGTTGATCGTCTCGGCGACGCCGTAGGTCGGCGTTGCCACCGCATCGGTGATGCTGATGAGCGCGGCGACGACGCGCGGCAGCACGATGAAGTGCGCGAATGCTAAACCGAGTGCCGCCAGCAGCAGCGACGGTATGATGAAGCTGTAGACCATGCGGCGCGTGCGCGGATGAATGGCCGGCACAACGAACATCCAAGCCTGATAGAAAAGCACCGGAAGACCGAGCACGATGCCGCCGACCAGCGAAAACTTGAATTCGGTGAAGATCACGTCGGCCGGCCCGAACGCATGCAGCGCAATCCCGTGGAAGTAGCTCTGCACCATCCATTTGATGACAAATTGCGAGGGCCAAAACAGCACGACCGCGATGATGCCGACGGCGGCAATCGAGATCAAGAGACGGGTACGGAGCTCCCGCAGGTGCTCCGTAAACGGCATTTCCTTTTGATCCCACGAGGATTCGGCGGGAGCCGAATCCGTAGCGTTCGGATCGCTTTGCGACCCGATCCGCTCTCGTAAAAACACCTTCGATCTCTTTAAGCTTGCGTGCCTTTACCGGGAGTTGGCGGCGGGACGGCCTCGCCGGCGACGCTTCCGGCCTGCACGTTCTCCATCACGTCGGTGTGCTGCGTTTCCATTCGTTGGCGCGCCTCTTCGCGGGCACGCGCGGTGGCCTCGTCCGCCTCGATCTGACCCATTACGAACTCTTTTTTAGCCTGACCGGCGCTGCGAGCTAACTTGGGCAGCTTGTCAATTCCGAACAAAAGCGCACCGACGACCACGATGCCGATGATGATCGGGGCGTCGATCAGCGCGAGAACAGGGTGAAACATTGGAGTTCCTTTCTACTCGGCGGTCAGCGCGTCGGCTAGCCGCCTCAACTCTTCCTTCGCCGCGCTCGCGGCCAAAGGCTCCAGCGCGGCCTGGGCACGCTCGGCGTAGCGTGCGATCTCGGTCCGCGCACTGTCGAGGCCGCCTTCTCGCGCGATGGCGGCCACGACACCCGGGATCCCGGCGTCGCCGGATCCGGCATAGAAACGCGCCACGCCTTCGCAAAATTCCGGTTTGCCGGCTTGGAGTGCCAATACTAACGGAGCCGTTACTTTGCGCTCGCGCAAGTCATTACCGACCGGCTTACCGAGCGAGCGTTCATCGGCGGTCATGTCGAGCAGGTCGTCCTTCATCTGAAAGGCGACGCCGTAGAAATCGCCATAGGCGCGTAGCGCGTCGATCGCCGCTGCGCTTCCGCCGCCCACGATAGCGCCGCAAGCCGCAGATGCCGCAAAGAGCGACGCGGTCTTTTTGCGCGCGATCTCGACGTAGTCATCGAAGGAGAGATCGAGGTTGCCCAGCGCTTGGAGCTGCAGCACTTCGCCATCGCAGATATCTGCCAGCGTTGCCGAGAGAATGTTCGGCACCGGATGCGGATAGTTTGCGGTGACGTTTTTGAAGATCCAAGCAAAAAGGTAGTCGCCGGCGAGCACCGAGACGCGATTGCCAAAGTCGACGGCGGTGGCGTTGATTCCGCGCCGCGTTTCGGCGTTGTCGACCACATCGTCGTGGATCAGCGTTGCGACGTGAATCAGTTCCATGTACGCGGCCAAGTGCAGGTGGCGCTGCGGATCGTCGCCGCACGCCGATGCGCAAAGCAGCGTCACGCGCGGCCGCAGCCGCTTCCCGCCGGCGGCCAGCATGCGCCGAACCGCTTCGGTGATGATCGGATTGTCGGTCGAGAAGGTCGAGCGAAAGAAGTGCTCGACCAGGTCGTGCAGGTTCGATTCGTCGCTACGCAGCGTACTGGCCATCAACCTTTGGTTCCGTAGTGAATGGCGATCGAGCCTCCCATCAGGCGTTCGAATCCCGCTTCGGCAAAACCCGCACGGGTAAAGTGCTCGCGCAAATCCTCGGCACCCGGATGATGCGTGAGCGAGTTCGGTAGGTAGGTGTAGGCCGCGCGCGAGCCTCCGACCATGCCGCCGATCAGCGGCACAAGCCGGTAGAAGTACACGTCAAAGAAACGCTTGAAGAGCGGATTGGGCGCTTTGCTCACGTCGAGATTCACGAAGCGTGCGCCGGGCTTGAGCACGCGCAAGATCTCGCGCAGCACCACATCGAGCTCGACCACGTTGCGCAAACTGAACCCCATCGTTGCGCCGTCGAAGGTACTATCTGCAAACGGCAGCGCCATGACGTCACCTTCGATGAAGGTCACGTCACCGCGCGCCTCGCGATTCGCGCGCGCGCGCGCACCGTCGAGCATCGGCGCACAGAAATCGATGCCGGTGACGTGCAGCGACGGATCGGTGCGCGACAGATGAAAGACGACATCGCCGGTCCCACAGCACAGGTCGAGCACCGTACCCCCGTGCGGCGGCGCGAGCCGTGCGATCGAACGCTTGCGCCAGCCCTCATCCATGCCCGCGGTGAGCACGCGATTTGCCGCATCGTAGCGAGGGGCAATCCGCGCGAACATCTCGCGCACGAACGCGCCCTTGTCACCGGCTGGGGGAATGGGTACCTGGGTCGCCATGAGAGTTTGGGCTCTTCTCCCCTAGCTATGGCGCACCTTTGTCGTGATGGTAGCGCTGATGATGACATTGAGTTCGACGGCGGAGCTCCTTTCGCGGCTGGCGAACGCGCGCAACGTCTCACTGATCGCCTATACGTTGCCGAAGGGTCGTGTGCTCGACGGGCTGAGCGCTGCGGCGAAGGCGGGCGCGCACGTGCGCGTTCGGCTCGAAGGCTACATTTATAAAGACGACGGCGGCGTAACGGCGGCCAACGCCGCTGCTATCGACCAATTGCGCGCTGCGGGCGCCGACGCAGAGCTCGTGCATCCCCGCCAACAAGGATTGGACGCTATGCTGCACTGCAAGGCCGCCCTTGTCGACGGGACGCTCTTCCTCGACGATCGCAACTGGCCCGACGACGGCGCGGATACGATCGTGCGCGACGATTTTTGGCGCGACGCAGCGATCGTTGCCGATGCGGTTGCCGGGCGTGAAGATGCGCCAACGCCTTTCTTCGCGGTCGCGAAACGCGAAGCGCTCGCTTCCGAGGCGCGGTTGTTGAACGAAGCGCACGCCGGCGACGACGTGATCGCCGAGAGTGAATCGTTCGGCGCGAACAATCGCGTCTACGCGGCGCTCGACGCGCTCGGCCGAGCCGGTGCGCACGTGCGGTTGCTCGTGAGCGCACGCGACATGCACGGCAACGCGAATGAACGAGGCGCGCTCGAAAAACTCTGCGCTGATGGCGTGAGCGTTCGCGTTGTGGATGCGGACGAAAAGCTAGCGATCGTACGTGGGGCCCGCGGCTGGGTCGGATCGGCGAATGCGACGGCTGCGTTCGATCACCCGGATCAACTCGATTGGGGCGCTCGCACCGATGCGCCCGGGATTCTCACGCACCTGATGAAAGCGTTCGACCAACGCTGGCGCAGCGCCGCGCCGCTAGCTACGGCGCTGCATGCGCTTTCATAATCGCTTCGAGCATGTCGGGCGTGTTTGCGATTCGCTCGAGGTGAGGGTAGAGCGGTCCGTCGTGATAGTCGATCGTCAGCGTCGTAAACCAGCCGTCTTGCGAGACCACCATCGTGACCGGCGGTCCACCGTGCTCGGCGCGCGTGAGCGCGTAGTCGAAGACGTCGGGATCGAAGGCTTGCCCGTCGATGGCCTGGATTGTTTCCCCGACGGCGAGCCCGGCGCGCCACGCAGCCGAGTTTTCGCGAACATCGGTCACACGACCGGAACGGTTGGCGATCGTGGCACCGATCGAATACCACGCGTTGATCGAGTGCCGTAACGCTTCGCCAACGCGGACGAACATGTTTGGCTTGGTGGTGTAGACCAGTCGCCACCCCGAGCGCGCCAGCTCGTCGGTCGGAGGATGCACCGCAACCGAGTAGACGTATTTTTCGAAGAACGCGTGCCAATCGTATGGTTCGGTCTCGTTCAAGAGCGCTTCGATCTGGGCGCGGTCGTAGGTTTTCACGATCGGTCCGGTCAGGGCCGGCAGGGTGTAGGCGTGCAGGAACGTGTCTAGCGATCGCGCGCCGTGCGAACGTTCGCGAATGATCGTGTCGGCGTCGAGCCACAGCAACTCGCCCTCGGTGTAGAAGTCGTTGGCGTTGCGGCGGATCGCGTGATAGTCGCCGCGCGCCTCGAAGAAGTATGGCGCCCCGGACGTGAGGTCGATGAGCGGCGTCGTGTCGCGGCCGGTCTCAGTATCCATCTCGGCATAGATCGAAGCCAGATATTCCGGATAATCTTTATAATCGCGGATTCCCGAGCGGAACGAAAGCAGGTCACCGAGGTATTGATTCATGCCCTCGTAGACCCACAGCAGATCGGTTTGCTCTGGAACTTGGAAATTCGGCGTGGTTAGATCGGCGGGACGGCGATACTTTCCGTTCCAAGAGTGCGAGAACTCGTGGGTGACGAGATCGCCGCCTTCGAGTGCTTCTTGTGGATTGGTGAGAAAGTCGTCGGGGGAACGGTCGTCGCTGGACTGATGGTGCTCGATGCCTTGAAAACCAATCTCGTCGCTCAACGTGAGCAGCGCATGATAGTCGGCAAAGTGGCGCGATCCATAGAGCGCAAAGGCCTCGGCTGGAACGCGTTTGTAGGCCGCGATCACTTTATCGGGCACGTCGAGGTCTTGCGGACGACCAGCGAACGTATCGAGTTCAACGTACGAGCCGTCGCCTTTCCATAGTGTCCACTTCTTGACGTAGGCACCCATATCGAGCGGCGAGTCGATGAATTGGTCGAGTGGCGTCACCGCAAAGCTGACGGTATTGCCGCTGCGTTGCGGATCGCGCAACGCTGTGCCGAAATCCCAGCCGGCCGGCAGGACGAGCGATGGTTTCACGAAGTAGTCGTGTGAGTCGATGCCATCCTGATACAGGATGTAGCGGTTCCAGTTGATGACGGTGACGTCGTGAGTCGACATCGTGTCGCCTGGCGCGTTCATCAACACGGTGAAGGTGACGTCAAGCCTGTCGACGCCGCTGGGGACGTCGACGTGGAAAGCGTAGAGGTCGACGGTATCACGCCGCCAATCGAGCGCGGTTGCGCCTGCCTTGATGCGGATCGAGGTGAGATTGTTGAGCGGACCGGTGGGTCCGTGTTCGCCGGGAATCCACTTCGGATAGACGAGTGTCATCGCGCCGGCCTTTGCGGGTACCACTTCGTGCACGTACGCGATCCCGCGCGCGGCAAGCGACGCGTCGACCGAAAGCGTCAGTGGCTGCGCCTGCGTTGCATATGGCGTTGCTGGGGTAAACGCAAGAACGACCCCCATCACGGCGACGATAAAATTCATCCGGACTCCCTTGGGTACTACGGCAACGAAAATACGCTGCGCGCGTTCGCGTCGGTAACGGCGACAACCTCGTCGATGCCACTTTCGAGAACTTCGGCGAGCCGCTGTGCCGAAAGCTCGACATACGCCGGTTCGTTGCGTTCTCCGCGGTGTGGCACCGGCGCGAGGTACGGACAATCGGTTTCGAGCACGAGCGATTGCAGTCCGACGGCGGCAACGGCAGCCCGTAGCGGCTCGGCAGTTTTGAACGTCAGCACGCCGCCGATGCCAAGATAGAGCCCGAATTCTTTCGTGAGCAGCTGCGCTTGCGCGGTATCGCCGGTGAAGCAGTGCACGACGCCGCGCATCGGCTCCCGCCATTCGTCGCGCAAGATCGCTACGAAGTCATCGAATGCGTCGCGCTGGTGAAAGATAAACGGGAAGCCCGTTTCGCGCGCAAACGTAAGTTGCTGGCGCAATACGCGCTGCTGCACGTCGCGCGGGCTGTGGTCGTAGTAGTAATCTAAGCCCGCCTCTCCGATCGCTACCACGCGCGGGTCGCGCAGAAACGATTCGAAGACCGAGGGAATATCGGCAGGTGCGTCCTTAGCTTCGTGCGGATGGATGCCAACCGATGCGTGCAGACGGTATTCACGAGCAACCTCGAGCGCGCGAAAAGAATCGGCGACGTCGCAGCCAACGTTCACGATCGTCGAGATGCCCGCGACTCGCGCTCGATCGATTACGACCGCGCGATCTTCATCAAATTTCGGATCGTGCAGATGGGCGTGTGTATCAATCACGCCGTGTCGAGCTCTTCAATCATGCGATTGCGGCCTTGGCGTTTAGCTTCGTACAGTCCGCGATCGGCGCGAGCGAGCAGCGTTTCCGCGGTGTCGCCGACGCGCGCGGCGGCGGCGCCAATGCTGGTGGTGACCGGCTCGCCACTGGCATGACGCATGCCGCCGAGTGCGACGGCTAAGCGCAAGCGCTCGCCGACCGTCAGGGCGATGTCACGGGACGCGCCGGGCATGACGATCAAGAACTCTTCACCGCCAATGCGTCCAGCGGTATCCCCACCGCGGACCGTCGTGCGAATGATGTCACCGATCTTGCGCAAGCACTCGTCGCCGGCCGCATGCCCTAAGTGGTCGTTGATCGATTTAAAGTGGTCGATGTCGAGCAAGAGGACCGCGCCGTTCTCCACAATGGGCATCGCTTCGAGCATCGTATGGAGGCGATCCATCGTGGTCGCACGGTTCGCTAGTCCGGTAAGGCCGTCGATCGTCGCGGCGCTTTGCGTCGCGGCGATCGTGCGCATATCGCGCAACAGTGGCGCCAGCTCGAAGGCCGCGTTGGTAAATTGCGCGACTTGTTCGTTTGAGAGCGGACGGTCGTTTCGACGCAACACAGTCAGCGCGCCGTGCAGTTCGCCGTCGGCGAGCCGTGCAGCAAAGGCGTAGGCGGTGTAATAGTCGTCGCGCAGTGAGGTCGACGACGTTCCACTAAATTTCAAGCGCGCGAGAATCCGCCGTCCGAGCTCATCCCCCGCGGAGCTAAGGGTGGGTCCGAGTGTCGTGACCGTCCGCCACGTGTCGGTCCGCGCGGTCGTCGCGGCCAGCACCGAGACGGTTTCATCGAACGACGGCACGCGCAGGGTCGTCAGGATGGCATTGATCTGCGGCAGCGGATCGCGATCGCCGAGCATCGCCTGCACCGCATCGCGTACCAGCCGCAGGCGATGCAGCTCGGCTTGTTGCTTGTCGATCGTGCGAAGCAGAAATGCCGACAAACAGACCGGCAGCCAGAGCAGGATGGCGAGCAGATTCTGCCCGAGGACGACCTCGTTTCGGCCGGTCGTCGCCCAAATCACGCTTCCGACGGTGACCGCCCAGGTGCGGGGATCGCGTGCGAGCCGGCCCCATAACCGCAGGATGGAAAGATGAAACGTGTACGACGAGGCCGGCGCTGAGATCCCGAAGATAAAAATAATTACCGCAATGAACACCACGGTGGCAACGATCGGTGTGGCCTCGGCGATCGGCAGCGCTCGCACCTGCATCGCGTTGTCGCCGAAGGGCAGGAAGAGCAGTGCCACGAGCACGCGCAGGACGCCGTGGCGCGGGAGATCGGCAACGGAGTCGGCACTGCGCGCGATCGACGCCGCCCCGAAGCCGAGTGCAAAGGCGAGCGCACACGCGGTACCGCCGACTTGGCCGCCGATTGCGAAAAGCGGCACGGCGACCGGTAGATCGAGAAAGATCGCCTCCGCCGAAAGCCCGGTGCGGCGCATTCGCAGCCCGCGCACCGGCAACGCATTACTCGCGATGAACGCAATCGCCACCGCGCCGCAGATCGTCAAGCTCCAATCGACTTGGGTGAACGATGTCGCATACAGCGTCAACGCAACCGCGAGCCCGGCGACGGCGACGATTCCACCACCGATGGTAATCCCGCGGCTCGGCGCGTTGCGCTCGCTCATTGCCGCTATGCGCTCTCCACCAGTTCGATGCGCGGGAAAAGTGCGTCACCGACTGCGGTTTGCGTGCCCTCCGGAAGGCCGCCCCACTGCAACGCGCGCGTCCAATCCTCGGCGATGGCGGCGGGATCTAAACCTAGCTGCTCCCACATCTGTGCGGTTCGTTCGGGCATGAATGGATGAAGGAGAATCGCGAGCCAGCGCAGTCCTTCGGATACGTCGTAGAGCAAGGCGTCGAGCTCGTGCTCGCGTCCTTCTTTGGCCAACGTCCACGGCTTGCGTTCGTCGATCGCGCGATTGAGTGCGGTCACGAGTTCCCAAATCGTCTCGAGTGCGCCACGAAAATCGAGCGAAAAGATAAGTGCGCGCACGCGCTCCGGCAGATTGGTGAAGCGTTGCGCAAAGGTCGCATCCTCGCCGCGGTGAGGGACGACCCCGTTCCGATATTTCTGAAGCATTGAGAGCGAGCGTTTGAGCAGGTTGCCGAGGTCGTTGCCGAGGTCGCTGTTGTGACGCTGCGCGATCTTCTCTTCGGAATATGAGAAGTCGCTGCCGAACGGCGCTTCGCGCAAGAGGAAATAGCGCAGCGAATCGGCGCCGAAGCGGTCGGCAAGCGCGAAAGGATCGACGGCGTTGCCGAGGCTCTTGCCCATCTTCTGGCCGTCGACGGTGATCCAACCGTGGGCGAAGACCAACTCCGGCGCAACTTCGCCCAGCGCCCACAGAATCGCCGGCCAAATAATCGTGTGGAAGCGCGCGATCTCTTTCCCGATCAACTGTACGTTCGCGGGCCAAAGCGAGTGAAAGCGCTCGTCGTTCTCGGACCACCCGATTGCGGTGATGTAATTCAACAACGCGTCGAACCAAACGTAGATCACGCCACCATCGCCTGGAATGGGAATCCCCCACTCGAGATTCGTGCGCGAGATCGAGAGATCGTCGAGCCCTTCTTCGAGCAGCGCGACCATTTCGTTGTAGACGCTGCGCGGACGCACCCATTCCGGATTGGCTTTGAAGTACGCCAGCAGCCGGTCGCGATACGCCGAGAGGCGGAAGAACCAATCGTCCTCGGAGATCCACTGAACCTCGCGTCCGCACGTTGGGCAGCAGCCGTTGACGAGTTTTGACTCGAGCCAAAACGTCTCGTCGTTGACGCAATACCAGCCCTCGTACTTGCCGAGGTAGACGTCGCCGCTCTCGCGCAGGCGCTCGAAGACGCGCTGCACTTTGGTTGTGTGCCGAGGTTGCGTGGTGCGGATGAAGTCGTCGTACTGCACGTGATAGGCCGCGAAAAGCGACTGCCAGCGCGGGACGAGTTCATCGCACCATTGTTGCGGCGTCTTGCCGTGCTCGGCCGCGGCGTTGGCGACTTTTTGGCCGTGCTCGTCGGTCCCGGTGAGGAAGAACGCCGGCCCGAAGGCGCGGGCCGTCCGGGCCAGCACATCGGCTACGACGGTGGTGTAGGCGTGACCGATGTGCGGATTGCCGGAGATGTAGTAGATCGGCGTGGTGACGTAAAAGGCGCGGCTGCTCATGGAAGAGGGGTGTTGTTCGCCCTCTTCCGTTTTGTGGCCCGCTCATAGAGGGTTCGGCGGTCCCCCATGCCGAGCCGCGTCAACCTTTTGGCGATTTCCGCAACCGGGAGGCCCTTCGCCAGCAGCTCGTCGATGGCCGTCTCGAGATCGAGTGCAACAGGCGCCTCGGTGGTCAGCGCATAGGGCGCGATTGCGAAGGCGATCTCGCCGCGCACGGGTTCGGCGAGTGCTTCCGCTACCGTCGCCGGCGTACCTAATACTTGCTGTTCAAACCGCTTGGTGTACTCCCGCACTAGAAAGACCTGCGCTTCCGCTGCCACCGCCGCGAGGTCGGCGAGCGTGGCAGCAATGCGCTGCGGCGACTCGTACCAAATCGTCGTCGCCTCGGCGCCGAGCGCGCGCGCAAATGCTTCACGTCGCGCTGATGACGAGCGCGGCGGAAACCCTTCGAAGACGAAGCGCCGGAGTGGAAAGCCGCTGAGGGCGGCGACGCCGATGACCGCGCTCGGCCCAGGCAACACGTCGATTGCAATTCCGGCAATGCGCGCTGCTGCGACCAGCTCGCTGCCGGGATCGGAGATGCCGGGCATACCCGCGTCGGTGACGAGCACGATGTTCGCGTTGCGCGCACGTTCGAGAATGCCGGCCGTCACCGCGGCGGCGTTTTGCTCGCGATAACTCCATAGCTCCTTGGGACCGATATCGAGTGCACCCAGCAGCTTGCGCGCGACGCGCGTATCCTCGGCAACGATCAGTTCGGCATCGCGCAAAGCCTCGATTGCGCGACGTGTGACGTCACCAAGATTTCCGAGTGGCGTCGGCACCAGAATGAGCGGCATGGCTACCCCTTCGCCATCGAGAATCTACAGCACTCGTTATGGCCATCGACATCGAGCATCCGCCGGTCGGCGCAAAGCTCGAACTCTACATCAGCCCCAGCTGCCCTTATTGCCGCGAAGCGCTGGCGCACTACGATCGCAGCGGTATTGCGTACGTGAAGCACGATGCGCAAAACGATCGCCGCGCGCGCGATGCGATGTTCGCATACACGAGCGGCGATCCCACGGTTCCGGCGATCGTCATCGACGGTTCGTACATTCAATCCGGTTGGGGGCATCCGCCCCGCGGTTGAACCGTGCACTAACCCCGTCGGTCGACGCGGCTTAGCTGCGAATCACACTCCACACTTGGCGCAAGTTCGGCGCTCGCCCATAGAGCAGCATGCCCACACGATAGATCTTGCCGGCGAGCACCGCAATTACGTAGAGCGCGACGAGATTGATCCCGATCGAAAGTACGACTTGCCAGAGCGGCACGTTGCTCACCGCAATGCGCGCGAACATGACGAACGGCGCGATCAGCGGAAGGTAACTGCAGACCACCGCGAGCGGCGCATCGGGCGAGCTCAGCGCCGCGATTGCGATGATGAAGGCAAAGACGATCGGCATGACGAGCGGTAAGGCGATACTGCCCAGATCTTCGGTGCGATTGATCAGCGATGCGGCGGCGGCGAAGAGTGTTGAGAGCTGCAAAAAGCCGATGATGAAGAACGCCAGGAATGCCCCGACCAATCCGGGCGTGAGCACGTCGAGCGCGTTCGAGAGGGAAAGGAGCGAATCGCTGCTGGTGCCGGGGCCGGAACCTGAACCGCCGCCGCCCCCGAGGTACGTCGCCGCCGCGATCCAGACCGCAAGCTGGAGAAATCCGAGCGTCGCCGAGGCAAGGATCTTGCCGGTCAGGAGCGCGCTGGGGTTCACCGACGCGATCAACAGCTCGGCAATGCGGCTGGTCTTTTCTTCGGCAACCGAACTCATCACCAGTTGACTGTTGAGGATAATGAGCAGATAGAGAAGGAAGAGCAACGTGTAGGCCACGCCGCGCGCCGCGCTCGCCTGCCCGGCCGATGCGAACTTCGACGCGATGACCTTGACCACGATGGGAATCGCAGTGATCTTCGAAATCGCACCGGCATTGCGATGCGTGACAAGCTGCAGCTGCAGCGGCAAGAGGTCTTGGCTCAGCGCGTCGCGGTGGATGCCGCCGGGGTTGTGTGAATAGACGGTGACGTGTAAGCCATCCGGCTGCGCTTGAAGCTCGATGGCAGAACCGGCGTGATAGCGTTTGAGCGTGGCATCGTCGACCAAGCCGACGGGAAGCATGCCCAGGATCTTGTAGTCGTCGGCGAGCAATGGCTTTGCGCGCGCAACCAGTGCTGGGTCTCCCGCGAGCACGATCGAGCTTCCGCCGCTAAACGCACTCGCCATCAACGCGGGAAGCCGGCTCAGCAAGGTGATCGCAAGGACGCCGAAGAGTAGTCCGATAATGTACGGCCGCGATCGAATGCGGCGCATGATCTCCGCCTGGTAGACGGTGATGAAGTCTTCACTCACGCCGCACTCTCTCCGATCGCGCGCAAATAGATTTCTTGGAGCGACGGCTCGATCGCCTCGAACTTCGTCACCGGCGCGACGTCAACGAGCGAGCGCAAGAGCGCGGCAAAGTCGGTGGTCGCGGGGACGCGATAGTCGATCGCGCCGTTCACATGTGCGAGCGGTTGCGCGCCGGCGACGCTCTCGAGCCGCGCACGAACCACGTCGCTCGGCGGTGAAACGCGAACCACACGCGTCGGCCACGCGGAACGTAATTCCGCAAGGGTACCGTCGGCGCGGTTGGCGCCGCCGGCGATGATGCAAAAGCGCGAGGCGAGATCTTCAAGCTGCCACATCTGGTGACTCGAAAGAATCAGGGTCGTGCCGTTCTTGCGCAGATCGTCGAGGACGGAAAGCAGCATCGCGGCATTGACGGGGTCGAGGCCGGAAAACGGTTCGTCGAGTACGAGCAGTTGCGGTGAGTGGACGGACG
>DATHMY010000244.1:0-15761 GCA_035486535.1 Candidatus Acidiferrum sp.
ATCGCCGGCCGGATCGGACCCGAGCGGATCGAGGTGAGCGGCGAGATGACCGTGCGTACGATACCCCGAGACGATCGCCATCGCGGCGGCAACCGCGCGCAACATCTCATCCGATGGCGCGACTTTATCGGCCAAAGCTAAAGCTCTGTCGTCTAACGTCCCGTCGCCGCTACGCGGCGACTCAAGTTTCGCAGCAGAAACATGTAGCTGCGAGAAGAGCGTTTCGTAGAAATTGTCGGCGCCTTGCAGCAACGCATCGACGCGGCGCAGATATTCGCCCGACTGTGCACCTTGAATCACGCGGTGATCGTAGGTGCTCGTCATCTGCATCACTTTGCCGACGCCCAATTGACGCAGCGAAGCTTCCGGCGTGCTTTGAAATCCCGGCGGATAGCCGATGGCTCCGGTGGCGAGAATCGCGCCTTGGCCGACGAGAAGCCGCGGCACCGAGGCGACCGTGCCGATACCGCCCGGATTGGTCAACGTGAACGACGCGCCTTGGAGATCGTCGGCGACGAGTTTATTGTCGCGGGCTTTGGTAACGAGCTCCTGGTACTTCTTGTAGAAGCCGCTGAAGTCGAGCGCATCGGCGCCCTTGATCACGGGCACGATCAAGCCGCGCGTCCCATCCTTGCGCTCGGAATCGACCGCAAGGCCAAGATGGATGCCCGGTTCGAGGCGCTGCGGCGCGCCGTTCTCGTCGCGACGGAAACTGTAGGTGATGAACGGCATCTCGCTCGCGGCGCGCACAAGCGCGTACGCGATGATGTGCGTGAATGAAACCTTTTCGCTGCGACCGGCGGCTTTAATCGCGTTGTTGAGTTCTTTGCGTCGCGCGTCGAGCACGTCGACCGTCAGGGTACGGAAGCTCGTCGCGGTCGGAATGCTGAGCGATTGCTCCATGTAGCCGGTGAGTGCGGCCGCCGGTCCCTTGAGCGGCGTGAGCTTTGCGCCCGCCGGCGGTGCGGGCAACGGCGGTGCATTTGTTGCGGGTGCTGCGCTGACTTTGCGTGCACCGTTCGCTTGCGTCGAGACGTCGCTGCGCAAAATCAATCCGTTCGGTCCCGAGCCGTGAATCGAAGTGAGATCGAGCTCGAGTTTGTTCGCAATTCGCTTTGCTTGATGCGATGCGGTGACGGGACCGCTAGCAGCTTTCGGCTCGACAGGTTGTTTTGCGCTCGGCTCAACCTCAGGGATCGGCCGAAGGCCGACCGTTACAGATTCGGCTTTAGCCGAATCCACGTCGATCTCGGCGAGTTTTGCGCCGACGGCGATCGTATCGCCGGGTTTGCCGAACAATTGAACGACAACACCGCTCGCGGTCGCCGGCACTTCGACGTCGACTTTATCGGTCGTTACATCGACGATGGCGTCGCCTTCGTTGACGGTTGCGCCAGGCTTCACGCGAAATTCGACGATCGAGCCTTCGGTAACGGACTCGCCCATCTCGGGCAGCGTCACCGCGACAATTTTGGGTTCACCCTTCGGCACGGCGGGCGGGGGCGGCGCAGACGCGGCTTTACCGTTTGTCTTTGCGGCGGGCGCAGCGGCGCCATTGCCGGTTTTCGAGGTGTCGATTTCCGCCAGCGTCGCGCCGACGGCAACCGTATCGCCCTCTTTGCCAAAGAGTTGGGTTATCACGCCCGCGGCGGTCGCAGGTACTTCAACGTCAACTTTGTCGGTCGTCACGTCGACGAGCGTATCGCCTTCGTTCACCGCATCACCGACGCGCTTGCGCCATTCGACGATGGAGCCTTCGGTAACCGACTCACCCATCTCGGGGAGGGTCACTTTGACTACGACATCCGCCACGTTTCCTATTGTCTCCGTCCTGAAAGGGGGAAAAAGAGAGGTTCCCCGCCATTCTAACCCCGCCCTCGACCGCAAGGATACGACCAGGGAAGGCGCTTCCCGGCGTTAGCCCAGGTGGGCGAGCCTGGCGAAGGCCAGACTGGAGAGGGCGATTGCGGCCCACAGCACCGCCCCCAGGATGAGCGGACGGATCCCGGCGGCCCGAATCCGCTGGATGTCGGTGCCGAGTCCGACGCCGGCCAACGCGACCGTGATCGCGAAGAGCGCGAGCTCTTGCAACGGCCCTTGCGCGACCGCCGGAATCAGCCCGAACGAATTGAGCGTCGCCGCAGCCAGAAACCACCCGATGAACCACGGCACGATCGCGCGCCAGTCGATCGCCTCGGCGTTGCCACGTGCCGCTTGGATCTTGCGCCAGCCGTAGAACAGCACGATCGGAATGATCAGCGTGGTGCGCGTGAGCTTAACGATCACCGCATCGTTGCCCGCATCGCGACCATACGCGAATGCCGCCGCTACCACCGACGAGGTGTCGTTGATCGCCGTGCCCGCCCACAAGCCGAACGCGTGTTGCGAAAGCTGCATAAGATGCCCTAGCGCCGGAAAAATCACCACTGCGACGACGTTGAACAGAAAGACAACGCCGAGCGAATAGGCGATGTCGGCTTGATCGGCTTCGATCACGCTGGCAACCGCAGCGATTGCCGAGCCGCCGCAGATGGCGGTGCCGATCCCGACCAAGCGACGGATGTCGCGGTCGAGGCCGAGCGCGCGCCCGACGACGTAAGCCAGCACGAGCACCACCATCATCGTGCCAAGCATCACCGGCAACGACTGCGCACCGCCCTGAACGATTTCGCTCAAGCTCAAGTGCGCGCCGAGCAACACGATCGACCACTGCAACAACTGCTTGCTCGCAAAGGCGATGCCCGGGCGCAACGAAGGCGCGGGCGTCCGTACCGAAGCGATCAGTGCGCCGAGGACAATCGCGAAGACCGGTGCGCCGACGATCGGCGCGACACGGCCGAGCAACGTCGCGACAATTGCGACCGCGAGCGCAAGCACCAACCCGATCATGGGGTTAGAAGAAGTCCGCCCGTTGTGCGGGTTGCGTAATGAGGCGAGTCGGCACGAAGTGCGGCCGCGGATGGGTGAGCACCCAGCCCGCGATGTCGTAGGCCTCTTGCGCCGAGAGCGAACCCGGTGCGTTTTGCGGCATATTGAACATCACCCACCCGGTCATGCGATCGATGTGCGCCATGCCGGCGCCGTTATTGAACGATTTCGCGCCCCACAGCGGCGGAAACGCGCCGTGGATGCCTGCACCGTTTGCCTGATGACAGGCCGAACACTTCTGCGCGTAGAGCGCTTGGCCGTGCGCGAGATCGGGTGACGCCGACGGCAAGGGCACGATGAACGCGTCATTTTTTGGCTGCGCTGCACCGGTCGGCACGTCGCGCGAAAGATATGCGATGTACGCGACCATCCCGACCATCTCTTTACTGGTATAGGCGGGCGGCGTGCCGTTCATACTGTAGAGGAAGCATTCGGCGAGCCGATCTTGCAGCGTGATGACGCGCTTCGCGCGTTTGTTCCATTGAGGAAAGCGCGCGTACGTTCCGACGAACGTTCCGCCGCGCGGCACGGTCCCGCTTCCAAGATGACAATCCGCGCACGACATGTCGGCGCGCACGTTGTGCGGGAGATATTTTTGCGGGTCGTCGATCACGGCGCGGCCGAGCGCAATCGACGCACCCAGTGCGCCGGACGGAGGAGGTGCGGACGGCGCGGCCTGCGCGCATGCGGCAAGCGCTGTCCCAGCAACGAGCGCTACAAGCAAGCAGCGAACAGTGATCATAGTCATCGCCTTCTTGGGCATTTCGCCCCGACTTCATTTCTTCGGTCAGGAACGCGCCGCCCTGGGTCCGAAAGGCCACGCACGATGATGAACCGCCGTGAATTCGCCGGACTCGCCGCCGGTGCAGCCGCGACAGCATCGATCCCAGCAAAAGCGGGGGCGCAAGCCGGGTTTGGCGCGCCTCATCCGCCGATCGTACCTGAAGACGATCCGGCGATCACGGTAGATCGCCCGCAGCTGCGCCGCCCCGACGGCGTAGTGAACGCCTATGCCGCATATCCGACGGCGATCCGCGCCAACACGCCGGGCATCGTACTCGCAATGGCGATTTGGGGCGTTGACGACCAGCTGCGCGACACGGTGCGGCGCTTTGCTAAAGCAGGCTACATGTGCGTCGCGCCGGATCTCTATTCGCGCATGCGCGCGCCCAGCGGTGACGGCAGCACCGACATCGAGACGTTCAAACCGTTTGCGGCGCAACTGCAGCGAAAACAGTACGACGGCGACTTGCGCGCCGGCGGTCTGAACATGCTCTCGAAAGCGCCCAACTGCAAGCTCGGCGTCGCCGGGTTTTGCATGGGCGGTCACATCGCCCTGATTCAGGCCCTCGATAACTCCGACGTCTTCGATGCCGTCGCGCCGTTCTATGGGGCGATCAAAGACATCGATCCAACCGAACTGCACATCCCGGTCTGTGGGAGCTACGGCGAAAAGGACACCAGCATCCCGGCTGAAGACGTGCGGACGTGGCGCAGCGCCTTACGCGTGCCCAACGACGTACGTGTCTATCCCTCGGCCGGGCATGCATTTTTCGACGATACGCGAAGTTCGTACGTAGCATCTGCCGCCGACGACGCGTGGAAGCGCGTCCTGGCCTTCTTCAAGGATCAACTCGGACTGCAAACGTGACCGCGCTCGTCGATCTTCTCTTCCTCCTAGTCGGCATCGCCATCGGTGCCTTCGTGATGTTCTCTCGCCAGCGTGGCGAACGGGCAGCGATCGACGCACTCCTCGAGCGGGCCAAGAGCGAACTACGCGACTCGACCACGCACCAGGCGGGGGAGCGCGTCGGGCAAATCGTCGCCCCGATCGCCGAACGGCTCACCGAATTTGACCGCATGGTCCGCGAGATGGAAAGCAGGCGCAGCGAGGACTCCGGTGCGCTGCGCGAGCAACTCACCCAGCTGCTCGGCCGCACCGACAAGATCGAATCAGCGGCAAACGCGCTTTCCAATCAGACGTCGACGTTGGTAACGGCCCTGCGCAGTCCGACGACGCGCGGCAAATGGGGCGAGATACAGCTACGCAACGTGGTCGAGAAGGCCGGCATGCTCGCCTATTGCGACTTCGCCGAGCAGCAGACGATCGCGTTTGAAGCCGGTCGTGGCCGCCCCGACATGACGATTAAATTGCCGGGCAACCGCTGCGTCTTCGTGGATGCAAAGGCACCAACTGACGCACTGCAAGCCGCGCTCGAATCAGCCAACGACGACGCGCGCCGCGAATTGGTCAAGAAGCACGCGCGCGCGCTGCAAGATCACGTCGACGCGCTTTCCAAGCGCAACTATCAATCCACCGAAGGTTCGGCTGATTTCGTGGTGATGTTCGTGCCGGGTGAAGCCTTCTTGAGCGCCGCGTGCACCGAAAACCCGATGCTGATCGAATACGCATTGGATCGCAAAGTGCTAATCTCGGGACCGCTTTCGTTGATTCCGTTGCTGCGCTCGTTCGCCATGGGCTGGCAAGCCGTCAAACAAGAAGAGAATGCCAAGCGCATCGCAACGCTTGGGCGTGAACTCTACGAACGTACCGCGCGCTTTGCCGACCGGCTGGTCAATCTCGGACGGCATCTCGAGCGGTCGGTTGGTGCGTATAACGAAGCTGTGGGCACCTACGAATCGCGCCTCCTGCCGCAAGGGCGCAAACTCAAGGACGAATCGTCGATCGGCGGTGAGGAGCTGCCCGAACCGAGCGTTATCGACTTAGCACCGCGAACGATCACCTCGCTCGACGCCGAACCGCGCGACCGGCGGGCAAAACGCGACCCTGCGGCACCAAATCTTTTCCAAAACCAAAACGATCAAGCCGGTTAGCGCAGCGCTGCGCGTTCAACGACCGTGCTGCCATCGCGCAATTCGACGGCATCCGCCGCGGGCGCGTGCGCGACGTAGAGCGTGCTTGTCGCACCTTGCACCCGCAGATCACCCAATCGCGTTGACGCTGGCCCGTTGATCGCGTACACCGCATAGCGTTGCGAACCGTCGGCTACAACGAAGAGCCAGCTGCGATCGCGCGCATAGATCACTTTGGCCGCCGGTGCGTTGGCTGAGCCGACGACGGCAAATTGCGCGTGGTTGAAGTGACTGTGAATCATCGCGACTAGCGCGGCTTGTGGTGCTTGCGGGCGGAAGTATCCCGGCAGCATCGTGAGGATGCCGAGCACCAGGCCGGCAGCGGCAGCAAGCGCGAGCGCCGCATATCGCCGCCGCGGTGCGGCGAAACGCATCTGCCGATCGAGGAACGCCGGCGTAGGCTCCGCGAGCGAGCCGCGCTCGAGTGCGAGCAATGTCTCTTCGGCCTCGCCGACCTGGCGCAGACACTGCATACAGCTCGCGATGTGCACCTCGACCGCCGCGCGTTCGCCCGGCTCGAGATCGCCAAGCACGTAAAGTTCGGCGAGTTCGCCGATGTGCTGCTCAGACATCAGCAGTCACCAGCGTACGGCGCAGACTTCGCAGCGCTGCGGCGAGGCGGCTCTTGACCGTCCCGACCGGTTCGCCGAGCGCGCTTGCGATCTCGGTATGGGTCATGCCCTTAAAGTATGCAAACCGGATCGTTTGCGCTTGCGCCGGTGGCAGCGCGCCGATCGCGCGCGCGATTCGCTCGCGTTCGATCGGGTCGGGCATGAGCTCTTCGCTTTCATCGGAGGTGGCGGCGCGGCGCGCGACGTCGGATTGACGCTCCGATCGGCGCAACCGCTCGAGCCCGCGGTTGCGCGAGCACGTCACGAGAAACGCTTCCAGTGCTCCGCGCTCCGGTTGATAGGCATCGCCGCGCTTCCACAAATGCAGCATCACTTCGTGCACGCAGTCCTGTGCGGCTCCACGATCCGTGAGCACGCGCAACGCAGCCGTGTACATGCGCGCGCCGAAGCGGCGATACGCCGCTTCATACGCCCATGATTGCCGTTCCGCGAATGCGCGTTCGAGCGCTGAGTCCCGCATTGCCTCCTAGCCGAGTGGATGTTGCTCAATGCCTGCAGTACCGTTATCGAGGCGCACCGTCCGATACCCGATCGCGTGCAGTAATTGATCGTGAGGAAGGGTCACTGGACCCGGATTCGGCGCGGTGCCGGGTTGTGGCTGCGGATACGCCGTAGCCGTCGCCGATGCGAAATGGATATTGCCCTCGACGTGCGTGACAATTTGGTGGATGTGGCCGTTGAGGATTGTCACGTGATCGAAGCTGCTCAACATCGCGAGCGCGCTTGCGCCGTCTTGGGTGGTCCATCCCCACTGCGGATAGAGCGCATAGAGCGGGACGTGGGTGAAAACGACGATCGGCGTTTGCTGGTACTGCGATTGGAGATCTTTCTTGAGCCACGTGAGCTGATCGTTCCCCATCAATCCCATCTTCTCGAAATTGAAGACGTTGATCAAGGCGATATAGTGCACGCCACTATCGTCCCACGAGGCCCAGCCGCCGTCTTCGGCGTCTTTGATTCCGAAGTTGGTGCGATAGGTTTTGAAGTCGCTGCCAAGGACGTCGTGCTCGCCGGGCAGTGCGATGAGCGGTGCGCGCAGTTGACTCAAGATCGCGCGCGCATCGTCGAATTGTTGCTGCGTCGAAAGGTGCGTGATGTCGCCGGTGTGCACGACGAACTTCGGCTGCACGGGCATCGCGTTGATCGCGTCGACCGAGGCTTTCAACGTCGCTCCAACGTCGGGATTGGCAGGCTGGTGAAAGCCGATGTGGCTGTCACTGATCTGCACGAACTGCGTCGCGGATGCGGCATCCGCGAGCGCGCGCCCCGTAAAGATGCCGGCGCCGGAGAGCGCATAGGCGATGCCGCTCCCGGTCCAGGCAACATGGCTGAGAAAATCGTTGCGTTTCATGCGTGCACGTCCGTCACGGTCACGGTGCCCTTCATGAACGGATGCAGCTCGCAGAAGTAACGGAAGATTCCGGCCTTATCGAAGGTGTGGCTCCAGGTCCCGTTCGTGTCCAGGCCTTTCGAATCGAACCACCCGTTGGTCGAAGTAACGGTGTGCGCGTCGTCGTCGTCATTGACAAAGCGCACCGTGTCGCCCGTATGGATCGTCACGTTTGCCGGGCTGTACGCATCGTTGTGCAGGTGCACGGTCACGAGCGCGAGCGCGAGGCTCAGAAGAAGCTGTTTCATACCCACTCTATGCCGCCCGAGCCCTAACGGTTCGCCGAGGCCGGATTCGCCTGGCTGTCGGGGGCCATCCAGGCGGAGCCGTCGGCAAACAGGACTGACTCGACCTTGCACGTGGCCCCGTACGTGTACGTCGGCGCTCGGAAGCTGTGCGAGATCGTGACGCCGGGTGAGAACGTGCCGCGATCGAGTATCGTCGATGTCTTGCCGTCTTCAGTAACGGCGAACGCCACCGACGAGACCGGCGTCGTTCCATTGTTGACAAAACGGATCTGCAAGAGCGAACCGATGACTTCATACAACGGACTATCGCCGGATGAGATGCTCGCGGTTTCCGCGGAAACCGAACAGTTTGAGACCGCAACGGGATTGGTAAGCGCAAGCGCAAGTGTGACTGCTGGTAGTGTAATCATAACCAATATATGTCGCTGCGTACACATCAGTTCGCATACACTAGGCCACGATTGGAAAACTTGCTACGAACGAGGTACCGCGTTCACGTTCATCGAGCGCGAGCGTTCCTTCGTGGGCGCGTGCAACCCATTGCGCGATCGCCAGGCCGAGACCACTGCCACCCTCGCTCCCGCTAACGAAGCGCTCGAAGAGACGCTCGCGCAGTTCCGGGACGACGCCAGCGCCGTCGTCGCTGACGCGCAACACGGCGCGCCCACTTACGGCGGCAGTCGTCACCGTCACCCGCGAGCCGGCATGCCGCACCGCGTTCTCGAGCAAATTGCGGGCTAGTTCGTGCAAGCGGCGCGCGTCGCCGTCGACAATCGCCGGCTCGAGCCGCAGATCGATCTGCACCCCGCGTTCGAGCGCGCGGGCCTCGAGTTCGCGTGCGCACGCATGCGCGATCGCAGCGAGATCGACCGGCTCGCGTTGAAGCAGTCCGGGCTTCGGCGAGCGCGCTAGCGTCAAGAGATCGCCGACCATCGCGCTCGCTTCGATGGCCGTCTTCGCGATGGTATCGAAGACGTCGTGCAGGCGCGTGACGTCGGCGTCGCCGCGCGCAGCCTGCGCGACGCTCGCGATCGTCGCCAGCGGCGAACGTAGTTCGTGGGCGGCGTCAGCGATAAAGGCACGCTCGCGCGCTTGCGCCGCAAACAGCGGGCGAAGCGAGAGCTGCGCGAGACCCCATGCCGCAAAGCCGATAAGGATCAGCAACGGCAGGTCGGCTGCGGCGATTTCCAACGCGACCTTGTGCATCGTCAGCGCGTACACATTTGCTCCCTCGGGCGTCGACAGCGCCGGCAGGAGCAAGCTGTGGTACTGTCCGGCTAGGAAAAGGTAGAGTGCGATCGACGCGACCGCGAGTACAAGCGTGAAGATCGCGAGATACGCACCGACCAGCCGCGCGATCACTTCTCGAACTTATACCCGACGCCCCACACCGTGGTGATGACGTCGTCCGCTCCGACCTTTTTAAGTTTACGCCGCAGCTGACTGACGTAGACGTCCACGATGTTACTTGATCCGTCGAACTCGTAGTCCCAGATGCGCTCGAGCAGATCGGTCCGCGAAAACGCGATGCCGGCGTTTCGCGCGAGAAACTCCAACAGCCGAAACTCGGTCGCGCCAAGATCGATTGCCTTGTCGGCATACGAAACGCTTCGCGCGGACATATCGACGACCAGCGAGCCCGCGGTGATGCGATCGACGATCGGGCCCTTCGCGCGACGAGCAATCGCGCGTAAACGCGCAACCAGTTCTTCCTCGGCAAATGGCTTGACCAAATAGTCATCCGCGCCGCAATCCAAACCGGTTACCCGGTCTTCGACGCCGTCACGCGCGGTCAGCATCAGGATCGGCGTGGTAATGCTCATCGCGCGCGCGCGCCGCGCGATCTCGAAACCGTCGCGCTTTGGGAGGCCGACGTCGAGAATCGCCGCGTCGTAGGCATCGCGCAGAAGAAAATCGAGGCCTGCGTCGCCGTCGGTCGCAATGTCGACCGCATATTTGCGCCGCTCGAGCATCGCACGCACGGCGTTCGCCACCGGAAGACTGTCCTCGACGACTAAGATCCTCACGCTTACATCTTCAACGGCGCCGGGAAAGCTACTGTCAGCGCGCCGCCGAAGCTGCCCGTCCCCCCGATCGTCTGGACTTGTTGAAGCAGAATACGTGCACGTCCGAAAAGCATGAACGCACCGTAGTAGGTCATATCGCGGGTGATCACCGGGTTTTCGTAGGCATCGTAGCGCACGCCCAAATAAGCGTGGTCATCATCGAAATAGTACTTCGCGCGCAGATAGCCGCCGGCGCTGCCGACGAGCGTGCCGAAACCGTCCGCGTTGAAGTCGCGGCCCCACCACTGCTCGCCCTGCAGCTGCAGTCGTCCGTACGTATACTGCGACCACAGCGCTCCGCGATCGTAGGCGTCATCGAATCCGGGCTTACCCGTGAGCACGATCCCGCGCTCGCCTTCGAGGCCCTCGATGCCGATCACGGCTGACGCTCCGACGAATTCACGCAGCCACAGCCCCAGTTCCGGCGTTTGCGCGAATGTCGTTTCCCCTGTCGGGACCGGGGCGCCGCCGTAGGCTGCACCTTTGAACTCTCCCGTGTCCAAAACTGCATCCACGACGGCGTTCCCGATCGTGCGCTCCACCTGCACACCCCAGCGCGGTGAAGACAGTGGTAAGTCGTTGAGACCGACGTGCGCGCCGTAATAACCGTACTGTTGTAAATCATCGAGGCGTTGACCCGGAGACTGCGGTAAGGGCAATTCGAAGAGGCCGGCGCGATAGAGCATCTGCGTGTGCGCGTTGTATGTCGCAAGATAGCCCAGATAAAGTCCCGCCGGGCCGCCTTGTGCGCCGAGATTGTAGTGCACGAACGCCGCGACTTTGCCAAAATCGAAATTGCTGAGCAAAATGCCACCCGGCGTCCAGCGGCGGCCGTTGACCGGATCGACCTGATACTGCAACTGATAGCGAACCGCGACGCCGGTCGTGCCATGTTTAGGCAAATCGAGCTGATAGCCGTGCTCGCGAAAGGTATTGCCGAATTCGTTGAGCTCGGGAATGACCGTGTGGCACTGTTCGCACGCAAGATGATAGCGCTGCGCGAACAGTGGAATCGCCAGCAAAAAGGTCAGGATGCTACTTAGCAACGATCACTCCTCGCATGCCGCCACTGTAGTGAAAGAAGCAGCCGTAAATGTACGTCCCCGGTTGGTTGACGACGAAGACTTGGGACATCTCGCCGGGTTCCAACGCTCCGGCGCCCCAGCTGCCGCCGACGCCCACGTTCGCGGTCGGCTGCAGTGCCGAAACTCCAAACGGCGACTCCGCTGGAAATACGGTCGTGCCCGGGATTGACGTCGCGGTGTGCTCGGTATTGTCGACATTGAGGAATCGCACGCCCGAACCTACGCTGACGTTGGTTACTTCGGGAGAGAAGCCGCGCGCGTCGCCAAGCGGCGTACTTTCGAGCGCAAACGCTGCGATGCTAACGTCAATCGTTGTCACGCTCGTCACGCTCGCGCCCCCGCCGGTGGTCGGGTTCACGCCGCCGGCCGTGCATCCGCTGCAGACAAGTGCAAGTGCGAGCGCCAACGTGCGAGTCATCGCTCGCCTCCTCGCGGCAACATCGTACCGGCGACGCGTCCATCGCTAGCCAACACGGTCATGAACGTGGTGTGCGCATCGGCATACCCGTCCGCGCCGCGCGCGACGTCGACGCCGAAGGTTTGCATGAGCTGATGCACGTCGGCCGGTTGGCCGCCGGCGATTAGCCAATACGACGGATCCGCGTCAAAGGTGCGCGCGATGTGCACCAGATCGGCGTGCGTATCGCGTTCGGGATCGAGCGAGATCGTGAGAAAGCGAACGTTCCCGTGCTCGCGCCGCTGGCGTTCGGCCGCCGCGGCGACCTGCGATTCGATGAGCGGGCAAACGCCCTCGCAATGCGCGGAGATGAACGTCACGATCAGCGGGCGTCCGCGCAGATCATTGAGCGTGAAGTGCCGCCCGAGTTGATCGATCAGCACCACGTTACGCGCGCCGGCATGTTCGCCGCGCGCCGCGGCGATCGCGACGATCAAGGCGGCGGCGGCGGCAAACAAGCTGCGCATGTTAGAACGGGTTCCGGTTGTGAATGTACGGGCTGCCCGGCGTAGAGGTCGGCCCAGGGGTCGGCGTCGACAGTGAACCAGCATCCGGCTCGCCGGAGATGGTTGCTGATCCCGCAGCGGGCGGCATCGGAGCGGCCCACGTGCCGCCAAAGCTGACGATGCCTACACCGGTCGCTACGCCGGTTGTGGAGTCTCCCGCGTACGTGTAGAGCGGACGTGCAACGCCGTTAACCATGATGGCCCATTGCAGCGCGCTGTTATCGGAACGCGCGAAGACCGAGATCCCGCTCGACAAGCCCGCTGCGCTCTCGTCGGCGACGGTCGCGCCGGCAGAGTAAGGAATCCAAAGTCCGGTGCATCCGCTCGCAACCGTGCAAGCGAGTGTCGTCGTCGTGTCGTCGCTCAACGTGTAGAGTGTGAAACCTGGGCCCTGCGTACCGCTGGTGAGTGTGGTGACCAACACTTGGGTCGCTGCCGGCGAGTTAGTAACCGTCGGTGTAGCTGTCGGCGTGGTTGTGGGCAGCCCGGAGCCGCCGCCGGTCGTGCTGCCGCCGCCGCCGCACGCAGCGAGTGTCAGCGCAAGTACTGACCCGGCAAGTAGAGATGCGCGTCGCATATAAAGTGTGAACCTCCAGTGAGTGTGAGGTTCGCAGCGTAACGCGCAGTTCTGAAGAAAGTGTAAAGTGTTAGGGCGCGTTTATGGCGTCGCGCATTTCAATCGCGAGCCCGCGCAACGACGGATCGTCGCTTGCATCAGCAGCGGCACGCTCGAACGATGTGCGCGCCGCGGAACGATCACCTTGATGCAATAACACCGTGCCAAGCGCGAAACGCGCTCGCGCGTACGCCGGCGCTAGTTGCAGCGCGGCAAGAAATTCGCGTTGCGCATCGCCGTACGCACCGGCCCGCGCCTCGGTGATCCCGAGATCGTAGTGGGCGACGGCGTATTGCGGATCGTTGCGCAGTAGTTTAGAGAAATCGTCGCGGGCGGTCGCCAGGTCGCCGCTCTGCAGTGCGACCAGCCCGCGCGCGTAGAGCGCGCGCGCCGAGTCCGGTGCGAGCGCGACAAAGCGATCGGCCGCGGCACGCGCGCCGTTCAAGTCGCCCCGGCTCACGTCGACGGCGATGAGGTTGCCCATCGCGGCAAGAAATCCAGGGTCGAGGGCGATTGCGCGCTCGAACGAGTGCGCTGCATCGTCATACTTTGCGCTCTGCGCCTGCGCGAGCCCGAGATCGTACGCAGCAGTTGAACCCTGCGGCTCGCGCGGGTTGAGCGCTAAGATTTGCGCGAACTCGGCTTGCGCGTCGTTCCAGCGATGCGCATCGAGTGCGGCGAGGCCGAGATGAAATCGTTCAACGATCTCGCGCTGCACCGCTTGCGCGTGCAACGTTGCGGGCGATGTACTTCGCGGCACCGGCGAGGCGCCATAGGTTTGCGCCGCGGCAGGCGCCGTCGCCAGCGCACACGCGGCCGCAAATGCAAACCACTGGGAACGCATGGGGTTCTACCGTTGCAACCCGAGCGGAAGCTCTGCGTTCTTTGCCTTCTTGGCTGCGGCGGCTTGTTCCGGACGGCACAACCAACCGGTGCGACCATCTTCGTTGATTGCGCCGAGCAACGCAGGCTGCGTCGAGGGCGCGAGGACGTCCGCACTCGCATCGAGGACGCCGGCGTCGACGTATGCGTAGCGCAGGCTTACTGCTGCGAGGAGCAGTAGACCCGCGAGGGCTAAACGAGCGACGAGGCGGCCGAACATCACACTTAGTATAGGCCAAAATCTGAGGAATAGATGAACCGCGCCGCTTTGCTGGCGCTGGCACTTCTCGTGCTGGGCGCCGCGCCCGCGCCATTGGTGGTCGGGAGCGTCCGCGACCAGGATGGAGCACCGATCGCCGGCGCCCACGTTCATCTTTTGGGGACGGCAGTCTCGGCGAGCGCGCTGACCGCCGCCGACGGGACCTTTGCGATCGAGGGCACGGGCCCGGCCGTGGAGATCCGCTGCGACTACTGCCGACCGCTCGAAGCGCCGGTCGCTTCCGATGGCACGGTGGCTGCTGTCGTCCAGCGATACGACGCGTTGCGCTCGGAAGGTCCAACGCCGGGCGACCTGCGCGCCCTTCCCTACCTGCACGCCGAGTCCGACGTGGCGTTAACGCCGTTCGTCGTGCTCGAGGAAAACGGCAATCCGCTCTTCGGCACGTCGCTGCGCGATCGCAGCGTCTCGACCGTCGGCGGCCTGCTCGTACTCGACGGCGTGCCCGACTACAACGGCACCGATGGCTTCACGACGTATCCGACAATTCCGTACGACTCGGCCGCGAGCCTCAGGGTGGATCGCGCGGATCAAGGCTACGAGTACGGCAGCATCGCGCAGGCCGGCACGTTTGCGATCGACACGATCGGCGGAACGACGACGGTCGCGGGCGGCAGCGATGCGTTTGCCACCCTCGATGCGCCCGGCCTCGCCGGCGGCTATTCGGTGGGTCCGGGCGATCTGCGCAATCGCGTCGCGGCACAGATTCCGATTTCGCTGTCCAACGCTTCGACGCAAATTGCGCTGTCGTCGGGTTCTGCCGACATCGACGGTACTGCGAACAACACATTGCAAAGCGCCTTCTCGTCGCTGCGCGCTTCGTTCGAACGCACGCAGGGCACCGATCTCTACGCGAACTTCACCGCCGATCGCGGCACCGACGGGTACACCGCACCACACGGCGACGTTGATGACACGTGGTCGGACGTCGACGCAAGCGCGGGCGTGCGTTCGCACGCGGTGATCGCGCCGTTTGCGGAGGTCGACGTGCGCACGACCAGCGGCTGGTACTGGTCGCCCGCGCAGGCGCCGTACGTTGCCGGATCGATCGATCAAACGCGCGCGTACGCGGGCATCAGCGCGAACTTGCCGTGGTACTCAGCAAACGTCGCCTACGGCCTGGACGCGATCCGGTACGTCAATGCCTACCCCGATGAGCAGGGCACGCCGGTCAGCGGGCACGATGGCTCGGCGTCAATCGATCTCCATCCGAGCCCGATCTGGGATCTGCACGCGAGCACCTCATCGGGCTATGTGCTGCAAACGGTCTTTGGCTCGTATCTCGAGGAAGACAACGGCTACACGCCCGGTGATGCGCTGAGCACCAACGAACTCGACCTCACGCTGCAAGATTTGCGCCGCGTGCGCTTCGGCCTCACGTCGTTCGAGACACGCAGCGTCTCGGGCACCGCTGACGCGAGCTCAGGCGCACAATTCGCGTGGCAAATTGCGCCGTCGATCAGTTTGCGTACGTGGTGGCTCGAGGTGCGACCAAATACCGGCTCGGAGCAGAGCGTCGGTTCGGCGTGGCTCACCGCACAGGCCGGGGTGATTCGCATCGACGTGATTTGGCGGCGCGATCTGTTCGATCTCGCCGGTGACATGCACCTCGACGGCTCGATTAGCGGTCCAATCGGCGTCCGCGCGCACTGGTTTGCAGAAACCGAACAATTCGAACGCGCGCGCAGCACAAACGTTGGGGTGCGTTTTTAGACTTTCTTCATCGTTTCACGGGAATCTCAGCCCATGAAACAACTTGCAGCGACCCTCCTACTGCTCGCGGCACTCGTAGCGCCCGCC
>DATHMY010000245.1:0-22024 GCA_035486535.1 Candidatus Acidiferrum sp.
GTGATTTCTCGTTTCATGCATGCGTTCTACCCACTTACGCGCGCTCGTAAAGCCAGCGCCTGATTGCCGTTGCAACAAGTTTGTGCTCTATCGGATGTAAACGTGCGAGCAGGCCCTCCTCATCTTCTCCTGCAAGCACGCGCAGCGGTTTGCGAGCGAGCACTCGCCCCCGATCGGTATCAACGGTGACCTCGTGGACGCTCGCACCAACCCACGGACTGTTCGCAGCGAGCGCATCGCGCACCGCATGCGGTCCGCGAAAGGCCGGAATCATTGCGCCGTCGGGCATGCCAACCAGATCGCGCAAGGGGTCGAGCGGCAAAAACGACGGATGCACGTTGAGCATCTCCGGAAACGCCGCCACGAATGAGGGGTCGAGCAAGTGCATCCACCCCAGCAACAAGACCAGCTCGGGGTTATATTGTTCGACCGCGTCGCTCAGCTGCGCATCGTACCGCTCGCGTGATTGTTCGCTGCGTTGCCAAGGAAGCGCAACCGCTGGAATGCCGGCGCGTCGCGCGCGTTCCAGTGCAAATGCCTCGGCTTTGTTGCTCACCAGCGCCACCAGCTCGAGTGGTAATCCGTTGACGACGCCGTCGATGACCGATTGAAAGTTGGTTCCGCTCCCCGACGCCAGGACGACCGTCCGTACCGGTTCGGGCGTGAACTGCGCCCGATCGAAACGTTCGACGACCTGCGCATCGGCATGGCGCGCATAGTATGGCACCAGCGCATCCGAGGTCGCAGCGATCAGCGCACGCTGATATCCACGCGTTCGCAGTCCACACAACGCGATGTGAAGAAGCTGCGAACCAATACCGCGATGCGCTTCTGCTACCCCGAACGGCCCAAAGATGCCGACGCCGGGCTCACGCGCAACGCCGCGCAACCACGCATACCGCAAGCCACGCGGATCGAACGCGGCAAAGCCGGCCGGATTTCCATCGCGCGTCGCGAGCACGGCGTGCCCAGCTGCGACTTCGCTGCTCCACGCGCCGCCGAACTCGTCATCGATCCACGCCAGCACCGGATCGCTGGCACCCGCGTCGATGCGTACGTCGTACCCGGCGCGGGCTAAACGTTCGCGAGCGCCGGCGTCATCGGCAAAGCGTTCGTCGAGCGCGACGACGAGGTTAACGAGATTCGTGGATGACAACTTGCGGTTCGTCGCCGTCGCGTTGCTCGATCCAGCCAACGACCTTGGCGCCCGGAACCGCGGCGGCCGCTTTGGCTGCGTCGACGAACGGCACGATCAAGGTATAGCCGATCCCCATATTTAGCGTGCGGTACTTTTCTTCGTAGCGCAGGTTTCCGCGGCGCACCAGCTCTTGCATGATCGGCGGTACGCTCCAGCGCGCGGCTTCGAAGATCGCCTTGGCGTTCGGGGGCAGCGTGCGTGGAACGTTTTCTAGGAGGCCGCCGCCGGTGATGTGCGCCATCGTCTTCACGTGCGCGACGGCTTGAATCGCGCGCACCGCGTCATAGTAGGACGGATGCGGCGCGAGCAATGCATCGGCGAAGGTTGCACCGTTGAACGGGCGCGTCCACTCGTCACGCGGAATCAGCGCGCGCGCGAGCGAGTAACCATTGGTGTGCAAGCCGATCGAGGGCAGCCCGACGATTGCATCGCCGGGTTCGACGCTAGCTGGATTGGGCACGTCGCCGATGTCGACGCTGCCGACGATCGTGCCTGCCAAATCGAAGTGCTTCGGGGCGTAGAGTCCCGGCATTTCCGCCGTCTCGCCGCCGAGCAACGCGCAATTGTGCGCGCGACACGCTTGCGCGCAGCCGCCGACGACCGCGGCAGCAACCGATGGGTCCAACTTTCCGGTGGCAAAATAGTCGAGAAAGAACATCGGCGTTGCATTGACGACCAAGATGTCGTTGACGCAGTGATTGACCAAATCGGCGCCGACGCTATCGTAGCGCTCCAGCTCGGCTGCGATGAGGATCTTGGTCCCGACACCGTCGGTCGACGCAACCAGCGCGCGATCGCCGCTGCCGGGGAGCCGAAAAATGCCGCCAAAGCCGCCGATCGCATCGAGCTGATCGGGATGGCGCCACGCGCCAAGGACCTGCTGGTAGCGCGCTACCGCCTCATTGCCCGACGCGATATCGACGCCGGCCCGTGCGTAGGCATCATCCGTGCGACTTTGGTCGCTCATTCGGCGGCCCGCGCAGGGCCGATGCTGAGGATCGGCCGAATTGTCGATAAAACGCTAGTCATCTCTGGCGCTCATACTTCACCCCAGTGAAAGGTAGCCCATGCAAGTTCTTATCGCGCAAGATGCGCCGGTGTCATCGCGCGCGGGTGCCCTCGTCGTGCCTGTCTTCACGAACGGTGAATTAAGCGGCGCCGCTAAAGCCGCCGATGCAGCTGTGGGCGGTGCGATCTCGGCGATTCTCAAATCCGAAGAGATTAAAGGAAAGCTCGCGGAGTGCGCACTCGTGCACGCCGGCGATCAACCGTTCCACCGCGTCTTGGTGGTGGGTTTGGGTGAACGCGCGAAGTTCGAACCCTCGCACCTCGCCCGCTATGCGGGTGCCGCGGTGCGCTATCTCGGACGCCGCAACGTCGACACGCTTGCCCTTGCCCTTCCCGACGAAGCCAAGGGGAACGAAGTTGCCTGCGCATCGTTTGCCGTCGAAGGCGCGATCAGCGGCTCGTTCGAGACGACGATCTATCAAGACAAGCCGGAAAAGCGCATGGCCGTGCAGTCGGTCACGTTGCTTGCGAACGGCTTCGACGCTGCCGGTATCAAACGTGGCGTCGAACGTGGCGAGATTCTCGGTGACGCCGTGAACTTCGCGCGCCGCCTGGCGGTGACGCCCGCCAACGACATGACGCCGACGATCCTTGCGAACGAAGCGGTGAAGTGCGGCAAGGCGGCCGGCATCGAGGTCGAGGTCTTCGAGGAAGAGCGCATCCGTAAAGAGGGCATGGGCTCGTTTCTCTCTGTCGCGCAGGGCAGCGTGCAGCCGCCCAAGTTCATCATCATGCGCTACAACGGTGATCCGGGCAGCAAAGAACTGCTTGCGCTTGTCGGCAAAGGTATCACCTTCGACACTGGCGGTATTTCGCTCAAGCCCCCCGAGCGGATGGAAGAGATGAAGTACGACATGTCGGGCGGCGCCGGCGTGATCGCAACGCTGTGCGCGCTCGGCAAACTCAAGCCCAAACTCAACGTGGTCGGTCTCGTGCCCGCCACCGAAAACATGCCGGGCGGCAAGGCGACCAAACCGGGCGATATCGTTAAAGCGATGAACGGCAAGACGATCGAAGTGATCAACACCGATGCTGAAGGTCGCTTGATTCTCGCCGACGCGCTGGTCTACGCAAATAAACTCGGCGCGACCAAGATCGTCGACACCGCGACCTTGACCGGCGCGTGCGTGATCGCACTTGGGCACGCGGCGAGCGCCGCGATCGGCAGCGACGACGCGTTCACCAACGAATTTCTCGCCGCGGCAAAACCGACCGGCGAGCGCTACTGGCACATGCCGCTCTACGACGAGTACGCCAGCGCAATGAAAAGCGACATCGCCGACTTGAAAAATACCGGTGGCCGTCCGGCCGGCACGCTTACTGCGGCCGCGTTTCTCAAGTCATTCGTCGAAGACACGCCGTGGGTGCATCTCGATATCGCCGGCACCGCGTACCTCGACAATGAGTCGGCCTGGCAAGCCAAGGGCCCAACCGGGACGCCGGTCCGCGCCTTCGTGTCGTTCGTCGAAACGCTCGCCGGCGCACCCGTCGTGCACGCTAACGGCAAAGCCCTATCCGCGCGCTCTTAAAACAGCGCGAGTTCCTCGCGTACTTTGCCGCTCGGCAGAGCGGGTGGTTTGCCGAAGGCATTGCTAACACCGCGATTGCCTGGCAAATCTACGCCATTCGTCATCAGGCCCTCGATCTTGGACTCGTGGGCCTGATCGCTTTTCTGCCCCAATTGCTACTTGCGGTGCCCGCGGGGTTGATTGCCGATCGCCTCGACCGGCGCGCGGTCGTCATCATTACGAACGTCGGCGCGCTGATCGGCTCGCTGCTCTTCCTCATGCTCGCACTCCAGCACTCGCAGTCGATCGCCGCCTACTTCGGTGCACTCTTGCTCTATTCGACCGCCGATGCACTGGGGGTTCCGGCCACGCGCGCGATGCTGCCGTCGCTGGTGAGCGGGGAGCAGTACATGCGCGCGACCGCGCTGATCTCGTCGGTCTCGCAATTCGGCACGATTGCCGGGCCCGCGATTGCAGGCATCTTGATCGCCTTCTCGGCGTCATCGGCATTCGTGGCAACGGTGGTGCTGCAAGTCGTTGCGATCGTGGCTTTCTTCTTCCTCGAGTCGCGCGTGAACAGCGAACCGCACGAAGAATCGCTGTGGCAGTCGGCGGTTGGTGGCTTTCGCTTCGTTATCGAACGAAAGATCATCCTCGGCGCGATCTCGCTCGATCTCGTCGCTGTGCTTTTCGGCGGCGCAACCGCGCTCTTACCGATCTATGCGACGCAGATTCTCCATGTCGGCGCCACCGGCTACGGCATGTTGCGCGCTGCGCCCGCCGTTGGGGCGGCTATCGTCGGGCTGTGGCTGATTCGCTATCCGATTAAGCGCAACGGCGCTCGCTGGCTTTTCTGGTGCATCGCCGGTTTCGGCCTTGCGACGATCGTCTTTGGCATCTCACGCAATATGCCGCTCTCGCTGGCGGCGCTCGCGGCCACCGGCGGCTTCGACATGGTGAGCGTGGTGATCCGCAATGCGCTCACCCAAATCGGTGTGCCGGAATTCATGCGCGGACGCGTCGGTGCGTTTGAAAACGTCTTCATCGGCGCGTCGAACCAGCTCGGCACCTTTGAATCGGGCGTGGTTGCGCAATGGCTCGGCCCCGTCGCCTCGGTCGTACTCGGCGGCTGCGCGACGGTCATCGTCGTCGCCATGTGGGCCGGCATCTTCCCCGCGCTGCGCCACTTCGACCACTTGGGAGAAGCATAAGCTACGTCGTCTGGCCGACCTCGATAATGGGGCCGCCACCGACGTTGACAATGAGCCACATATTCGCGATCTGAATGTGCCCCGACGCGCCCTTGCTGTCACCGAGGCTGAGAATACGGCCGCCGAAGACCTTCTCGTAATAGCGCGCCGACCGTTCGATGTCCGCGACGGTGAGAAAATACGTAACGGTAAAACCCTCGCTCGGGGGCGATAGACGCCCACAAGGGGCCCCCGAAGGACGCCCGCAGAAGCAGTTTCGGCTATGGCACAGACCCGCCAACTCAAAGACGACGCACGCCCCTACGAGCCGGTCAAAGGTCCGGCCCTGCGGCGCATCACCGCCGGTGCGATCAAGCGTCGCAAAGGCACCGCTCCGGTGCCGATGATTACCGCGTACGACGCGCCGTTCGCCCGCTTCGCTGAAGAAGCCGGCATCGATTGGATTCTCGTCGGCGATAGTCTCGGCAACGTGGTGCTCGGCTTCGACGAAACCACGCAAGTGACGATGGACGACATGGTGCACCACACCGCGGCGGCCGTGCGCGGCACGTCGCGCGCGCACATCGTCGCCGACATGCCGTTCGGCTCGTATCAAGTCAGCGACGAAGAGGCGCTACGCAACGCGATTCGTCTGATCAAAGAAGGCGGCGCGACGTCGGTCAAACTCGAAGGCGGCAGCAACGAAGCGGCGCGGGTTCGCGCAATTGCCCGCGCCGGTATTCCGGTTGTCGGCCACATCGGCATCACCCCGCAAACCGCCGGGCTTGGGCCCGGGTATCGGATGCGCACGCACCGCGACCGGCTGCTCGAAGATGCGCTGGCGGTCGAAGATGCCGGCGCGTACGCGATCGTGCTCGAAGTCGTCGACTTCGAAATCGCGCGTGAGCCCACCGAGAAACTTTCGATTCTAACCGTCGGCATCGGTTCGGGTCCGCATTGCGATTCGCAGGTGCTGGTGTTGCACGACGTGCTGGGGATGTATCCGCACTCGCCACCGTTTGTGAAACGCTTTGCCGAGATCGGCATCGCGACGACCAACGCGCTGCGCGAGTATGCGACGGCCGTGAAGGAAGGCGACTTCCCCAAAACGTGAGCGTCCCGCAGTTCGACGACGCGTTTCGCGCTCGGCTGCACGACCTCTTCCGCTGGCGTCGCGACGTGCGGCACTTCCGTGCCGATCCGGTTGCGGCGGAAACGATCGAAGCGCTCGTGCGCGAAACGGCGCTCTCCCCATCGGTCGGTTATTCCCAGCCGTGGCGCTTCGTTCGGGTCGACGCGCCGCAGCGCCGCCAAGCGGTTATCTCCTCATTCGAACGCGCTAACACCGATGCACTTTCCGGATATTCCGGCGAGGATGCGATGAAGTACGCTTCACTCAAGCTCGCGGGGTTGCACGACGCGCCGGTTCATCTCGCCGTTTTCTGTGACGAGTCGACGACGACGGGCAAAGGCCTCGGACGTGGCACCATGCCGGAAATGCTCGCCTATTCCGCGGCGAACGCGGTGTATACATTCTGGCTTGCGGCACGCGCGCGCGGCATCGGCGCCGGTTGGGTCTCGATTCTCGAACCGGAAATAGTGACCAAGATTCTCGACGTGCCGCCCGAGTGGAAGTTGATCGCGTACCTTTGTGTCGGTTATGCCACCGAGGATCACGATCATCCGGAACTCGAGCGGTCAGGCTGGGAATCCCGTGACGACCGCGCGATCACCCTAACCTATCGTTGATAGTACTGCCGTTATAGTTACTTTTTCCGGAGGATAAACGATGCCACAAGATGCTTCCCTGAATCGTGGCGGCTTTCTGCGTAGTGCCGGCGTCGCACTTGCCGCAACGCAGCTTTCAATGACCGATGCCGACGCGGCCACGACGACTGAGGTTGCGCAGGCGGCCTCAACCGATGCAAGCATTCGCGAATTTCGCGTGAGTTTTCCTGAAGCGCAGCTGGCCGACATGCGCCGACGTATCAACGCTACCCATTGGCCCGACCGCGAGACCGTCAATGACACAACGCAGGGCGTGCAACTCGCGATGATTCAGGGTCTCGCGAGCTATTGGAGTACGAGCTACGACTGGCGCAAGTGCGAAGCCAAATTAAACGCGCTGCCGCAGTTCAAAACCCGGATCAACGGCATCGACATTCACTTCATCCACGTGAAGTCGAAGCATGCCAACGCCCTCCCGCTCATCGTGACGCACGGATGGCCGGGATCGATCATCGAACAGCTCAAGATCATCGGGCCGCTCACCGATCCCACCGCACACGGCGGTAGTGCATCGGATGCGTTCCATATTGTTATCCCGTCGATCCCCGGCTACGGATTTTCAGAACGCCCGCGGTCGCCCGAGTGGGACACCGGCCATACCGCAGCGGCGTGGGCGGTGCTGATGCAACGCCTCGGCTACACGCACTACGTCGCGCAAGGCGGCGACCTCGGTTCGGTCGTGACGACCTTGATGGCCAAACAAGCACCGCCCGGATTGCTGGCGATCAACACCAGCTTGCCGGCAGCGGTACCACCGGCCATTGCAAAGTCGCTGTCGTGTGGCGACCCCGCGCCGAGCGGCCTTTCCGCCGATGAGGCGCACGCCTACGCGCAGTTGCAACTGCTGTATGGAAAACAATTCGCATATGCCGCAATCCAGCACACGCGGCCGCAAACGATGTATGGCATCGCGGATTCGCCGGTCGGCCTCGCGGCGTGGCTGCTGGACCACGGTGACGGCTACAACCAGCCGGCCGCGGCCGTCATTTCCGCCGTTGCGGGGCACACGGTCGACGGACACAGCGCCGGTGCGCTCACGCGCGATGACGTGCTCGACAACATCACGATGTACTGGCTAACCAATACGGGCGTCTCGGCTGCGCGTTCGTATTGGCTGAATAAGACTAGCCCGTTCAATTCCCAAAACGTCGCGCTCAAGACTGCTGCGATCGTCTTCCCGGGCGAGATCTACTTGGCGCCGCGTACGTGGGTGCAGTCCGCTTTTACCAACCTGATCTATTACAGCCGCGCCAGTGCCGGCGGACACTTTGCCGCGTGGGAACAGCCGCAAGTCTTTTCCGAGGAAGTTCGCGCCGGTTTCCGATCGCTGCGCGGATGACCGCACGCGAGTTCGTTGGTCAGGCGCCCATCCAGCCCATCGCCGGCGAAGAGCCGCCGGCGAAACTTCTCGTCGATCCGCCGCTCGCCGATGCGCTCAAGACCGGGCGTGTCGTGATCCAATACTACGCGCAGAACCTGCACATTCGGCGGTGGCTCGACGCGAGCGGTGAACCGCTCACGATCAACGGCCTTTCACCGGGAAAACACAAGGTACGCATTCTGCTCGTCAATGCGAATCACCAACCACTCGACGAGGGCACGGTGGAGTTCACCGTTCCCGGGTGATGTGGCATGGTCTCGTATTCGTTCTCGCCAGCATGTTGCCGACATTTCCGTCGCTAAGCGGAGCCACGGCGTGGTTGAATTCACCGCCGCTCACTCCGGCGGCGCTTCGCGGCAAGGTCGTGCTGGTCGAGTTTTGGACCTATACCTGCGTCAATTGGGAGCGCACGCTGCCGTATGTCCGCGCGTGGGCGACCAGATATAAGACCGATGGCTTCGTCGTGATCGGCGTGCACACGCCGGAATTCTCGTTCGAAAAGAATCTCGACAACATCCGCCGAGCGATGCAAGGCGATCGTATCGACTATCCGGTGGCCGTTGACAGCGATTACGCGATTTGGAATGCATTCGACAACAGCTATTGGCCGGCGCTCTACCTCATCGATGCGCAAGGGCACATTCGTTATCACCACTTCGGTGAAGGCGCGTACGAAGCATCAGAATCGGAGATTCGCCAGCTGCTCTCCGACGCCGGCCACCACCTCAACGGTCCCACGTACGTTTCGGTCGATCCGGTCGGACTCGAGGTCGCCGCCGATTGGGATGACGTGAAGTCCGGCGAGACGTATCTTGGCTCCGATCGCACCACCAACTTCGTATCTCCGGCGCCGACGCTCTTGCCATTGAATAGTTGGGCCGTCTCCGGTGACTGGAAGATTGGGAGGGAAGCGATCGAGTTGAACCGGGCCGACGGCACGATCGTCTTTCAATTCCACGCGCGCGACCTCAACCTCATCATGGGCCCAACGAGGCCCGGCACCTCGGTGCGATTCCGCGTGCGCATCGATGGACATCCGCCCGGCAACGCGCACGGCGTCGACGCCGATGCCAACGGCGACGGTGTCGTGTCGGAGCAGCGGACGTATCAACTGATTCGGCAACCCAAACCGATCGTCGATCGCCGCTTCGAGATCGAGTTTTTTGGTCCGGGAATTCAGGCGTTTGACGTCACCTTCGGTTAGGCAGCTTTCGGTTACGGTGCTCGGCAGCGGGGGCCCGATCGCCAACCCGCGTCGCGCTTCTTCCGGCTATCTCGTGTCGATCGATAAACGCGTGCGTATCCTTGTCGACGCGGGCGGCGGCGTCTACGAGCGGCTCGGGCGTTCCGGCGCCGACCTCACGGCGCTCGAACAAATTCTGCTCACCCATTTACATATCGATCACACCAGTGATCTGCCGGCGGTCATCATGGACCTCTACATGCGCAATCGGAACCGTGCGATCGCGCTTGCCGGACCAGCCGGACGCGCTGGAAACAATCTGGCACCCGAAAACGCGTCGCCGCAACCCGGCGTGGACGCATTCACGCGCTTGCTGTTCGGTGCCGACGGCGCCTGGCGTTACATGAATACCTTTGACAACTTCGGCCTGCAGGTGCACGAGACGCCCAGCAACGTCGCGGAGGCAAAGATCCATACGATTCCGGTCAACCCAGCGCTCCAGGATTTGGGCGTCGTCATTCGCGCAACCGCGGTGCCGCACGGCATGATGCCGTCAGTCGCGTTTCGTATCGAATGCGACCAACAGTCGATCGTGTTTTCGGGTGATGTCTCCGGCTCCACGCCGGCGCTCATTGAACTGGCCAAGGACTGCTCGATGCTCGTGCATGACTTCGCGCTTCCCGAACGCGATGTGCCCGATGGACACTTGCACGCGAAGCCGTCGGTCGTCGGTCATACAGCGCAGGCGAGCCGCGCCAAGATCCTTCTTCTCTCCCATTTTATGCCGGCGATTGAAAGCGTGCTCGGTCGATCGATCGACATCACGCGGCGCGAGTATGACGGGAGAATCGAAGTCGCGAACGACCTCGAGACCTACGAACTCATCCAACCGGGGTAGCTGGAGCGTATAAGAAGCATGCGGCTTCCCTCGCTCCTCTTCCCGATCGTCATGCTAGTGTTTGTCGGCATTGCGGTCACGCAATTCTCGCTCGAGTTGAACGGCGCCGAGCGCGGCTTAGTCTTGTACGAGCGGACCTGCCCGCTTCGATAGGATCTCACACGTTCGGGAATTCAGACGTCGGCTAAACTGCGATAGGCCTGCAGCACGTCGCGGCGAGTCACGATGCCGAGAAGACGCTCGTCGCCCGGATCGACCACGGGCAACAGCGGCACGGGGGCATCCGCCATGAGCGTGGCCGCGCGTTCGACGGTGTCATCGGCGCGGAGCACATCGCTGAGGGGCTGGACGATGCTCGACACGCGATAGCGCCCACGACCCTGCGCAACGGCGCCTGCTAAATCGGCCGAGGTGACGATGCCGATGAAGCGCTTACCGCTGCACACCGGCACCGCCAACTCGCCGGACTCACTGCCGCGCAATGCCACGCTTTCGATCTCGTCGTTCAACTGCGCGACGATCGGCGGATCGCGCCGGATCGTGCTAACGTTGACGCGACTGAGGAACCGCGGCCGTCGCACGCGCTGCCAATCGATTCCGCGCCGAATCAGCTTCAATTCATATACGGTTGAGCCCAGCATACGGCGACCCAGCACGGTTGCGATCACCACGCATACCATCAACGGTAAGATGATCCGGTAGTCGTTCGACATTTCGAAGACGATGATGATTGCCGTCATCGGAGCCTCGGAAGCCGCGGCGAAGAGCGCCGCCATACCGACGAGCCCGTAGGCCGCCCCGGGCGCCGTCCACGCCGGAAATAACCCGTGCACGACGCGCCCGAACGCGTCACCGAGAAATGCACCGGTAAAGAGCGACGGCGCGAAAACCCCGCCCGATCCGCCGGAACCGAGCGTGAGCGACGTTGCCAGCGGCTTTGCAATTGCAAGCGCGAGCGCGCGGCCGACACCAACATGCTGATCCAGCACCTGCTGCATCGAAACGTAGCCGACGCCGAACACTTGCGGGAGCCAGATCCCGATCACCCCGACGAGCCCAAACCCGATACCGCCCTTCACCCACGGCGGAATCTTGAACGTCTCAAATGTATCTTCGCAGAAATACAGCACGCGCACGAAGCCGGTGGCCCACACGGCGGCAATCACGCCGAGCGCGGCGTAGAAAATCAGCTCGTACGGCGAGACGAGTTGGAAGCCGGCAGCTGAAAACGAGGCGTGATCGCCGAAGTATGCGCGTCCGATCACCGCGGAGATCACCGATGAAACGACGATCGCTGCAAAGGAACGCGGCGCGAATTCGCCGAGGATCACTTCTGCAGCGAAAAATACACCGCCGATCGGTGCATTAAACGTAGCCGAAATGCCGGCCGCCGCGCCACAGGCTACCAGGGTGCGCACGATCGGCGCCGGTGCTCGCACGAGTTGGCCGAGCACCGAACCAATCGTTGAGCCGATTTGCACGATTGGGCCTTCGCGGCCGCAGCTGCCGCCGAAGCCAATCGACGTCGCCGAGGCAAGCGCCTTCACCGCGATGACGCGCGGGCGCATTTTGCCCCCGCGCAGCGCAACCGCTTCCATGACCTCGGGCACGCCGTGGCCCTTCGCCTCGGGCGCGAAGGTCGACGCTATCCATGCCGCGATGATACCGCCGAGCGCGAGCTGTACGACAATCGCGAATACACCCATTACGTGGCCGAGACGTGCGCCGATCAGGTCGAACGCAAGGTACGTCTCGCCGGCAATGAGCGCCCGAAAGGCGACCGCGCCAAAGCCGCCGCCAACACCAACGATGACCGCGGTTACTAACAAAAATGTCGTCTGGGATATCGTTACGCGTCCGATGCGTAATTGGGGCCGTCCGTCTTTAAGGACGTACTCGATCACTCGGCGGCGTTAACCGACCATGGCGCGCGCGTCGTGCGCGGCCGGGACGTTGGGATAGGTGCCGGTTAAACAGCCGAGGCACATCTCGTCGCGCTTGCGCCCGGTCGCGCCGACCAACGCCTCAAGTGAAAGATAGCCGAGCGAATCCGCATCGGCTTTCTTACGAATCTCCTCGACCGTATAATTCGCGGCGATCAGTTCGTCATAGGTCGCCATGTCGACGCCGAGATAGCACGGATGCTTGATCGGCGGCGAGGTGATGCGCAGATGCACTTCTTTCGCCCCGGCCTCGCGCAGCAGTTTGACGATGCGCGGCGTGGTGGTGCCGCGAACGATCGAGTCGTCGACCACGACGACGCGCTGGCCGCGCAAATTCTCAACCACCGGATTGAACTTCAACTGCACGCCGCGCGAGCGCAAGCCTTGATCGGGGCTGATGAACGTCCGCCCGATGTAACGATTTTTGATCAAGCCTTCGATGTACGGTAAGCCGCTCTCGGTCGCGTACCCGATCCCGCCGGGGACGGCTGAGTCGGGAATCGCCATCACCACATCGGCTTCGACCGGATGCTCTTTAGCGAGCGCTCTTCCCATGGCGTAGCGCGCCATGTAGATCGAGCGACCGTTCAAGACCGAGTCGGGGCGGGCGAAATAGATATATTCGAACATGCACAGCGCGGGATGCGCGCTTTCGTTGACCACAACCGTCGACTCGATACCGTCGGCCGTGATGCGCACGACTTCACCCGGATCGATCTCGCGCAAATATTTCGCACCGATCGTCGGTAGCGCGCACGATTCCGAGACGACGGCGTAGCCGCCGTCGTCGAATTGGCCGAGGCACAGCGGACGCACGCCCCACGGATCGCGGAACGCGTACAGTTCATCTTTGGTGCAGAGCACGATCGAGTAGGCACCGCGCGCAATGCGCAGCACGTGCTTGATACGATCCAGCATCGTTCCCGGCGCCTCGACGATCGTCTTGGCCATCACTTCGGAATCCGACGTTGCTTGGAGCGTAGTGCTAGGCGAGAGCAATTCGCGCAACTCATCGGTGTTGGTGAGATTGCCGTTGTGGGCAAAGGCGAAATCGCCGATCTCGGTCGATTCGAGCAGCGGCTGCGCATTGACCACGATCGAGGAGCCGGTGGTCGAGTAGCGCGTGTGGCCAACCGCGATATGCCCGGTGAGCTGTGCAAGCGACTCTTCGTCGAAGATCGCGCCAATCAAGCCCATGTCTTTGTGCGAGCGGATGGTGCCGCCGTCGGCGGCAGCAATGCCCGCGGACTCCTGTCCGCGGTGTTGGAGGGCATAAAGCCCGAAATACGCCAAGCGCGCTGCGTCCCGCCCCGGCGTTAAGATCCCCGTAATCCCGCACATGCTGTCTTAAGCTATTCTAACAGCCCGAAGGGGGTTCCGTCTGTGCCAAAAGCTGATTAGTTGCGTGAACGGCCGCCGGAATTGCCAAAAATCTGCAAAAGCGCCAAGAAGATATTCACAAGGTCGAGATAGATCGAGGTCGCCATTTGCACGGGCGTGAGGCCGTCGCCGCCGGCTCGAATGCGCGCGAAATCGATCAGCGTGAAACCCGTGAAGATCGCAAGCGTGATCCACGAGTACGTCGTCGGCGAAATGAAGTGGACGAAGAGCGAGATGACACCCACCACAATGAGTCCCAGCAACGCGATCATCAAGATGCCCTGAAAGCGCCGCAGATCGAGCCCGGTCGCGTACACGATTGCACCAAGCACGAACATGCCGGCACCGGTCGTGATTGCGGCATTATAGACGGCATCAGGCGCGACGTGCAGATAGTATGAGACGATCGGCGTGATACCGATGCCTTCCAGGAACGTAAACCCGTAGAACAGCCCAAGCGAAAGCCCGGGGTTCGCGCGCGTGCCGTTGATCGCAAAGAGCATGACGAAGCCGCCGATCAAAGCGATCCAGCTGACCGTCACCGGGATGTTGTCGCGGAAGAGATAGATCGCAAGGGCCGAGATCGCGAGGCCGATCGCGGTAATACCGAGGACTTGCCCCAGCAGCGACTGCGTGGGCACGGCGACCGCAGCGCTGCGGCCGTAAGCGTTGGGTTGGAATCGATGAGCCATGGCTCTTGTAGATAACCTCTCTGCGGCGTCGGGGTTACACCCCTTGATGCGAACGTATGTTCGTATTATACTGGCGGGAACATGCGCGGAGTCGAGGTGGTCGAGCAGCACGCCAAGAGCGTCATCAACGCGGTCACCGGCATGCCGTTCAAGTGGTCGATCAACCCCTATCGGGGCTGCTACCACCAGTGCCGATTTTGCTACGCCCGCCGCACCCACACCTACCTGGAAGAGGACGGGGTGAAGGGTTGGGGCTCCAAGATCTATGTCAAGGTCAACGCGGCCGCGGTCGTGCGCACCGAGCTTGCCAAGCGGAGCTGGAAGCGCGAGCCGGTGGCAATCGGGACCGTGACCGATCCGTACCAGCCGCTCGAGGGCAGCTACCGTATCACCCGTGGGATCCTCGAAGCGATGCGCGACTATCAGTCGCCCGCGAACCTCATCACCCGCTCGCCGCTCATCGTGCGCGATATCGACGTCTTGCAGGACCTGGCGCGGGTCGCGAGCACGCACGTCTCGATCAGCATCTCCACCCTTGATGAAACGCTAGCGCGGGAGATCGAGCCCACCGTTGCGCCGCCGCGCCAGCGCCTGCGCGCGGTGCGCATGCTCGCCGATGCCGGCATCCACGTCAACGTCGCGCTAGCACCCGTGTTGCCGCATATCACCGACGCGCCCGAATCGATCGAGGCGGTCGTCCGCGCAGCGCGCGATGCCGGGGCCGCCAAGGTCTGGCACAACACGCTGTATTTGCACGACATCACCCGCGATTCGTTCTTCGCCTACTTGCGCGAGTACAAGCCCGACCTGATCGCGCAGTACGCGCAAGAGTATCGCGGGACGTATGCACCGCGCGCCATTGCCGACCGCATCGATGCCGAGGTCGACGCCGCCCTCGAGCAGCACCCGGCCCGCGTCGTCGAGCACATCCGCAGCCAGGCCGTCGTCCAGCTCTCGCTAATTTAGGGCTGTATATGGCGACACTTTCGATGGCGCGACGCGTGCTGTTGGTATCGCTCCTGGGCGTCGCCGGTTGCGCATCGCGCGGCGGCCCGGGCGTCCATCCTTTGATCGTGACTAGCGTTAAGACGGCGCATCATGGTGCTTGTCCGGCCGCGTCACGGCGCGTTTTCGGGATGCGAGCCGCCGTGCTGTTTTCCCAGCCAATTCCGTACCGACTCTACCATTGTGGGTCACATACTGAAGCAGAGCTGTTGCAAACCGGGTGCGCCACACGTGAAATTGGGAAGAACACCGTCTTCATCACATTGGACCGAACTCGTTCAGTAACATTCGTGCAAGACGGCATCCTGTTCAACGCGCGCGTTCAGACGTTCGGCGAAGCGTGGAATGATGCGCTCGGGCGTGCGATCATGTTTTTTGATGGGCGCGGCTTTCCGCATCCTCGGCTTCCGCCGGGAGCGCCCCGCATCGTCTATCGAGGACCGCCGCGCTACGGCTTGTTTGGCATCACAGGCGATCCGCTCGGTATCGCGCGAGGCGAATGTCCTAGCGAAACACGCTCCGGCTCGGTGCCGTATACTAGGCAATGAGATCGGTTCTTGCCTTTCCGCTGGTCCGCATTTTGCTCATCGCGATCGTCCTTGCAATCCCATTGACGATCGTGCTGCTGCTACCGCATGGAATGCATTCGGTCTGGATCGCCGTTGCCGTCGAGTGGTTCCTAGCCGCCGGCCTGCTGCTCAGCATCGCACTCGTCGAGCGCTACACCACTGGACAGGGGCTCGCGCAAGTCGGCTTCGCACCGCAGCATGCGCTTCGCGATCTCGTGCTGGGACTGATCGCCGGCGCGACGCTGTTTACCGTTGTTGTGCTCGAACTCGTGCTCACCGGACACTACCGCGTGAGCGCAGTCGCGCTGACGCCCGATCTTGCCATCGCCGCGCTCATGCTCCTTCCGGGAGCCGCGCTTGAAGAGATGCTCTTTCGCGGCGTGCTATTTCGCCTGGTCGAAGAGTGGGCCGGATCCTGGGTCGGCATCATCGTGTCAGCAGTGCTCTTCGGTGCCGCGCACGCGGCCAACCATGGTGCGACCTGGATCTCGACCACTGCAATCGCACTCGAAGCCGGCGTGCTGCTCGGCGCAGCGTACATGGTGACGCGCACGCTATGGTTTCCAATCGGCTTGCACTTCGGCTGGAACTTCTTCGAGGGTCCCGTGTACGGAACGCAAATCTCGGGTGGCCATGCGACATCGAGCCTCCTCGCCGGACACGTGAACGGGCCGGTCTGGCTGACGGGCGGCACCTTCGGCCCCGAAGCGGGCGTGCCCGCAATCGTTACCTGCGTAATCGCCGCGACGATCTTGCTCGTCTACGCGAATGCAAACGGCAAGATCATCGCGCGAAAGCGAGCATCACCAGCGTAGCAATTGTGGTGAGGTGCAAGAACAGATGCAGCGTGTTTGGCGTGACGCTCTTACGGCGTCCACGCTGCGATGGGATGAGATAGGGAATCCACCACGCCTGCACTTGTCCGAGAAAGAACGCGCCGTAGCTAATCCACAGCCACCCGTACAGCCAGCTCGGATAGGGCGTGTAGTGATAGAGCGAGCTGCACAGCAGACCGAAGACAAACGGAAGCGTCTGCAGCGCGGTGACGGTGACGAGTTGCGTCAGCGTTCGTTCCGCGCGTAGGGTTCGCACGCGGTTGAAGCGCCCGAGCGGCAACCAATCCTGAACCGCGAGGATCGTCACCGTCAATCCCTGCAGCGCGAGCAGCAGATCGCGCGCGACCACGGCGCTCATTTACAACTTTGCGATGTCGGTCCGGTAGGTGAGGTCGCTCGTCCCGATGCGATCGGCTAACGCGCGCACGGCATCATAGGCGCGCGTGCGTGCCGCTGCAAGGTCGTCGCCCAGCGCGCTGACCGTGAGCACGCGGCCGCCCCCGCTCTTTACCCTGCCGTTTTCCAGCGAACTTGCGCCCCAAAACGCTTGCACACCATCGCCGAGCGCGACGTCGGGATTGAGGCCTTGCAGCGGCGTGCTCGAACGCGGATAGCCGCTGGTCGCAAGGACCACGCCGACACAGTGCCGTTCGCTGAGCGACGCTGCGCTCAAATCCATCGCACCGTCGGCGCACGACTTGAGCAGCTCGGCGAAGTCGCCGCGCACGCGCGGCATCAGCACCTGCGTCTCGGGATCCCCGAAGCGCGCGTTGAATTCGATCACCATCGGACCGTCGTCCGTCCACATCAGTCCGCAGTACAGCACGCCGATGTACGTCTCGCTCTCGGCAAGCAATCCGCGCAGCACCGGCGAGAGAATTCGCTCGCGCACTTGATCGAAGAGGTCATCGGGAAATCCGTGCGGCGGCGAATATGCGCCCATTCCGCCGGTGTTCGGTCCGGTGTCACCGTCGCCGGCGCGCTTGTAGTCGCAAGCTGCCGCCAGCGGCACCATCGCGCGGCCATCGGCCAACGCAAAGACGCTCACTTCGCGGCCTTCGAGCCGCTCCTCGAGCAGCACGTCGCTGCCGCCACCGGGCACCTTGTTCTTGCCGTACCAATCGGTCAGCACGGCCCGCGCTTCGTCGACCGCATTGCAGACCACCACGCCCTTGCCGGCGGCGAGCCCGTCGGCCTTCACGACGACGCCGTTGCCCTTCCAGTCATCGAGCGCCGCATTTGCGGCCTGGAGGGAGTGGACGATCTCGGCGCGCGCCGTAGGCACGCCGTGCCGTTGCATGAAGCGCTTGGAATAGGTCTTGCTCGATTCGAGTCGTCCGCCCGAGCGATTCGGCCCGAAGACCGGCACGCCGGCGTCGCGCAAGCGGTCGCCCACGCCGGCCGCGATGGCCGATTCCGGACCGAGCACGACCAAGTCGATCTTCTCGGCGCGGACGCGATCGAGGATCGCTTTGCCGTCGGTCGCCGAGATGTCCCAATTCGTCGCGCGCGATGCCGTGCCGGCGTTGCCGGGTGCCGCAAACAGCGCTTCGCACGAAGGCGACTGCGCGAGGCGCCATGACAGCGCATCTTCGCGTGCACCATTGCCTACGACGAGAATGCGCATCAGAGATACGCCAGCGGATTGACGTACGTCATCGTCGGATTCAAGCGCACGAACTCGCGCAGCAGATACTCATGGCCTTGCCCCATCAGCACCACGACGCGGTCGCCGGGGCGCGCGATGCTGGCAATATTCGAAAAAATATACACGTTGCGCGCGTACCATTGCGAGACGTAGGCGGCCCCCGCGTTATCGGCATCGCGTCCCAGCCCGGCCATCACGCTGTACCACGAGGCGTTCGCTCGAATTGCGTCATCGGTATTCAGGTACCGCAGCAAATCCAGGTAAGTTCCATCTCGCTCGATCGCGTTGCTACGCGCGATGAAGGCGTCGGTCACGCGGTCCGGGACCTCCCGGAAGTGCGCGGTCAAAAAGGCATCGATGCGCTTGCCGCTCGCTGTCGTATCATCGATGAGCGCCGGCCCGTCGGCATCGATCGGATAGATTGTCGTATCGCCGGCGCGCGCTGCAAGTTTGAAGCCGAACTGGTAGATCTCGTTGGCCGGCAGTTTGAACTGTCCAGCGAGATACTGGCGATAGCGCTGCGCGTATTTGGGATCGCCGAACGACGCCTCGACCAGCACCTTGGTGGGATGGAAGCGCGCCAACCGCTCGACCACCGCGGCGATCTGCGCCTGACGTTTAGGCGAAAGCGGGCTGCCTTGAAAGACACTATTGTGAACGTCGCGCTTCGCCACCAGATGCGCAACGCCGACCACCATAACCTGAGCCGTCGGCACGGGCGATGCGTTCGCGACAACGGCCGCGAGCACGAATGCGGCTATTCCCATTCGACGGTTGCCGGCGGCTTCGAGGTGATGTCGTAGGCGACGCGATTCACGCCCTGCACTTCGTTGACGATGCGCGTCGAAATGCGTTCGAGTAATTCGTGCGGCAAGCGCGCCCAATCGGCAGTCATGCCGTCTTCGCTCGTGATCGCGCGCACCGCGACCAGATTGGCGTAGGTGCGGCCGTCGCCCATCACGCCCACGCTGCGTACCGGCGTCAGCACGGCGAAGTATTGCCACGGGTGTGGATCGAGCCCCTTGGCGGTATCGATCTCTTCGCGCACGATCGCATCCGCATCGCGCACGATCTCCAGCCGCTCGGGGGTAATGTCCCCGATGATCCGCACCGCAAGACCGGGGCCTGGAAACGGCTGGCGCTGCACGATGTGTTCGGGCAAGCCCAGCACGCGTCCGAGCGCACGGACCTCGTCTTTGAACAGCGCGCGCAGCGGCTCGATCAACGCGAAGTCCATCTTCTCCGGTAGGCCGCCAACATTGTGATGCGACTTGATCTTGTGGCCCGCTTTACTATCCGGCGTCTTGGACTCGATGACATCGGGATAGAGCGTGCCTTGCACGAGGTACTTGACGCCCGGAAGCTTCTTGGCTTCTTCTTCGAAGATCGCGATAAACTCGTGGCCGATGATGATGCGCTTGCGTTCGGGATCTTCGACGCCGGCAAGTTTGCTCAAGAAGCGCTCGCGCGCGTCGACCGCGATCACCTTGAGATGCATCACATCGCGAAAGGCGGTGAGCACTGACTCGGCTTCGCCTTTGCGCAGCAAGCCGTGATCGACGAAAACGCAGGTCAGCTGTTCGCCGATCGCTCGCGCGACAAGCGTCGCAGCCACGGCCGAGTCGACGCCGCCGGAGAGCGCACAGATAACTTTGTCACTGCCGACCTGCGTTCGAATATCGGCGATCGCGCGGTCGACGAACGACTCCATCTTCCAATCGTCCGCCAAGCCGGCGACGCGATGGAGAAAGTTCGCAAGAATTTTGGTTCCGGCTTGGGTGTGCACGACCTCGGGGTGAAACTGCACGGCGTAGATCTTGCGCTTGGCGTCGCCGATCGCAGCAACATTACAGCGCGGCGTCGATCCGAGCGTGACGAATCCGCTCGGCAGCTCGACGACCGAGTCGCCGTGCGACATCCAGACGCGTGACTGCTCGGGAACGTCGTGCCAGAACGGCGAGTCGCGATGCTCGGTGGTCAGCGTTGCCGGGCCATACTCGGCGTGATCGAGCTTGACCAACTTCGCGCCGAGATGCCGTGCGAGGAGCTGCATCCCATAGCAAATCCCGAGCAGCGGAAGACCGCTGCGCAGGATCTGCGGATCGAGATCGGGGGCGTCCGGTACGAGCGTGCTCTCGGGGCCGCCCGAAAGAATGATCGCCGCCGGATTGCGGGACGCGAGCGTAGACCAGGTCACGTCGTACGGCACGATCTCGCAATAGACGCCAAGTTCACGCGTTCGGCGCGCAATCAGTTGACTGTATTGCGCGCCGAAGTCGAGGATGAAAACCGTGGGGGGCAAGCGGGCTTGGTCTATTTGGCGGCGGCCTGTGCGGCGGCGATGACGGCGTCGTACTGCGGCTCGTGGCTGATCTCCGGGACCAGCTCGACGTAGCTGAGCTTCTTGTCCTTGCCGATGATGAAGATCGAACGCATCAGCAAACCGTTTTCTTTGATCCGCACGCCGTACGCGTAGCCAAAGCTATGATCGCGATAGTCGGAGAGGTTCTCGAGCGTGACGCCTTCGGCGCCGCACCAGCGCACCATCGCGAACGGCAGATCCATGCTGACGATGTACGGCTTCACGCCTTCGGGCAGCTCGCCCAGACGCTTGTTGAACGTCCGCGACTCGATCGCGCACGTCGGCGTGTCGAGTGACGGCACGACGATCAACAGCGCCGCGCGCTTGCCGTGATCGGTGAGGTCGTCCAGTGTATTGACGGCCATGTTGGCCGCGACCAAATGCACTTCAGGCGCGTTATCGCCCGCCTTGAGTTCGGGTCCGAGTAGGGTGAGCGGGTTGCCGCGTGCAGTCGCTACGCCGGCGCGTTCCATCGTTTGCGTTGCCATAGATCCACCTCCGAAGGCGGTAACAGTTCACTTCATGCCGAGAGTTTCCCGGCTAATAAGAAAAGAGCGCCCGTTGTGTGCTTTGCACACGAGGGCGCTCTTGACGCAATTAGACGGAAACTATCGGTATGAAGGACGCGATTGGAAGCAGTCGCGGCAATATACCGGCTTGTCGCCACGCGGTTGGAACGGCACTTCTGCCACGCCGCCGCACTGGCTGCAAGTTGCACGGAACATTTCGCGCGTGCCGCCGCCGCCGGCGCCACCGCCGGTACGACCCGCACCACCACGGCCACCACCGGCCGCCTTACGGGCAGCGCGACAGTCGGGGCAACGGTTGGGTTTGTTGGCAAAGCCCTTCATGGCGAAGAACTCTTGCTCGCCGGCCGAAAACGTGAACTGGCGCGAACAATCAACGCAGTTCAGATACTCATCTTGATACATGGGTTAACGAGGACTCCTCGGATTTACGTAGGTGTATGTTCTCGGAATCGACTCGTTTAGCCCAATCAATGGGAACCAGACCGCGAAACCTAGACGACTCAGCCTACCATGTCCAGGCCAAAACCACAACCGGGCCTGCGGCAAGTGTCGCAGCAGCCGACCGAGAAGAGCCCGAGCAATGGAAGCACACGATCGGCTCACTACCGGCGAGCTATTGGCCTTGCTCGAGATTCCCACCGATGGCCGAGTCCTGAGCTTCGGCTCGTCAAGCGCGATTTATGCCCTGGAAATCGCTGCTGCCCGCCCCGACGTCCTTATCGTCGTTTGCGATACGGAGGGGTCCACGACCACCGAGGTGGCCGATCGGGCCCTGGTCGAGCGCCTCGAAAACCTGGTGGTGGGCGATACACCAGCCGGGCCCTTGGTGGACCGTGCTCTCTGCA
>DATHMY010000246.1:0-2459 GCA_035486535.1 Candidatus Acidiferrum sp.
AGCCGCGCCCGAACGCGCCGAGACCTTCGTAAATTACGGCTACATGGCCGACGCCCAGGACAACTGGCAGCAGGCCGTCGCGCAGTATGCCAAAGCGATCGAATTGTATCCATATCTACGCGAGGCCTACATCGATCTTGCGCTCGATTACGAGCGGCACCAACTCTATGTGCTCGCGCAAGCAGTCTTGATCAAGGGGATCGCGTCAGTGCACGACGATGGGCGGCTGCACGTTTTGCTTGGTGACGCCTATGAATCGCAGGGCGATCGATCGGATGCGCTTGCGCAGTTCGTGCTCGGTGAGAAGGGTAGCGATCCAACCGCGATTGGGATCGCGACCGAGCAGGTCAGTCTGCTCAGCGCCACCACGCCGTCGGCAGCCGCGTCACCCTAAACGATTCGCTAGGGTTTTACCGCCGAGAGTAAATCGCTCACCAAGAACGGTTTGGGAAGCGTCGCGTCCCAGCCACTCGTCGTTGCGGCGCCGATGCCAATGATGCGCGCTGCTATTGCGCCGAGGGCTTCGCGCGTTTCTTCGGGGCCGGCCATCTGCGCGTCAACGACGATGACGTCGCCGGCACGCGCACCGGCAGCGGCGTCCGGAATCGCATTGACCTCGCGCACGCGGAAGCCACGCGCGCGCAGTTCGAACGCAGTGAATCGCGATAGCCGTCCGTCCTTCGTCACGATTGCCACCCGGCCCGGGCCGTCGCCTTGTGCGCGTTCGATTGCCGGCAACGCGACGCTGAACGTGCTCCCTGATCCAAGGGTGGTCTGCAGGTCGACGGTGCCCCCGTGATGCTCGACGATCGTCTTCACGATGAAGAGGCCGACGCCGGTCCCGGCAATCTTCGCCTTGCGCGCGTTGGAGGCACGCGCGAAGCGATTGAAGAGCTTGGGGATCTCGTCGGGCGGGATGCCGATGCCGCGATCTTCGACCGCGATCGTAAAGTTCAAACCGCTTTCCTTGAGCGATACGCGCACGGGCTCGCCGCCGGGCGAATACTTGATCGCGTTGCGCAAGAGGTTATCGAAGACTTGGCGCAGGCGCTCGGCGTCACCGCGCACCAGCGCGCTCTTGAGCTCGATCGTAGCAACGATCTCGCGCTCGGTGGCAACCGCTTCGATCGCGGAGCGCAACACCTCCACCACGTCGACACGATCGTCGGCGAGCTCGAGTTCGCCGTACTCGACCCGCGACAGCGCAAGCATGTCGTTGGCAAGCGCGGCGAGACGCTGTGCGTTGGTGCGGATCGTGCGCGCCGCATCGGTTGCATCGTCGCCTTCGAGAAAGCCCTCTTCGAGCAATTCGGCAAAGCCGACGATCGAGGTCAGCGGTCCCTTGATGTCGTGCGCGAGCGTGGCGACGAGGTCGTGCTTGAGCTGGCTGATCTGCAAGACAGCGCCGCGCTGCGATTCGAGTTCATCTAGTGAAGCAGCGAGCGATGCGCGCAGCCAGGCGCGGTCGGCGGCGGCAAAGATCGTTCGCGCCGGTGATTCGTCGTCACCGATGATGACCAGCGGAACGGGCGCGATCGACTGAGCGAGTTTCGCGATCGCGTCCTTCCCCGCATCGGTCCGGCTGCGGTCGACGACGACCACGTCGACGGAGTGTGGATTTCCCAGCGCTTCTTCGATCGACGCCGCGGTTTCGAGGTGCAACGCATCACCTTCGGGTAAGGCGCGCAAGCCTTCCGCGACGTCGCTGCCAATGGCGAGCACGCGCAGCGGCGTCATCGCGGGATCCTCGCGGCTTCGCGCTGCAGAATTGCCCAGGCCGCTTCGACGTCGCCGCGGGTGGTGCGTAGATTGCCGATTGCCAGGCGCAATACGTACGCGCCGTCGATCTTCGTATGTGAGATGAACATTTCGCCGGTGGCGTTGACCGCATCGAGCAGCTGGGCGTTGAGGCGCTCGAGCGCCTCGTCGTTGTCGACGCCGCGCGGATGGTAGCGGAAGCAGACCAGCGAGAGCGGATGCGGTGCCATCGTTTCCCACTCCGGCGTTTCGTCGACCCACTGCGCAAATCGCTGGGCGAGTTCGATATGCCCGCGTAGCCGCGTGCGGATCTCCTCGGCGCCCATACTACGCAGCACGAACCATAATTTGAGCGCGCGGAAACGCCGTCCGAGCTGAATGCCGTAGTCCATATAGTTGCGCACGTCGCCGTCGCTCGTGGTGAGATACTCCGGTACCAAGCTGAACGCTCGCCGAACGGTCGCCTCATCGCGCAGAAACAACACGGAGAGATCCATCGGAATGAAGAGCCATTTGTGCGGGTTGACCACCAAGGAATCGGCGCGTTCGACGCCGTCCATGAGCGACGCAAATTCGGGCAATATCGCGGCGACGCCGGCGTAGGCCGCGTCAACGTGCAGCCAGATGCGCTCCCGCCGCGCGATCTCGGCGATTGCCGGGACCGGATCGATGGACGTGGTCGAGGTCGTTCCCACCGTCGC
>DATHMY010000247.1:0-15912 GCA_035486535.1 Candidatus Acidiferrum sp.
TCGATCGTGTTGATGCCCATCGCGCGGTAGCGTTCAAGATCGTGGCGCCATTGCGCAACCGGCGTCCGCTCGTAGAAGAAGGACGCACCATAGACATAGAACGGCTGGCGGTCCACCGTGAACACCGGGGTTCCCCGATCCTGTACGATCGCTGACGTATTCCACGTGTTCCACAGGAGCGCGGCAAGGGCGAACGCGAGATGCATTGCGCAGGGAGTTGGGTTCACGTAGGCAATGCACCTGGCGTGGATTACGGTCACGCCCTTGGGTTGCGCGGTGCATTACGCTTCGATCGGATCACCAGCGCGGCGCTTGCGGGCAATGCTTTAGGAGATCCCGCCGAGCGCGACGTGATCGTGTACACGCCGCCTGGGTATGATCCCGAGGGCTCGCGTGTTTATCCGGTCCTCTATGTCCTCCACGGCTACAGCGGCAACGCGCTTGCGCTCGTCTCTGCGCGTCCTTGGGAACGCAACGTCGTGCAGTGGGCCGACCAGCTGATTCGCGAGCGGCGCATGCCGCCGGCGATCCTGGTTATCGTCGACGGCTTTACGCGCCTGGGCGGCTCGCAGTACATCGATTCGATCCACAACGGCAACTATGCAACGTACACGGTGCGCGATGTCGTCGGGCACGTCGATCATTCGTATCGAACGGTGGCGCGCGAAGGCGGGCGCGCCGTGCTCGGCAAGTCGTCGGGCGGCTTCGGCGCGATGCACCTGGTCATGGCGCACCCGGGCATCTTTGCGGCATTTGCGTCGCATAGCGGCGACGCGTACTTCACGTATGCCGCGCCACCCGCGTTTCCATCGGTGCAGCGCACGCTCGAGAAGCACGATTTTTCGATCGCTACCTTTGTAGAGGTATTCGAGAAGAAGCTCAAGCGCTCGCAGCCGGAGTTCCAGACGATGGAGATCCTGGGCTACACCGCCGCCTATTCGCCCCGCTCGGCTACGGCGTTCGATCTCGATCTGCCGTTTGATTTGCACTCCGGCAAACTACGCGATGACGTGTTCGCGCGCTGGCTGGCCTTCGACCCGGTAGAACGCGTGAGCGGTGCGGATGCGGCACTACGGCGGCTGCGTTTACGTTATCTCGACTGTGGACGGCGCGACGAGTACGGGCTCGACATCGGGGCGCGGCTCGTTGCGGCACGGATTCGCGATCTCGGGCTAACGGTGCGGCACGAGGAGTTCGACGACGACCATCGCAACGTGGGATACCGGTACGAAATCTCTCTCCCGGCATTGGCCGAAGTTCTCGATAGGAACGATACGTGACGCGCGCTCTCTTGATCACCATTCTTGTATGTGCGGCCTTAGCCGTCGCGCCGCTTCGGCTGCTGGCGCAGGAGTCGACGCCGCAGCCAACGCCCGCTGACTGGATGGTGTATGAGGATCCGGCGATGCACTTTCGCGCGCCCGCCGGATGGCAGCCGGTTGGTCAACGTCAGATCGATGCGCAGAAGCTCACCGACGATCCGGTCGTCGTGGCGGCGTGGGTCTATCCGGATCGGGACCACCCGCGCAAGCTCGTGATCAACCAAGAATTCTTCGAGGGCGATTACAAGGCGTTCGAGGCGCAGCTCGAGCAACAGCTACGCGGACAGTTCACCGATCCATTCTTTAAGAACAAACAAGACGTAAAACTCCGCAACGGCATGCCGGCGGAGTTCATGGAGATGAGCACCGGCTCGGGCTTCAACGTCGCGAAGTTCTACATTCTACTCTGGAGCGATGGCCAGCGCGGCATCTCAATCCTATTATCAGCGCAGCTCAACGACCTCTCGGGCGACGCAGCGCAACGGCTGATGTCAGACGCGACTGCCGTTCGCTACCCGACCGGGCGCGACTAGTAACGCCGAACGCAAGTCGTCCAGCAAATCTTCGATATCTTCGATGCCGACGGAGAGCCGTAACAGCCCGTCGGTCACGCCGCGCCGCTCGCGATCCTCTTTGGGGATCGAGCCGTGGGTCATGCGCGCGGGATGGCAGATCAACGACTCGACGCCTCCCAGGCTTTCCGCAAGACTGAAATAGCGCAGCCGGTGTGCAAAATCGAGTGCCCGCGATTGCGGCCCTTTGAGCACGAACGAAACCATGCCCCCAAACCCCGTCATTTGCCGTTTCGCGAGTGCGTGCTGCGGGTGCGAGGGAAGACCGGGGTAGTAGACGCGATCAACCTCGGGATGCGCGTCGAGAAACTCCGCGACCGCCTGGGCATTGCGCGCGTGCGCTTGCATCCGGAGCGCGAGCGTCTTGGCTCCGCGCATCGTCAGCCAGGCGTCGTGCGGACCGGGCACACCGCCGACCGCGTTCTGATGGAACTTGATGACATCGGCGATCGCGTCGTCGTTGGTGATCGCAACGCCGCCGACAACGTCGGAATGACCGCCGATGTACTTGGTGGTCGAATGGACGACGACGTCGGCCCCGAGTGCCAGCGGCTGCTGAAAGTACGGCGTTGCAAAGGTATTATCAACCGCGACGATTTGCTCGCCGGTACGAAATGAACTGATCCCGGCAATATCGATCAATTTGAGCAGCGGATTGGTCGGCGTCTCGATCCAGAACAGCTTCGTGTTCGGACGAATCGCCGCGCGGACCGCGTCGAGATCGCTCATGTCAACGTAGGTGAACTCCAGCCCATAGCGTTGGAGCACGCGGGTGAAGAGCCGATACGTGCCGCCGTAGAGGTCGTCGGTGACGACCGCGTGATCACCGGCCGAGAGCAAGTTGAGCACCGCTGCGGTCGCGGCCATGCCGCTGGCAAAGGCGTATCCGTGAGCTCCGCTTTCGAGCGAGGCCAGCTGCTTCTCCAGCGCAAGCCGCGTCGGATTGATGGTGCGCGAGTAGTCGAAGCCCTTATGCTCGCCCACCGCATCTTGCGTGTACGTCGAGGTTTGATACACCGGCACGATCGTCGCGCCGGTGGTCGGATCGGCCTCTTGTCCGACGTGGATAGCCCGAGTCGAAAATCTCATCGTTATTGTGCCGGCAGCGCCGCGCTGGTGGAAGAGAGGAAGCTGATGATGTCTTGCCGCGCAAGCACGCCGATCGGCTCGCCGTCGTCGGTGATCACCACCGCCGGATTCGCGAGCGTCAGCAGCTTGTACGCGCGATCGATTTCGTCATGTTGTTCGAGCGAAGGGAATGGACGGCCCATGACTTCGCTCACCGGCTTGTGCAGAATGTCAGCTTGATCGAACACCGCTTGCATGACGCCCACGTCGTTCACACTGCCTACGATGTCGCGCCCGTTCATCACCGGCAACTGCGAAATTTCGTACTGACGCAAAAGATCGAGGGCGGTTCGTACCGTGTCGTCGGGCTTGACCGTGATCATCGGCGGGAGCGGCGTTTTACCGCGCAGCACGTCGCCAACCGTCGCTTTGCGTTTGCCCTCGGCGAGAAAGCCGTTCGCGATCATCCACTCGTCGTTGAAAATCTTGGACATGTAGCCGCGTCCCGAGTCGGGGAAGAGCACGACCACAATCGCATCCTTCGGAAGCGTCTTGGCGAGCTTGACCGCCGCGACCGCGGCCGTGCCCGACGATCCGCCGACCAAGAGCCCTTCCTCGCGCGTGATGCGCCGCGCCATGAGGAACGACTCGCGATCCGACACGCGCACCATCTCATCGATCACTTTGAGGTCGACGGTTTCGGGCAAGTAGCTCATGCCGATGCCTTCGACGGCATAAGAGCGCGGCGTGTCGCCGGAATAGATGGAGCCCTCGGGATCGGCGCCGACGACGTGGATCTTGGGATTTTGATCCTTTAAGTAGCGCGCGGTGCCCGAAATCGTCCCGCCGGTGCCGATGCCGGCGACGAAGTGCGTGATTGTTCCACGCGTGTCACGCCAAATCTCCGGGCCCGTTGTATGGTAGTGTGCTTCGGGATTATGGTGGTTGTGAAATTGATTGGGTTGAAACGCGCCGGGAATCTCCGACGCAAGCCGGTTGGCGACGCCATAGTACGACTCCGCCGAATCGTTCGGCACGTTGGTCGGCGTGACCACGACTTCCGCGCCGTAAGCTTTGAGCAAGTCGATCTTTTCTTTGGCCATCTTGTCGGGCATCACCAGGATGCATCGGTAGCCACGAATCGCTGCGGCCATCGCCAAGCCCGAGCCCGTGTTGCCACTCGTCGGCTCGACAATCGTGCCGCCCGGTTTGAGCAGGCCCGCACGCTCCGCTTCTTCGAGCATGGCCACCGCGGGCCGATCTTTGACGCTGCCGCCCGGATTGACGTACTCGACCTTGGCCAGCACGAGGCACTCCGCCCCGTCGGTGACCTTGTTCAGTTTGACGAGTGGTGTGTTCCCAATCGCATCGAGCGCGGTTTCACAGTAAATCGGCCCGGTTGTCCGGTCGGAGGGCGCGGTCATAGACATGGGCCAGCGCTTCCGCAACCGGGGAGAGCGGGCCTCCCGCGCGAAGGCACGCGTATATGAGGAAGACCGTTCGCGCTCTCGCCACGCTTGCGTTTGCTGCACTCATGCTCAGCGCATGTGACAACGGCGACCTTCCGCCTGCAACGCAGTTCTCGCCGTTGAGCGGCACGGTTACTGACTCGGTGACGCATCAACCGATCGTCGGTGCGACGGTGATCGTCGACACCGTGCTCTCCACCGTTACCGACGCGAACGGAAAGTTCGCGTTCGCGAAGGTGCCGAGCGGGATCATGGATTACGTCGTCCGCGCCAAGGGCTACGCCGACATCAACGCGAGTGCTGACGCCGAACCCGGTAAGTCGTTCGAGCTCAACGTCGCAATGCAGCAGCCGAGCTCGCCTTAGCATAGGCGCTGGCCGGCTTCACGAAGGTCGCGCGCTCGGCAACCGCCCGGTCGATCACCTCGAGCACTTGATCCGCGAGCTTCTCGGGATTGTGCCGAACCGTGAGGTTTTCGCTGATCATTTGCGCGCGTATCGGAATGACACCGAGTGCTTTGATGCGCTCGATGTCGGGGATGACCGGTTCCTGGCGTTCCTCGGCGTAGGTCATGAGGAGTTTGTGTGGCGGTTCGTCGTTGACGATCACGTAGTCGCAGACGCGAGCGCCGGCATTGCGGAAGAGCGCTTCAACGTGATCGGCGGCGGTCATATGGTCGGTTTCACCGGGTTGCGTCATCACGTTGCATACGTAGATTTTGACGGCGTTTGCATGCGCGACTTCGTAGGTGATGCGCTCGACGAGAAAGTTCGGAAGAATCGAGGTGAAGAGCGAGCCCGGTCCCAGCACGATCGCGTCGGCCGCGCGAATGGCCTCGATGACCTCGTCGAGCGGCATCGCGGTTCCGGGATCGAAAAAGACGCGCCGAATCGGCTGCCGCGTTTTGGGAATGTTCGATTCGCCGGCGACGATCGTTCCGTCGTCGAGTTCGGCACAGAGTTGCACGACCGAGAGCGTGGTCGGCAGCACGCGACCGACGATGTTGAGCACGCGGCTCGACTCTTTGATCGCCGCATCGAAGTTTCCGGTGATGCCGCTCATTGCGGCGAGGAAGAGATTCCCGAACGAATGCCCCGTCAGACTCCCGCTCTCTTCGAAGCGATAGCGGAACAGATCGGTGACGAGCGCTTCGTCATCGGCCAGCGCAACGAGACAGTTGCGCACGTCGCCGGGCGGCAACACGCCGAGTTCTTTTTGCAGGCGACCCGACGAACCGCCGTCATCCGACACAGTCACCACCGCCGTAAGGTTGGTCGTGCGTCGCTTGAGCCCGCGCAGCAACGTTGAGAGTCCCGTGCCCCCGCCGATGGCGACGACTTTATAGCCCTGCTCGAGCCGGCGCACGAGGAGCGAGTCGAGCAAGCCCTGATCGCCGCTACGCGGGGTGCGCGTCATCGACTTGAGCCAGCGGCTCAAGCCGTAGATGATGGCGACCAGCCCGGCGATGATGAACATCCAGGTTAGGTAGGATGGCGAGAAATAGTCATCGACGAATGCGTCGATGCCCTCGTTGATATGCAGGCCGCCGCCTTCGGCGACCAGCCAACGGTAAATACCGTCAACGAGCAGCGCAACGCCGATCACGACGAGCACGAGCCAGCGCTTGATCCCAAGTCCAGGCAAGAGCCAGCGCAACGGCGAGATGACGCGGCGTCCCATGCTAGCGGCCCAAGTCTCGCGGATCGACCGCGAGCGCGAGGCGCTCGTCGGCGGCAAGATGCGCGTACAGGCGATCGGCGACGTAGACGGAGCGATGCCGTCCGCCCGTGCATCCGATGCCGATCGTCACGCGCGCCTTGCCTTCGGCAATGTAGCGCGGGACCAAAAAGTCCACCATGTCGGTCAGCTTCGCCACGAATGGGGCGCATGCCGGGTCGGCCTCAATGAATTTCACCACTGCCTCATCTTCGCCGGTCAGCGGTCGCAGCGCGTCGTCATAATTGGGATTGCGCAGAAAGCGTACGTCGAAGAGCAGATCGAGATCGAGCGGCACACCGTACTTAAAGCCGAACGGTACGATCGTCACGGTGAGCAGGGCGCGCTCGTTGGGAGCGAAGGCGGCAGCCAGTCGTTCTTTGAGACTTGCGTGGTTGAGCTCGGTGGTGTCGATGCACATTGTGGCGCGCTCGCGCAGGGGACGCAATGCGGCGCGCTCCGCAGCGATCGCGTCGCGCAAGGAACCGAGCGCTTCGAATGGATGCCGGCGTCGTGTTTCGCTGAAACGGCGTACCAACGCATCGTCGCGCGCTTCCAAATAAAGCACGTCGACCGCGCGGATTCGAGCGGTCGCTTCGATGGCGGCAAGTGCGTCACCGAGCAGCGCGTCGTCGTGGTTGTTAAGGGTAACAGCTATGTTGGCGGTGCGGCTCGCATCCAAGACGCGCAGGGTCGCGTCGAGCGCCGCCGGCGGCAGGTGTTCCACGCAGTAAAAGCCCAAGTCTTCAAAGGTCTTGATCGCATGACTCTTCCCGGCGCCGGAGAGTCCGGTGACGAAGACGATTCGAGCCGCGCTCATGGCCGGCAGAGGGAGCGTTGCAGCCGCATGAAGTTCTTTTCGCCTGAGAAAGCCAACGCCCTCATTCCTAAGCTGGCGCCCCTGGTCGACGAGCTGCTCGGCAAACGGCGCGATCTGGCCATCAAGCTGCTCGAAACCGATCCGGCGCTTCGCGTCCCGCCGCCGTCATCGATCGGCACGACGCGCCTGGCCGGACTGCGCTCGCCATTTCCCCCGCCGCGCTTCGGCGATCTCAAGAGCGAAATCGTACGTCTCATCCATCGCATCGAGTCATTCGGCTGCATCGTCAAAGACATCGACCTTGGTTTGGTCGATTTCCCATCGACGCGTCGTGGCGAACCGACGTATTTGTGCTGGAAAGCGGGAGAGACGCGCGTGACGCATTGGCACGCGCTCGACGAGGGCTTCGAGGACCGAAAGCTCCTCTAGCTCGCCTTTGAAGCGGTGGCTTCAACCGGAATGAAGTCTTCGGCTAATCCTTGCAGCCGCACGTCGCCGAATTCGGCAGTGTAGGCCCCGTTTTCCGAGCCGGTGATCTCGCCGATCTCGGGCACGTTCGCGAGCTGTGGAATCTTGCCGCGGATCTCGTCGGGAATGCGCACCTTGTCGCCGATCGTCAGCGATCCCTGATCGAAGAGCGCGTTGAGGCTATCGAGCAGCATCGGCAGCGGAATGCCGTAATCTTCACTCACCGCGCCGATGGTGTGCGTTTCGCTGATCGCGCAATTCGAACACCCGCCCAAATGAAAACGGGCGAAAACGCGGCGCGCGCCGGCGTGCACGTTGAAGGCCTGGTCGACGGTCATTTCGGGGGTAAAACGCTGCTCGGTCATGCTCATATCTTTGGCTAAGACGCCGGGAAAGACCCGCAAAGTTGCGAGTCGTGCGAAGTACGCCTGTAAGCCGGATTCTGTGCGCACCCTTGCGGGTGCCGGCGATTATCTCTCTGGGGCACGCGTTACCGCATGCCTCGTTGCGACATAACTCGTACGGACGGGCCGTCCGGGGCCATAAAGACCCTTGGTCGAGCGGTCTTGCTTCAGGTGGGGTTTGCCCGAGCGCGCGTCACCGCGACACTCCGTGAGCTCTTACCTCACGATTTCACCCTTGCACATCGGCGGGGCCGAGCTTGCGCCCGGCCCGCCGACAAGCGGTATGTTTCTGTGGCACTTTCCTTCGAGTCACCCCGACAGGACGTTATCCTGCACCCTGCCCGATGAAGCCCGGACTTTCCTCACCGTTACCGCGTCAGCGGCAATGGCGCAATCACCCGGCGTACTTCGCTCGCGTAGTATAGCATGCGCTTAGGTGCCGTTGGCGTCGAAAATCCCGGCGAACGCCGTGGTTTGCGACGCTGTGATCCCGTCGGGATACGGTCCGGCGCTGGGCGCGGTCGATGCCGCCGGTCCATCGATGTAGTACAGTGAGAGGCTGCCGCTATTGCACGGAAGTGTATTGGCTGCACACCCCGACGGATCGATTTGTGCCGGGTTGAGCGTTACCGCCGCCGCGCTTCCGCTCTTGGCGGTGAACTGCACCGTCATCGTCGGCGAAATGAACGTGCTAGGAACGCCAACGGGCTGCGTTGCGCCCGCGACGTTCATCGTTGCGCCAAGCTGTTGCGAGCCCGACGACGACGTAATGCCGAACGCGGTCGTCATTGCTGCGGTCGCGACGGCTGCATTGTGGAAGTTGAGCGCGAAACCGCCGCTCGGCGTGCTGTAGTCGGTATTGACGAAAGCCAGGATGTTCATCGTGTCGGCAACGACGGTTGGATGCTGTTCGCCGACGATCACGAGGTCGACGTAGGTCGAACCGTTGAGGCTTTGGGCAAGCGCCGCTGTGGGAATGCCGACGATCGCGGTCTGCGTTCCGGTTGCATCTACCGCGATGGTGTGTGAGCCGGTCTTGAACTGGGCGTAGTTCGTGATGTCGCCATACGCGAGAGCGCTCGTATTGACTTTGGTGCCGTCGACGTAGACGTCAACGGCGCCCGAGTCGGCCGATCCATTTACAAAACGAAAATAGCCATAGTTGGTATTGGAGACGACGGTGCTCGGCGACGTGCCACCACCGCATCCAGCGAGAAGTACGGTCAACGCGGAACCAATCGCGATGAGAGTGTGTTTGATTTTGATGGGCTGATACATAGAAATCGATGTACCAGCGTGCACCTGGACTAAAACGTCCTTGCACGTATAGGAAGAAAACGAGGAGCCCGGCGGCTTGCAAAGCGGCCGGGCTCTTGCTTGTATTGCCCTGCAGGCGAGTAGGTTTTACGAAAACTTTACGTTGGTACATCGTCATCATGTTTAAAGATGACGCGACCCAACTCTATCCACGGGATTGGCAGAAGCTTCTGACGCTAACCCGACTATCCGTGGACGTGGCCGTGACCGGCCGCGCCGTCACCGACTTCACCACCTACACGCCGTCCGAGATGGTGACGGAGATGAAGAGGTGGGGTGTGCGCGATTAATTGGATCAATTGGTGGAGGCAAGGAGACTCGAACTCCTGACCCCTTGCATGCCATGCAAGTGCTCTACCAGCTGAGCTATGCCCCCCAATGTGGCGACACCGACTCTACGACGAGGCTAGGGGCCTTCCTGCTTCATTGCGGGTCCTACTGACCTTCGTCTTGGATCGTATTGCCATCCATTTTCACGGTGGTGTGTAGCTCGAGCCCTTGCACGAGCATCCACGTGCCGCTGACTTGCTTCCAAGTGTCCTGCGCCTTCTGGCTTGCGTCGACGTCGTGTTTGCCGTTGGGGCTTTCGATGCTGCCGGCGATGTGCAGTTGCGTTATGACCGTGACGCTGCCATCGGCGTTGAGCGTCTGCGAGAGCACCGATGGCTCGCAAGCCGTCGCATGCAGCTGCTTGAGGAACTGCGTGCTGATAGCGACGACTTGATCGCGCGTGAGCGTCTTGCCCTTGACGTCGGTGTCGACATAGTCGGGTGAAAGGTAGCCGAACGCGGCGGTCAATTTGGCGTCGGTCGGATCGAGTACGGCGGCGCAGCTCAACGCGTAGTCGCCGGTGATCGTCTTGTACACGTCGGAAGGAACGTCGGCGGCGTACGCTGCCGCGCTGCTGAACACGAGCGCGCCAATGAAGGCCGCGGTACACTTCGACGTCATGCTGTCTCCGATGGGGTGGTGGAGACGAGGGGACTCGAACCCCTGACATCCTGCTTGCAAAGCAGGCGCTCTACCAGCTGAGCTACGTCCCCACGGCGCGCAACCCCATTCGTGCCTTCGGCTCGGCCCCCTCCCCCTTGCAAACCGCGCCTGGGCGCGAGAGGATTGGAGTTACGAGGGCAGCGCCGATGACTCGTTTATTTCTTTTCTGTAGTCTTGCCGTCGCAGTGGTGCTGGCGACCAGCGCCGCCGCCCGAGCGGACGACGCGTGCTGGCAAATGGTCTTTGCGGCGATCGAACGCGATGCCGCCGCCCCGCACGCAGCGTACATCACCTACTCGGAGCTGGTCAACATTGAAGAAGACCGGCGCCGCTACGAACGCGCAACGGCCAACATCACCTACCGGGACGATGGCATCGCTTCGATCGACGACGATCGCTGGGCGCGTCCGTTTATCTCCAACTTCCTGGAACCAGGTCCGCCGGTGCTGGGGCCCTACGGCAAGCGGCGCGACGATTGGCTCGCGATCGCTTCGCAACGATTTGCACTGCCACTGATCGCCGACGTACACAACGAAGCGCAGCGCCAATGCGTGGATCGCGGCGATCAGGTTGTCGACGGTCAGAGCGTCGCGGATATCGTGTTGATCAATGCTCCCACGGATCGGCCGGCCTTAAAGGAAATTTGGATCGATCGCCGTTCGCGCGACATTGCGCGCGTCGTTGTCTCGGACTACCTGACGATTGCCGGCGTGGATTGGTCGCTCGAACACGTGCTCACCGACTTCTCCGTCGAGATGCAGCACGTCAACGGCTATGCGGTCGTCCGCCGCGTGCTTTGGACCTATACGATGAAGGTGTACGATCAATGGAGCACGCTCGACGCCGAGTATGACTTTGACAATTACGCGTTTGACAACGCCCCGCCACCAGGAACGCTCTTTGGAAGTCGTTAGTATGCTATACTGAGCCACTTTCAATTGGAGTGGCCTATGGTTACCACATACCCGCGGATGCTGCATATTGCAAAATGGGCGGCTATCAGCGTTGCAACGATTGTTGCGGTGGAGATCGTGGGTCTGACGGGCCTGATGATCTTCGGCACCAAGCCGTCGCCGGTCCAGATGTTGTCGGTAAGCAATCCGATGCGGCACGTCGACTTCGCCGGGCTTCCCAAGCTCGAGCAGTTTACCGCGCGCGATGGCCAACGCTTGAGCTATCGTCTCTATCCCGGCACGAATCGCGACGTAGTCGTACTCATCCACGGGTCATCCGGCGAAAGCAGCGGCATGCACGCGGTCGCGCAATCGCTCAACGCCATCGGTGACACGGTCTACGTGCCGGATCTGCGCGGTCACGGTCACGACGGACGGCCTGGTGATATCGACTACATCGGCCAGCTCGATAATGATCTTGCCGACTTCATGGGCGTCATTCGTCCGCTCCATCCCGGCGCCACGTATACATTGATGGGGCACTCGTCGGGCGGCGGTTTCGTGTTGCGCATCGCCGAGGGTCCGCAAGCGCATTGGTTCGACCGCTTCGTGTTGCTTTCGCCGCTGCTTGGCTACGCATCGCCGACGAACCGCCCCGATCTCGGCGGCTGGGCGACTCCATACATCGGGCGTATCATTGCACTGCGCACGCTCAATGCCGTCGGGGTCCGCTGGTTCAACGGGCTGCCAATTGTTGCGTTCGCGATCGATCGGACCGCGCCGGTCCCGCTCGTTGCCGCCTACTCGTACCGGATGCAGATGAATTTCAGCGCGCCGCGCGATGTCGTTACGCGACTGGCAGCGGTAAAGCAGCCGATGATCGTGCTCGTGGGCAGCGATGACGAAATCTTCTACGCCAATCGCTACGCTGCGGTCATTCATGGCGAGCGTGCTGACGTGCCGGTTATCCTCGTGCCCGGCGTGAACCATATGGGCATGGTGACCGACCCGCGAGCGCTGGCATCCATCGTGGCGGCGACACGGCTATAGGCAGAAAGTCCTATAGGTGGTCTACGTGGGGCGGTCGAAAAGCCGCTTCATGTTCAAGACGTTTGTTTTAATCGCCTCGGCTACTGCTGCGCTTGTTGCGGCCACGCCCGCGGCCACCGTTGATGTCCCCGCCGGCGACAAAATCGCGGTGCGCTTGGTAACCGATGTGGGATCGCGCACGCGTAACGAAGGTGACGTCTTTGCTGTGGAAACGGTAAATGATTACGCGGTCGGCGGAGCGCTCGTGCTTCCAAAGGGATCTCCCGGCTACGGCGTTATCACTGAAGCACGGCATGCTGCCGGCGCGCACGTGAACGGCGAGCTTACGCTCGTGATCAAGAGCCTCACCGAACCCGGCGGCGGCGATTTGCTCGTGAGCGTGCCCGGACAAATCAGCGACGCCACCGTGATAAAGGAGCACAACGGCAGCACCGCCGGCCAGTATTTGTTCTGCGGGTTCGTTTGTCTGGCGGCGAAGAAGGGCGACGACGTCCTGCTCAAAGAGGGAAGCGATTTTCACGTCGTGACGCTTGCGAATAGCACTGTCGCAACCGTTCCCGACGGCACGGCACCGGCGACGCTCGGTCCGAAATACGAACCGACGCCGGATCCGGGCGTGCACACGTTTCCACCGAGCGCGACGCCATCGCCGAGCCCAACACCGTAGACAAAACGAAAGCCCCGCAATCGCGGGGCTTTTGTAATGGTGGGCCATCCTGGGATCGAACCAGGGACCTCATGCTTATCAAGCATGCGCTCTAACCAGCTGAGCTAATGGCCCGCGAGGGGACAAGTGAGAATATAGCACACCCGCGCAATACCCTTCGAGGGCCTCAGGATGACGGCGGCTAGCCGATCATCGCGATCCATTTCTTCATCACTTCGTCCTCGTCTTTGAGCTGCGCCAGCAACAGCGCCTCGAGGGCCTCGCGCTCGCGTTCGGCCTCGGCGTCGAGCGCGGTCTGATAGTCGAAGGCGGTCTTCATCGTAGCGAGGGCGTGCTGTTGCGCCGTCGTGGCATCGTCCGGGCTCGCGGCCGCCGCGCCGGTCGCCGGGTCGGCTGCTGGTTTGGCCTGCGGCGCGCGGGGTGCGCGCGCCGCCATGCTCAGTGCCTCGATCATCCGCCGATGCTTTCGATGAACTTCTTGGTGATGCCATCGTCGGCTTTGCGCTGTGCCATCTGCGCGTCGCGCAGCGAATTGATCTCGCGCATGTTTTCCGATTGCTGGTCCATGGCTTCATCAAAGAGCGTCGCTTGCAGATCGAGCTGGTCTTGCGCGCCCATCTCTTGTCCCATCAAGCCGGTGTTGAACGCGTCGTTCGCACTAAGCATGCCGGATAAGCTTGCGTTCGAACCGCCCATCGCGCCTTGCGAAAGGCCGCTCAACCCGTTACCCAGCACACTTGAAGCCGCGCCGCCGGCCAAGCTGCCCACGATCGAAGGTGCTGCCGCTTCCAGCATCGGTGCGAGAAAGCTCATGTCCGTCTCCTAGTTACCGTCGCTGTCGCCGTCGATCAGGCTGGCCAGCAAGTTATCACTTTGCGGCGCTGATTGCGCGAGCGACGAGAGCGTGTTGATGTTGGTGAAGGCACTCGATTGTTGGCTGAGCGCGCTTTCGAGTGATGACGGATCGAGACCCGACATCGCTGACGAGGCGGCGCCGGCCGCAGCGCCGATCGGGCCGCCGGTGAGCAGCCCCTCAACGCCGCCCAAGAGCGCGCTGCCGATATTGAAGCTCATGGATTGTTTCCTCTCTGGTTGACCCAGCTGTTGATAGTGACGCAGCACCGAGTCGGCGTAGTCGAGGGTGTGGCCGTCCGCCCAGGTCGTGCTCGTGCCCTCGCCGGTCGGACTTCCGGAATTGTAGGCGCTGAGCGCTTCGCGCACGTTTCCGCCGTAGCGCTTGAGCAGCCCCGAGAGCATGCCGGCGGCGTAGTCCGCGTTCTGGGCGGGGTCCATCGCCGCGGAGGTCTTGGCGAAGTCGTGCCAGCGATCGTCGATTTGGAAGAGGCCGCGGCCGTGCCCGCCGTCTCCGACCTCGTTGTGGCCGCCGTTAGCGCCCGGTCCGCCGGTCTCTTGCGCCGCCACCGCCGCAAGCAGCCTTGGGTCGACCCCGTGCTTCGCAGCGGCCGAGGCGATCTCGGGGGCGTAGTTCACGCCTTCAGCCGCGAGGCGGCCGGCGAGGGATCCGAGCGGGTTCATCGTGCCTCTCCATCCCGCCGACCCCGGTGTTTGACAAGACCCCTGCGGGGTTCTACAATCGCCTAGTCGTTATGGGGGCTCGCCGCAGGGTGGGCCCCCATCCTACGACAGGTCACAAACACGCCATGGCTCGCTCGCACAAGATTGATATTAGTGGAATCCTCGGTGGCGGCCGGCAGCTTATGCTGGTCGAGGATGAGGTGCCGATCGAGGAATTCGAGGGAATCTCGTTTCCGAGTCCGGCGACGGTGCGATTGGAAATGCGCTACGTCGATCGCCTACTTCATATAGTAGGGACGGTCGACGCTCGGGCGCACGGCGCGTGTGACGCGTGCTTGGAAGAGGTCGACGTGGCGGTGCACGCCGACGTCGACGAGCGGCTCGATCCGAATGCCGGTCGCGAGAACGACCCATTCGACGAGAACAACGTCCTGACGGGGACCCGCCTGGACGTCGCAGACTTAGCGCAACAGGTGCTGCTTAGCGAGATGCCGATGGGGCTGCGCTGCAGCGACGACTGCGCTGGCATACAATATTAACGGAGACGAGAGAGTCGAACAGTGGCAAATCTAAAGTGGAAGACGCCGCGCAGTAAAACGCGCAGCCGTCGTGCGGCGAACTGGAAGTTGAACGCGGTCACGGCCGTGGAATGCCCCCAGTGTCATCAGCCCAAGCGCCCGCACTTCGTGTGCGGTCATTGCGGCACGTATGATGGCCGTCAGGTCGTCGAGGTCCGCGATCAGCACGCCGGTCACGATCACGAATAAGCGATAGGCCTCTTGACCGGGGTAAAGATCGTCGGCGTCGGGCACTACGCGCCCGAGCGCATCGTGGACAACCACGATCTCGAGCAGTGGCTCGATACGTCCGATGAATGGATCACGTCGCGTACGGGGATGAAACGCCGTCACTGGACTTCGGAGAACGAAGCGACCAGTGATTTGGCATTGGCGGCGGCGCGGAACGCGCTGGCGAGCGCGAAGCTCGAACCAAACGACATCGACGCGTACATCCTGTGCACGGTCTACCCTGACTACCTCTTTCCCGCCACCGCCTGCATCGTGGCGTCAAAACTCGGCGCGCGCGACAAGGCCGCTTTCGACATGGAGATCGCCTGCAGCGGTTTCATCTACGGTCTGACGGTCGCGTCGTCGATGATTCGTGCCGGCGTCTACAAGCGCATCATGCTCATCGGCGCGGAGACGCTCTCCAAATTGGTCGATCGCACCGACCGAGGTACCGCAATTCTCTTCGGCGACGGCGCCGGAGCGGTCGTGCTCGAAGCCAGCGTCGACGATTCGTTTCTTGGCTCAGAACTCGGCAGCGACGGCAGCCGGCCGGAGTTGCTTCGCGTGGAAACCGGTGGCTCGCGCCTGCCCGTCTCGCATGCCACGCTCGACCGCAAGGCCGACCGCATTCACATGGAAGGCCGCGAAGTCTTCAAATTCGCCGTTACCAAGATGATCGAAGCCACCGATCGCGCGCTCGAGAAGGCGAACTTGCAAAAGAGCGATGTCGACGTGCTCATCCCACACCAGGCCAACAAGCGCATCATCGATGCGGCCATGAAATATCTGGAGATTCCGCCAGAGCGCTGCGTGGTCAACATTCAAGAAT
>DATHMY010000248.1:0-4300 GCA_035486535.1 Candidatus Acidiferrum sp.
GGAAAGATCGACGAAGCATTCGACGTGTTGCGCGAGCGTCGTATCCTTGTCGATCGGGACGATTTGGGCTACATGCTTCAGATCTTCACCAAGCCGCTGCAAGATCGCCCGACGGTGTTTTTCGAAATCATTCAGCGCAAGGGCAGTCTCTCGTTCGGTAAGGGCAACTTCAAGGCGCTCTTCGTTTCCATCGAACAAGAGCAAGCAAAGCGCGGAACGCTGTAAGCGCCCCGATGCCAACGCTCGCGAGTCCCGTAGTCAGCGTCGATGCGGTCATGCTCGAATCGCGCGCCGGCTCGCTCGCGAAGCGTTCTATCAAGACCTCGTCCAAGCTTGAAGGCATCACGCTTGCGATCCGCTGCATTGACCTCACGACTCTCGAGGGCAAGGATTCGAACGGCCGCGTGCGCTCACTCTGCGCCAAAGCGATCAATCCGCGTCCAGGATGGCCGAACGTACCCAGTGTCGCTGCGGTCTGCGTCTATCCGAATCTCGTGCCGGTCGCGAAAGAATCGCTGCGCGGCAGCAGCGTCAAGGTTGCATCGGTCGCGACCGCGTTCCCGAGTGGCCTCTCGAGCCTCGAGGTGAAGCTCGCCGACACCGCGGCAGCGCTCGAATCCGGCGCCGATGAAATCGACATGGTCATCGATCGCGGTGCGTTTCTTTCCGGCGACGAAGGCAGCGTGTACAGCGAGATCGTTGCCGTCAAACAGTTGTGCAGCCCGAACGTGCACCTCAAAGTCATCCTCGAGACGGGTGAGCTTGGGACATACGACAACATCCGCCGCGCGAGCGATCTCGCGCTCGAGGCTGGCGCCGACGTGATCAAGACGTCGACCGGTAAAGTCGGTACCAACGCGACCTTTCCGACCGCACTGGTTATGTGCGAGGCGATTCGAGACTTTGCACGACGCACGGGTGAGCGCCGCGGCCTCAAAGTTGCGGGCGGCGTCCGCAACACGAAACAGGCCTTGACGTATCTCGTGATCGTCAAGGAGACGCTGGGCGACGCGTGGCTGACGCCGGACCTCTTCCGCATCGGCGCGAGCTCGCTCCTCGACGATCTGCTCATGCAGCTCGAAAAAGAAGAGACCGGCCACTACGCGGGAATCGATTACATACCGAAGGATTAAAAGATGGCGATCTTTGACTACGCGCCGGCGCCCGAAAGCGTCCGGCCGCAGATTCGCGACGACTATGGCCTATTTATCGACGGCCGGTGGACACCGCCGGAGAGCGGCTTATCGTTCGAGACCGTCAATCCCGCGACCGAAACCGTCCTCGCTCGGGTGGCGCAAGCCGATGCTGCCGACGTCGATCGCGCGGTGCGCGCGGCGCGCAAAGGCTATGACAAGTACTGGCGCAAGCTCAAGCCTGCCGACCGGGCGAAGTATATCTATCGGATCGCGCGTGCGATTACCGAACGCTCGCGTGAACTTGCCGTGCTCGAAACGATGGATGGCGGTAAGCCGATCAAGGAGTCGCGCGACTTCGATATCCCGCTGGCGGCGGCGCACTTCTTTTATAATGCGGGCTGGGCCGACAAGCTCGAGTGGGTGATGCGCGCCGGGCGTGAGCCGCAGCCGCTCGGTGTCTGCGGGCAGATCGTGCCGTGGAATTTCCCGCTGCTCATGGCCGCGTGGAAGATTGCCCCGGCGCTCGCATGCGGGAATACGGTCGTCCTCAAACCGGCCGAAACCACGCCGCTGACGGCCCTTGCGCTCGCCCAAATCATCGAAGAGGCCGATCTGCCGCCAGGTGTCGTGAACGTGATCACGGGCGACGGCACCACCGGCGCGGCGCTCGTTGAACACCCCGACGTCGATAAGATCGCTTTTACCGGCTCGACGGAAGTCGGCAAAATCATTGCTCGGCGGCTCGCCGGCAGCGACAAGCGGTTGACGCTCGAGCTTGGGGGCAAAGCCGCGCACATCGTGTTTGCCGACGCCCCGATGGACCAAGCGATCGAAGGCGTCGTGAACGGCATCTATTTCAACCAAGGCCACGTGTGTTGCGCCGGCTCGCGATTGCTCGTCGAAGAGCGCGTGCACGACGAAATCGTCGTACGCCTTACCGAACGGTTGCAAACGTTGCGTCTGGGAGATCCGCTCGACAAGAATACCGACATCGGGGCGATCAACTCGCGCGCGCAACTCGAAAAGATCGAGGAGCTAGTGCGCAGCGGCGTCGAGCAAGGTGCCACGCTCGTGCAACAACAGTGCGATCTTCCTTCGCGCGGCTTCTTCTTCCCGGCGTCGTTCTTCTCCAACGTCCATCAATCACACCGGATCGCGCGCGAAGAAATCTTCGGCCCCGTGCTTTCAATTCTCACCTTCCGCACGCCCGACGAAGCCGTTGAGAAGGCCAACAACACGCCCTATGGCCTCTCCGCCGGCGTTTGGACCGACAAGGGAAGCAAGAACATGTGGGTGGCGCAGCGTTTACGTGCGGGCGTTGTGTGGTGTAACACGTTTAACCAATTCGATCCCAGCTCGCCCTTCGGTGGTTATCGAGAGTCCGGTTTTGGCCGGGAAGGCGGCGTGCATGGGCTCTTCGAGTATCTTGCACACTAAGCGCTGATGCTTGGCGAACGCGATCTCCGTCTGCTGGACGAACTGCTGTCGCGCTCACCACTGGCGATCATCGCGTGGGATGCCAATTATCGCGTGACCTACTGGTCTGCTCGAGCGACCGACATGTTCGGTTATGCCTCATCCGAGGTGATGGGCAAGACCATCGACGACTTCGATCTCGTCGCTCCGGAAGACAAACCGCTCGTGCGCGAACTGCAGCAGCGCCTCGACGGTGTCGACAACGTGCGCACGCTGGTCAACGTTAATCGCAATCATCGGGCCACCGGCGAGGTGCGGACCTGCCGCTGGACCACCTTCGCGCTGCAGGACTCGACGACGTTTCACGCGCTTTCGTACGCAGAAGACATCACCGAGTCGTTGGCCGCGCAAAACGCGCTTGCCGAGAGCGAAGAACGCTTCCGATCGCTCTTCGAGTACAATCCCGACATCGTCATGATCTTCGATCGCGATGGTCGCATCATCGATGTCAATGAGGCGGCGGCGCGGATCGATCCGAGGGCGCGCGAGCAGTATATCGGCTTGCACTTCAGCGCCTTTGTGGACGCGGACGACGTGGCCAAGCACGACGAATACTTGCGCCTCGCTCTAGCCGGCGAAACGCTGGTCCATCATGCGCGCGTCCGCTCGCTAGCGGGGCAACCCCTCGAGGTGATGATCACCACGGTCCCGCTTCGGCGCGATGGTGAGATCGTCGGTGCATATTCGATTATTCGCGACGAAACCGAGATACGTGCGGCGGAGGGAGCGCTGCGCTCACTCTTCGAGCACAACCCCGAGGGCGTGGTATCTTTGGATCGCACGGGCCAGGTGATCGACGCCAACGACGCGGCGATTCGTATGGGCGGCCGCGTGCGAGAAAACGTCATCGGTTCGCACTTCGATAACTTCGTGCCAGAGCACGAGCGCGCTCGGGCCAGCGCGGCGTTTATGCGCGCGCTCAGTGGGCACCCGGTCTCGCTCAACGTTGAGTCGACCAATGTCGACGGTTCGACGATCGAACTCGAGGTCACGCTGATCCCGCAATATAAGGGCGGCGAACGTATCGGCGTCTACGGCGTGGTGCAAGACATCACCGAGCGTCGAGCTGCCGAACGCCGTGCCGAGATGCAGAGCTTGCGCATCCGCAATCTGTACTTCATCGCTGCGAGCGGCGATTATCCCGACGTGCGCATGCGCGCCTCACTCGAGATGGGTTGCCACGCGTGCGATCTCACCCTCGGCGCGGTGGTCGAGATCGACGCCGGTACGCCGCGCATCGAGGCCGTCTATCGCGAGCCGAGTGCCGAGACGGTCGACGACGACGAAATCATCGCCATGGCCACGAGCGTGTCCGGCCTGCCGGGGGCGGCGATTCCGGTGCCCTTCCGCAACGGCATCGCGATGCGGCTCGACGTTGCCGGCGATCCGTACGGCGCGCTGGTCTTCGCGGACGCGCACGGCGCCGCGCGCGAGTTCTCATCGACCGACGCCGATCTTTTGGGCTTGATCGCAACGCTGATCGCGGGCACGATCGATCGCAGCCGCCAGCGCGCCCGCCTGCGCGCCATGGCCTATTTCGACGCGCTCACCGGGTTGCCGAATCGCGTCTTCCTTGCCGAAAAGCTCCGCGACGCGATCGAAGTGGCCCAATCGCGCCTCGGCCGCGTCGCTACTCTTTTCCTCGATCTCGATCGTTTCAAGGACGTCAACGACACGCTCGGCCACGC
>DATHMY010000249.1:0-7796 GCA_035486535.1 Candidatus Acidiferrum sp.
GCGAATCCCCGTCCGTGGCCGCCGGGTTAGAGACGCTATGAGCGCAATCTATGATATCCCCGTCGCCAAGAACGACGGCTCGCCGAGCCGGCTGAGTGAATTCGCGGGCAAGGTCTTACTCATCGTGAACGTCGCGTCGAAATGCGGCTTCACACCGCAGTACGAGAGCCTCGAACGTCTGTACCGCGATCAGCGCGAACGCGGTTTGGTCGTGCTTGGATTCCCAACCAATGATTTCGGCGCTCAAGAGCCGGGAACCGACGAAGAGATCGCCCAGTTCTGTTCGACGTCGTACGGCGTCGATTTTCCGCTGTTCTCGAAGATTTCGGTGCAGGGCGAGACGCGCCACCCGCTCTATCGCTCGCTGATCGCGGCGCAGCCGCGCGCGACCGAGAAACCCGACGGCTCGTTTGCCAAGCAAATGGCGGGATACGGGATCTCGCGCAACGACCCGAGCGATGTCTTCTGGAACTTCGAAAAATTTCTCATTGCGCGGGACGGCACGGTCGTTGGGCGCTTTACCTCTGACATCGGCCCCGACGATCCGCTGCTCGCCGACGCGATCGAACACGAACTCAACCGATCGATCTAGTCATCGCCCCATGGCATAGAACTCGGGATTGGGTCGCATGTCCATCAGGCCCGCCATGCGGTTCGAGAATCCGAAGAACGCAGCGATCGCGGCGATATCCCAAATGTCGTCGTCGGAGAAGCCTGCTTCGTGCATCTCCGCGATGTCTTCATCGGTCGCCGCGAATCCAGGTTCATTCACGAACGAGGCAAAGGCCAGCATCGCGCGTAAGCGCGGCGTGAGATCCGCGGTCTGCCAGTTGTTCGCGATCTGTTCGGCAAGAATTGGATCCTTGCCGAGAATCCGCAGCGCGGCACCGTGCGCGGTCATGCAATACTGGCAGCGGTTCTCGCTAGAGACCGCGACCACGATCGCTTCGCGCTCGGCGCGCGTGAGATTGCTCGGGCCCTTCATCAACACGTCGTGATAGGTCATGAAGGCGCGGAAATGCTCGGGGCGTTTGGCGTAGGCGCGAAAGACGTTGGGTACGAAGCCGATCTTTTTCTGATTGGCCTCGTAGATTTCGCGAATGTCGGCGGGAATATCAGCTTCAGCGGACTCGCCGAAGCGCGATGCGGGCGTGCGGCTCATGCAGAGGCGTTCGCAAGCAGCGCCCACGATGCCTAGTCACGAATCGGGGTCGCGATGCGTTGCAACGGCCATGCCAACATGGGGAGCATTTTAATGAAGGCCACTTTTATGGCAGCGCTGGTCGCCGCCATCGCCGCATTTTCCATCGCGATACCGGCAGCTGCCGACGAAACCGCGACCTGCCGCGGTCCGCTTTCACCCACCGAGACGACGTTCGTCCAGAATGCGCAGCACGATCTCACCACGCGCTTTCCGCACGCGAGCGACGCCGTCGCCGCCGGATATGTGCGCTACACCGCGCCCGACGATACCGGCGCAATTAGCTATGCGAACAAGCAATGGACCTCGGACCCCACGCATCCCAGTCAGCTGTGGTACGACACCAGCGGCAACCTGATGGGCGCCGATTATTCGGTCCCGCGGCCGAACGGCGAGCCGCGGCCCCAATTGTGGGGTATCGATCCGTGTCGCTGGTTCCAATTCAACGGGCACGTGCACTACGTCGTACGTGAACCCGGCAGCAACAAAATGGTCTACGACCAGTGGATTTGGAACAAAGATTTCGTCGCTCTAGGCGGCGATCTATCGAACCCGTCAGCCGCCACGGTCGTCAAAGCCGGGCGCGTGCCGAGCGCGAATTACGTCGAGACGATCTTCGAGTTTCCAACGCTCTGGGATCTCATCGTGTGGGTGACGCCGCACACGCCCAACCAGCTCTTCTGGTAAGGCGTGTGCGCGAATCCGGAGCTAGGTAGCCGTTACCGTCACCGACGTGGTCACGACGCCGGTATCGCTGTCGTACAGCACAAACGTGCACGTGCCGGGGTTCAACTCGGTAATCGTGAAGCTTTGCTGCCAGGTTGTCGTATTGATCGCGCCGGCGCTCGACACTGCTGCGTCGGATTGCGAAGGGTTGATGGTGTCGATGCAGGCATTTGCTGTGCCGCCGAACGCCGACTCTGCGTTCATACCGCTCGGTGCTCCCCAATCAAAACCGGCAACGGTCCCCGGCGAAACGGAGGTAATGGCCGTGGTTGCGGGCGACACTGAGATCGGTACCACGTTGAACGAGTAGCTGCTTCCATACGTATTCGGTGAGGCTGTTACGAACGGCAACGGCAGCGTCGCGGTGAGGTTGTTTGCGTAGACGACCGCCGACGGGCTTGCGCCCGGCGCAATCGTCGGCAAGCTTGCGCTGACGCTCACGCCAACTTCGAAGTAGCAGTTGTCCCAGACATAACTATCGTCCGGAATCGTAGCCGTGGTTCCAGGCGATGGGGCCGCCGTAGACGCGGGATTGAGAACCGCGACCTGTACATTGGCAGGCGCTGTAAGGGTGAGGGATTGCTGATTCCCGTTGACGTCGACGTATTGCTGGAAAGCCGCCGCGCCTGAAGGTAGCGGGCTCGGCGTAGCCACATAATTGTAGCCCGCCTCGTCCCCGCCCACCGGCGTGATGATTCCAGTCGACGCAACGCCGGCGGTGACGACGATACGAGAGGCGCCGTTGTAATAATCGTCTCCGAAGTTGGCGGTGTACGTGCCCTCTTCACAATCCCAGAGCTCCCCTGCGATCGGATTAAGTCCTAGCGTCACCTGTTGCGCTCCGCCGCTTACCTGCAGCGGCGTACTCCCCGTCGCGAGGATCGCGGAGCTCGTCGGAAATCCCGTTCCATATCCAGTCGTCGGGTTTGAGGCGGTGGGAGCTTGATTGACCTCGGTCCCAACGATCGTCTCGTTCGCGCCGACGACTGGGATCGCGATCGTGCAGGTCTCGCCGGCACTCTGGGGTTGCGCGTTCGTGCACAACGGCGAATTCGAGGAGATGTTGGCGTACACCGTCTGCGTCACGCCGCCCGCGGTAACCGCGATTTGAACGCCGCCGGCAGCGGCCGACACATAGTCGCGACGCCGCGTCGCGTGCGTGTGTTGACGCGTTGAGGCATGTGGCGCGGGTAGGTGAATCGTGACCTTCGTCGTTCCCGACTGATTCGCCGCGCCGGGATTGTTTGCGGAAATGCCGCTGGGCAGCGTCGAGGATCCCGACGTTCCGCCGCCACCGCCGCAGGCGGCCAGCAGCGCTGCGGCAAGAAGCGCGCCGCCAAATCCAAGGGTCGTTATCGTACCTTTTTTCATGGCGGGCTACTCCTTACCGGTTTTGCGAGACGTGCCGTAGATAATTACGTTGGTGGTCGAGACGGTAACCGGTACAGTGATCGACGCGTTGTTCGCATCGGTGATCGTGACCGTGCACGAGCCGGTTTCATTTCCAGGCGTAGCGGTGAAGGTCACGGCCCCCCCGGCTGACGAGGGTGTCGCACTCGCCGGACTGACTTGCGCCACGAAGGCGTCGGACGTCGGCACAGGCGATGGCGTTGGATTGGTCGAGCACGAGATCGCCGAGGTGAAGGCCGCCGCGTTGCCCGCTTCTGAAACACTGAATGTCACCGGGCTACCGCCCGGCGCTAACGCTACTGCATTCGGTGACGCGACCGGCGTCGGCACCGGCGTTGGTGTTGAGGCCGGCGTCGCATAGAGCGCGAAGATCGCCGGCTGGGCCGCCGTAATCGGAATCGCTCCGGCGAAGGCAGCAAACGAAACCGTGTTGCCGTTCACCGTGCCGGGTCCGTCGTAGGCCGCTACCCATGTCGTACCGTTGTAGTACGCTAGGTAGTAGGCGTCACCCGACGTTATCGATGTAAGCGTGAACGCGAGCGCCGGCGTAGCGCTCAGCGTGACCGAGGTCGAGCTTGAAAACTCAACGTACACGATCGGCGAAGGCGACGCGGGCGTATCGCGCCGCGCAGCAAATGCCGTTGCCCCGGTCGGCGCGCCCAGCGAGAGACCTTCGGTAATCGACGCGGCAACGTTCGCCGTCGGCAACGTGCCGGCAACCGTAACGCCCGTCACGCCCAGAGTGGGAAGCGGAACGGTCACCGTGGTTGACGACGTGACGGTTCCTGAACTTGCCAGAGCGGTCGGTGACGCGGTCGGCACCGGGTAATAAGCCCGATCCGTTCCGCTAGCGCACGCAGCAACAAGTGCTGCTGACGCGATGAACATCCCGGCTCCTATGAGCCGAGGGAATGCAGAAATTCGCATATGACCAAACACTTTCGCGCGGCAGACAAATAATTAGACGGCCGTTGCGCGCTACGTTAGGTCGGTCACAAAGGGAAGCCTTGCCGTTTTCTCAGGTTATCGAAAACCTTACGTTGACTGCAGTCGCAAAGTGATCGACGTCATTATTCGCGAGAGCAGGCAAGCGTAGGTCAGCTTGTCTACGCAGGCAGAAATGTGAATCCGGCTTCCTGTGCTAGGACAATAGTCCCGGTTCCGGACGGCACGACGGTTGTTCCGGGAACGAAATGCGCGCGAAAATCAGCGTAGACTGCGAGGGGGTCGAGCCCGCGTTGCTGCGCGAGGCTGCGCGTGATTCCATTGAGCGCGTTGTTACACACGAACCACGTGACGCTACGCTTGGTAAGCGCCTCAACGGTAAAGTCCTCGCCCGTCCGCGAGACATGCGAATGATAGAACGGGTTCTGCGGCGAGTGCACGATGAGCGGCAACGCATCGCCGGAACGATCGAGCGCGTCGAAAAGCTGGTACTTGCTCCACAACGTGTCGTCGGCCACGAAAAACAGGGCGGTGCCGTAGAACACGCACGCGACATGCAGCGTGCCGGGGCCTTCTCCGAACCCGGTCTCAAAGGCGTTGAGCGTATTTCCCGCATAACGCAGGGCAGCGCCGCTGTTGATCTTTGGTGCCGCGATCACTTGCTTGTGCCGCGCCGCCTTGTGCAAGATCGCTTCGATCGCGCCGCGGCCGGCCGGCGCCGCCTCGCCGGAGCTACCGGCTGCGTCTGCAGCTGCAAGAGTCAGGCCCAACGCGCCCACGGTGAGAAAGGCTGCGCGCGTCGTGCGCGCCTTGAATTCATCGCTATCCATACGCGCGAGGTTTCGCCTCGCGCCTTAGCGCTTCTTTCGCTGGCTCGTTTTCTTTCCGGCTGCCGTCGCGCTGACCGTCTCAGCCACGCCCGAACCGGCTTCGAGCAGATCGCTTGCCGTCGCGAGAACCTTCGCGGTGGTCTTAGCTCCGCGCGCGATCTTGCCGCGCACGCTGGTTGCCTTTTTACGCAAGGTAGATATCGTCTTTTTAGCGGACGTTTTCTTCTTTGTCGATTTCTTCGCTGTCGATTTCTTCGCTGTCGATTTCTTCGCAGTTTTCTTCTTCATCAGTTTCATCAATACCCAAACGAGCGAGCCGCCACACGCTACTCCGAAAAACTGGGCATAAGGCATGCATGGAGATCGTCGCGCTGCGCTCTATCACTATCTAGCACAGTCAGCCGGTCCCTCAGCCGAAATCGGCGTGCAGTCGATCGTCACATCGACGTTCAATCAGCATAACGTCAGCGTGCTGGCGCAAATCATCAGCTGGAGCGTCTTCGTCTTTGCCGCAATCGGACTGTTTACCGCGCTGCAGAGCGCACTCAACACCGTTCTGGGACGTCGAGAACAAGACGCAACCGATTCTCGAAGCTATTCGCACACGCGCCGTCGCGCTCGTCGTGGTCATCGTCATTGCGTTGCTTTTGATGGTGTTGCTTGGCGTTGACGCGATGCTCAACACCTCGTCCTTCTTCTCGGCGGTTAGCAGGGTCGCGCAGTTCGTCGTCTCGCTCGTCCTGACGGCGGCGGCGTTCACTGTCCTCTTCGCGTTCCTACCGGAAACGCGCATTGAGTGCCGCACTATCGTCGACCTACGCGCGTTCGGCGGCCTGGTAGCCTTTCTCATCTGGGTGAATTACTCGGCGCAGATCGTCCTTCTCGGCGCTGAATTCACCCACGTCCTTGCGACGCGTGTTATAGACGGACCGATTCATTCTCCACGAGCGCCTGCACGATAGCTTTGTCTTGCGCGGTCGCCGGATTGTACACGACCATACTCAAATTCCGCTGCCCGTCGATCGCAAACGCCGAGTATTCGAGTGTCAGTGGCCCCGCCGTCGGATGCAAGATATATTTCGTGCCCTCGCCATGGGTCTGCACGTCGTGGCTGCGCCAGAGTGCCCGAAATTCCGGCGACGCGACACTCAGCTCATCGATCAATGCCTGCGCGTGCACGGAGATTCCGGCGCGCGCGGTTTCGGTGCGGAACGTCGCTACAACAAAGTGCGCGACGGCTTCCCAACCGGTCATCACGGCACGCGCGCGTGGGCTAAAGACCATGCGCAACAAGTTCCGCTGCTCGTCCGGCAGCGCGATCAAGTCGCGAAACACGACCTGCGCAGCACGATTCCAGGCAATGACATCCCACTCAGGCGTCTTGATGTAGGCGGCGCAATGCTCCATCGCATCGAGCACGCGTTGCAGTTGCGGCGAAACGGCTTCGCTCTCGTGATGACGGGCTTCCGGCGGACGATTTTGCGCGAGCAAGAACAAATGCTCGCGTTCGGTGTCGGTCAGCGCTAGCGCATCGGCCAAGCGGTCGAGCACTTCGGCCGACGGCGCACCGCCGCGCCCTTGCTCGAGCCAGGTATACCAGGTCGTGCTTACACCGGCGCGCTGCGCGACTTCTTCGCGGCGTAAACCAGGCGTGCGCCTTCTGCCACCGCTATATCGAGGCGTGCCGCATCGAGCTTGGTGCGGCGGTCGCGCAGAAACTCGCCCAGCGCATTGTCTAGCCCATTAGTCATTATAGGAGTATAACCTCACGGCTTTTCCTCGGCCACCTGCGCACCTACCATAGAACACAGCTTATATCGAAAAGGGGAATCTCAGTGCGAGTTTTTGTCACCGGTGCGACCGGGTTCGTCGGCTCGGCCGTCGTTAAAGAACTTCTCGGTGCGGGGCACCAAGTGCTCGGTCTGGCGCGCTCGGACGCGTCGGCGGCATCGCTCATGACGACCGGGGCCGACGTGCAACGCGGCGATCTCAACGATCTCGACAGCCTCAAGCACGGCGCGCAAGCGTGCGACGGCGTGATTCACACCGCCTTCGTGCACGACTTCTTCCGCGCCGCGTCACCCGAGGAATTCGCCGCGGGCTTCGTGGCCGCAGCCGAAACCGATCGTCGCGCCATCGAGACCTTGGGCAGCGTTCTCGCCGGCTCAAATCGTCCGCTGGTCACGACGTCGGGAACGGCGGGGCTCACGCCCGGCCGCCTCGCCACCGAGGCGGATCCAGCCGAATCGGTTGGGCGTGGCGCGACCGAAGAAGTCGTGCTGGCGATGGCGTCGCAAGGGATCCGATCGTCGGTCGTGCGCCTGTCACCGTCGGTCCACGGTGAGGGCGACCGTCACGGCTTTGTGCCGATCCTCATCAACATCGCGCGCGCGAAGGGCGCATCCGGCTATGTCGACGATGGCGCGAATCGCTGGTCGACCGTGCACCGGCTCGACGCTGCGGTGCTCTTTCGCTTAGCGGTAGAAAAAGCGCCGTCGGGCACACGGCTACATGGCGTTGGCGAAGAGGGTGTCACGCTGCGCGACATTGCAACCGCAATCGGCAAGCAGTTGAATGTGCCGGCCGTCTCGGTGCCGAGCGCGAGCGCAACGGAACATTTCGGTCCGTTCGCGCGCTTCGTGTCGATGGACATCCCGGCGTCGAGCAAACGCACGCGCGAACTG
>DATHMY010000250.1:0-2414 GCA_035486535.1 Candidatus Acidiferrum sp.
TGGCATCGCGCCGGATATCGAAGTACAGCAGGATCCCAAACTCGTTCGCGAGGGCCACGATCCGCAACTCGAAGCCGGCGTTGCCGAAGCGATGAAGGAACTGCGCGAGCATCCGTTACCGCATTACGCGCCGCCGGCCTATCCCGACCATCATCCCGTGCTGCCACCGACGACCCAGAAATCATAGGTCAGTTCGGCGTTAGTGAAGTAGGCATCGGGAATCCAAAAGAAGCCATTGCGCGCAAATGCTGCGCCGAGTGAATTGCGCGCAAGAAAGGCCTTCTTCGCGGTGTCGTAACCGACAGCGAGCAGTGCATGACCGCCGCATAGCGTGTCGGACTTGCGCGGTAAGCGGAGCTGCCGGCTCTTGGCCGCTTCGGTGAAGGGTTGCGCGTACGCTTGGATCCCGAAAATGAACGCGTGACCTTCCGCGAGTGCGGCACGCAGGTGTTGGAGTTTTTGCGCGACCCGATGGTAGCTGATGGCGCGCACGTGGGCGTCGCGGTAGCAAGCCCGTCGCGGCGCCACCGTGATGTCGCGTTTGCGAAACGGCCATTGCCGTTCGGCGCAGGCGCCTTGCCGGGCGTACGCCTTGATGGCGTCGCGGATCGTCCCGCCCGAGTCGGTAGCCTGCGTTCCGTTCAACGCGCGCGTGTTGTAGTAGATGAACAATCGCGACGGCGGGACGAGCGCTTCGTGCTGCTGATTTCCCAGCAGAACCAGCGCGGCGGCCAGTGCGTTGGCGCTGCAGCTCTGCGTCCGGTATTGGTTATAGACAGGTCCTGCGAAGCGGGAGAGATCCGCCCGCGCCGGCAGCCGTTTGAGCTGTGGGCTGAAGCGCCGGTCACGTTTGTCGTGCGTATCAGGCGTGCCACCGGGATGAAAATTCAGGATCGCCATGAACCGCTCCGTTCGAGATGAGTTCGCAACAAGCCGCCACGCTGCACATCACCAACGGTGACGCGGTGGTCTATCTGTTCAAGAAGGCGGGCGTGGTCGGCACACACCTGCCGTGGCGTGACCTCTTACATGAGGGACCGGTTTCCGCCGGCGTCACGCTGGAGCAGCTCAGCCGCGTGCGCGCCGAGTACCTGGCAATGCGCGGTTTCGGCAAACCGATCAAACTGCTGCACGACTTTGCTTCGCGCGACGCGACGCTTCGCCGAGCGCCGGAGTTTTCCGAAATCGTGCTGTGGTTCGAGCACGATCTCTACGACCAGTTGCAGCTGCTGCAGGTTTTGGTAGAACTCGATGGGATGTCGCTCGAACCAGGACGCGTGACCTTGGTGCAGAGCGATCACTACCTCGGGAGCATGACCGCGGATGAATTGATCGCACTTTTGCCGCGTCGCAAAACGGTAACCCAGCCGCTCTTCGATCGGGCGCGCGCGGCGTGGGACGCGCTCGGGGCAACTGAGCCCGGCGCGTTATTCGAAGCGTCGACGCGCGACGCGAATGGATTGCCGTATCTGCGTGCCGCTCTGCGTCGTCTCTGCCAGGAGTTTCCATGGAGTAGCGACGGTCTCTCGCGATCCCAGCGGCACGCGCTGCAGGCGGTCTCCGCGGGGCCCGCACCGCCCGACGAACTCTTTCGTCGCGCGCAATCGCGCGAAGAGGCCGCGTTTCTTGGCGATCTCGCCTTTGCGGCGATTCTGCGTGATCTTCAGTCACAGATAGCGCCGCTGGTGGAAGGAGAAGAGGGCGCGTTGGAAGTGACCGGGCGCGGACGCTCCGTCCTCGCCGGCGCCGAAGATTGGCTGCAAACGCTGCCGCTCGATCGCTGGATCGGCGGCATGCACCTCACTGCCGACGACCCGTTTCGGTGGGACGACGACGTTGCGAGATTCGCATCATGACCTTGCGGGACTTGATCGAAGAGCTTGTCGGCGCGTGGCAAGCGAACGACGCGCACCGCGCGGCGGCGTTCTTTGCCCTCGACGGCATCTATCACGAATCGGGAAGCGAACCCATTCTGGGCCGCGAGAGGATCTTCGAACATTTCGCCCGCTTTTTTCACGATGGACCGGCATGGAGGTTCGAAATCGACGAGATGATCGTCGAAGGCCAGCGCGCGGCGGTCGGTTATCGTTTCGGTGTGAACCGCGATGGTACGTGGAACATGCGCTGTGGTTGTGCATTGGTGCGCGGCGAGCATAGCTTGATCGCGCAATGGCGGGAGTATCGCGGCTGAGCGGTCGCTCTCGTTGCCGTGTCTCCTCGTAGATTGCCTCTTTCAACAGGTCTGGACGTCCGCGTGAGCGCAGCGCAGCGCCCTAGGTATAGGCGTCGTCCAACAGTTCGACGATGTGTTTGACGCTGGCTTGGATGCCGGCCGCGCGGAGACCAGCCGCAACTTGCGCGGCGCAGCCGGGATTTGCGGTGGCAACGATCGTCGCGCCCGTCGCTTCGATGTT
>DATHMY010000251.1:0-6147 GCA_035486535.1 Candidatus Acidiferrum sp.
TGGTCACCGACGAGTACGATCCGATCGTCATTGCGTCGCTTCTGGACCGTCCCGCAGACGAACCCATCATCGAATCCGTGCGCGCGATGATGACGGGTGTGGTCGCCGAGTATTTCGATCGCGATCGCGAGCTGCTCATCGCGCGTCATCAGCTTCGCCGAAAGACGCCGGCGTTGGCGGCAGCATTCATCGAGGAACAGGAGCGTACAATCGAGCTCTTTGCTGCATTGATGGCCCGGCATCTCCGCCGGCCAACCAACGATCTCGATGTGCGTATCGCGTGCGGCGCCCTGACCGGCGCCCTGCAAGAGGCGTTCTCACTCTGGTTCGAGCAGGGGGCCAGCGGCGGCGAGCGACGCATCCGCGAGGTGCTCAATCGCGCGATCGACCGCGTCGAAAGTGCGCTCCGATTTTAGATTTCTAAATATGACAGTGCCTGTCATATAGGCCGGTTACGCTTGGGTCAGCTTCAAACGACGCAAAGGAGAACCCCGTGAGCGTTCAATCCACGCCCCGCGCCGCCAGTGCGGTCACCGGCACCGATCTGGCCGGCGTCACCGTCCGCGATCTGCAGAAGGCGCTGGTCTTCTACCGCGACACGCTCGGCATGCAGCCGTCGGTCGTCTCGGAAAACGGAGCCGAATTCCACCTTCCCGACGGCACCGCGTTCGGGATCTGGCAGCCGGACGGCGACGAAATGGCTCCCGGCTTCGGCGTGATGTTCGCGGTCGGCGACGCCGCCGCGTCGGTCAACGCCATACGCGAGCGCGGCGGTCAAATCTCCGATCCGTTCGAATCGACCGTCTGCTACATGGCGATGGGCCACGATTCGGAAGGCAACGGCGTGATCGTGCACCAGAAAAAAACCAAAGACGAGCATAAACCGTCCGGCCAAGCGCGAACGCTGACGACGATTCACGGCATCGATCTTGCCGGCTATATGGTCAGCGACCCACAGGCCGCCACCGCGTACTATCGCGACGTACTCGGATTGACGCCCACCGACATCGATGAGGAAGGGCGCGGCGCCGAGTTCGAGCTCGCTGATGGATCGACATTCGGCGTGTGGATGATGCCCGATAAGAGCACGGGCGGATTCGTCATGTTTGCCGTCGATAGCGTACGCGCAAAAGCCGCCGAGCTGCGCAGCCGTGGCGTCGAGCTCAGCGATGTTATCGAAACACCGAACTGTCTGATGGCCTTTGGCCCCGATCCCGAAGGCAACGCGGTAATCATTCACCAACGAAAGGGAGATGGCTAACGACGCAGTTCTGGTTACAGGTGCATCGACCGGCATCGGCCATGCCATCGCGATGCACCTGGCGGCTAACGGCTACACGGTCTACGCCGGCGTGCGCAAGGAAGGCGACCGCGAACGCCTGGAAGCCGAGCACACGCGCATCCGCCCGGTCATTCTCGACGTCACGGTTCCGGCCGACGTCACTCGCGCCGTTCAAACCGTGCGCGAAAACGGTGATACCCTCAGCGGTCTAGTAAACAACGCCGGCGTCGCGATTGCGGGGCCACTGGAATTTCTGCCGCTCGAAGCATTACGCTACCAGTTTGAGATCAACGTGATCGCGCCGATCGCTATGACGCAAGCGGCGTTGCCGTTGTTGCGGGAAACGCAAGGGCGCATCGTCAACGTCGGTTCAATTGCGGGGCGTCTCTCCGCTCCATTTGTCGGCCCGTATAGCGCATCCAAAGCGGCAATTGCATCGCTCACCGATGCACTACGTCAAGAGCTTGCGCGCTTTGGTATCGCGGTTTCGCTGCTGGAATTTGCTTCGGTTAAAACGCCGATCTGGCAGAAGGGCCGCGCCGGTCGCGATGCGCTGGTTTCCTCGATGCCGCCGCAAGCGATGACGTATTATGGCGCGCTCGCCGATGCCGTGATCGCACAGACGCGGGTCGAAGAGCGTGAGGGCATGGATCCGGCGATCATCGCTGCGACCGTCCTTGCCGCGCTGCGTGCGCCCAAGCCACGCGAACGTTACGTGATCGGCCGCAAGGCGCAGATCCAAGCTGTCGCCGCAATGCTGCCGCCGTCGGCGCGCGACGCGCTGGTGAAGCGGGCGATGAAATTGCCGTGATCGCGGCGATGCTGGTCGCAGCACTCAACTGTGGAGCATCGGCGACGCAACTCGATCTCAACGAGTGCGCGGCACAGACGCTATCGCAAGCCAACACACGCGAACTCGCAGCATATCGCGCGGCGATGCAGCGCTTCCACAACGATCAGGTGCTTCACTTGAGCGAGCTGCTTTGGCTCGATGCCCGTGCCGGCGCGTGTGCGTTCGACGTAGCCCTCGTCGCCGGCGGTTCGATCCAGCCGATGATCGAAGCACAATGTAACGCGGCGTCGGCGCAAGCTCGCGTGCGCGACATCGCGTTCTTCACCGGGAAGGTGCGCGAGCCGATTGCTTCTCCGTATCCGGTCGCCGAAGAGGATCGCGTGTACGGGCTGCTCGAGTTGCTCGTGACCCCCACGCAGCGCGAATTGCTGGCTGATTCAGAGCGCGCGTGGATCGACTACCGCACCGTTGCCTGCTCGCGCGCAACCTATTACTGCATGTCCGCGCTCACCCGGACACGCGCGCAGCAACTCAAAGACTCGTGGATGGCCGAGCCGTTCTGGAAGTAGTGCTCAGAGATACTGTTTGAAGTATGCCAAAACGCGGTCGTGGGCATCGGCCGCTGCCTGCGCATTATAGCGCAAGGTATAGATGTGACCATTCACGTGCGCGTACTTGTTTGCCGTGGGATCGTCGAACTTGTGATAGGTGCCGGGATACACGTGGATCGTGCCGACGGCGGCGGTCGGATCGACGCCGCTGATAAAGTGCTCGCAGGTTACAGCGTCGGTCCAGTCGTCATCCGCACCGATGAGAATCAGCAGAGGGCTCAAGAGCGTCTTGGCGGGCGTTTGATCGCAGGCAGACGGATAAAATGCGATCGCGGCGGCAAAGCCGTTCTGCCCAAAGCCCGCATCGCTAGCGACCTGAGCGTTCTGCGTCCACAGTACCGCCCCGCCGCCGTGTGAGAAACCAACGATCCCAATATGTGCGGGATCCACGTTCGGCAGCGTTCGCAAATACGCGAGCGCGCCATATGCATCCAGCGCACGCACCCGCACCGGTACCGCCGGCGTGCCGCACACGCGTCCGATGTGACGCGGCCCAAAGCTATCGGGCGCCAGCGCAACATAGCCGTTCTGCGCGAACCAATCTCCCCACGCCGCGATGTCCGAATCAACGCCGTCGCAAGCGTGCATAATAACCACGGCTGGAGTGGGTGCCGTCGTTCCCGGAGCTTCGTAGAGCGTCCCGGTCAGCGCGACGCCGCCATCTTTGCTCGGAAAGCTGACCGGCGTGAGCTGTATCTGCACCGCCAAAAGCAGTGCGATCATCGTTGCGCGGAGGCTCGAAAGACGCGACGGTCGTCGGCATCGATAATGTCGACGATGTGCTCGAGTTCAGGATGCAGCTCAAGCGTGTGCGCATAGATCTCCGCGAAGTATTCGGGGTCGTGCGCGTGCTTTGGCTTGATTCGCCGGAGCGTTGCATTGAGCGCCGGATACGCGGATGTATCGGTATGTTCGCGCAGCCACACCGCAATCTCGTCCTCGGACGTGGCGCGCGCGACAACGGCCTGGAAATCGTCCAAGGCAACTCCCAAACGATCGAGCAAAAATTGTGAAAGTCCGGGTATTTTGCCGTTGATAAAGTAGTCGCCGGGGTTGCCGCCCGGCAGAAATCCGCGCAGTTTGTCGATCGTGCGCGGCATCATCATCAATCCGTCGAGTTCTTCGTAGCACGAGCGCGGCGGTTGCCGCGTCAAATCAAGCGGTTCCATGCCGCTTGGTTTTCGACGGGGAGGGTCGTGGAACTGCCGAGAAACACCCCCGCCATGCCCTTCGACTCCCTGCGGGCCTTTCTCGACGCGTTACGGCGCGCCGGCGAAGTCCACACCATCGCCACACGGGTGGACCCCTATCTCGAGATCGCGGAGATCACCGATCGCGTCGTGAAAGCCGGCGGCCCGGCGCTCTTCTTTGAGGACGTCAAGGGCTCGGCGTTCCCCGTGCTCACCAATCAATTCGGCTCGCAGCGGCGCATGGCGATGGCCTTTGACGCGAGCGCACTTGATGCAGTCGCCGCGCGCTTGCGCGCGCTGCTCGATCTTTCACCTCCGGGAACATCGTGGGGCGAAAAATTCGACGCATTCAAACGCTTCGCACCGCTCACCAACGCAATTCCCAAAACCGTGCGCGATGCGCCATGCCAAGAAGTCGTGATCCGCGATCCTGACCTGCACAAGTTGCCGGTGCTCACCACCTGGCCGCTCGACGGCGGCCCATTCATCACGCTGCCCTTGGTGATCACGAACGATCCGCGCACCGGCCGCCCGAACGTCGGCATGTACCGGATGCAAGTGTATAACGAGCGCGAGACCGGCATGCACTGGCAGCGACACAAGCAGGGGCGCGCCCACGCCGACGCATGGGGTGAAAAGATCCCGGTTGCCGTCGCGATCGGTAGCGACCCGGTGCTCACCTACGCTGCGACCGCCCCGTTGCCGCCGGTGCTCGACGAGTTTGCATTCGCCGGTCTGTTGCGCGGTAAACCGGTCGAGTTGGTCAAGGCACGCACGATCGACGTCAAAGTACCGGCGGGCGCGGAGTTCGTACTCGAAGGCTACGTCGACAATACCGACCTGCGCACCGAAGGGCCGTTCGGCGATCATACCGGCGTGTACAGCTTAGCCGATACGTATCCGACCTTTCACGTCACCTGCGTAACGCATCGGCGCAATCCGATCTATGCAGCGACCGTCGTCGGAAAACCGCCGATGGAAGACGCGTGGTTCGGCAAAGCCACCGAGCGGATTTTCCTTCCGTTGCTACAGATGGTATTGCCGGAAGTCGTCGACATGAACTTACCGGTCGAAGGTGGATTCCACAACTTAGCGATCGTCTCGATTCGTAAACAGTATCCCGGACACGCAAAGAAAGTGATGAACGCGCTGTGGGGGCTCGGGCACATGATGATGCTCACGCGCGTGCTGCTCGTCGTCGACGATGATATCGACGTGCAAGACGTTCGCAGTGTCGCCTGGTTTGCACTCAACAATCTCGCGCCCGAACGCGATGTGGTGATGATGCCGGGGCCGGTCGACGATCTCGACCATGGTTCGTATTCGATCGCGTACGGCACCAAGGTCGGCATCGACGCGACCCGCAAGAGCGCCGCTGAAGGCTACACGCGCGAGTGGCCACCGGATATCGTGATGGACAAAGCCACCAAAGAACGCGTCAGCAAACGCTGGCACGACTATGGCCTAGATGGAATCGCGAAATCGCTCGTACCAGACGCATGGTCCGGCCAGGGCCCCCAAGCATTCCGGAGGACCCTGCGTGACTAAAGCGTTCTTGCGTGAGATTCGCATCGAGCACACGCTCTTCGCATTGCCGTTCGCGTACGTCGGTGCCGTGCTCGGCGCTCGCGGCCTCCCAAGTTGGTGGTCGTTGCTGTGGATTACGCTCGCTGTACTCGGCGCGCGCACTGCGGCTATGGCGGCAAACCGCTACTTCGATCGCGAGATCGATGCGCGCAATCCGCGCACCGCGCGGCGCGCGCTCGCCAACGGCACGCTCGCACCGGCGGTCATGGTTTGGGCGATCGTGCTAGGGCTCATCCTACTCTTGATCTCCGCCTGGATGCTCAATCCGCTGTGCGTCAAGCTGTTGCCGATTGCGGCCGCCGGTGTGTTGCTCTATCCCCTCTGCAAGCGCTTCACGTGGCTCGTACACTTCGTGCTCGGAGCGGTCGACGGGCTTGCGCCGCTCGGCGCGTACATCGGCGTGACCGGCACGGTGAGCGCGAGCGCGTTCTTGCTCTTCATCGCGGTGACGGTCTGGGTCGCGGGATTCGATATCGCCTATGCGCTCATGGATCTTCCCACCGACCGCGAGCAGCACATCAACTCCGTCCCGGCACGCTTCGGCGAACACGCCGGGCGCTGGGTTCCGATCGCGCTGCACGCAATCATGGCTGCGGCGCTGGCCCTAGCCGGCATACTCGGCGGCGCCGGATGGCTCTACTACGCCGGCGTTGTCGCCGCGATCGCGCTGACCGTCTATGAAAA
>DATHMY010000252.1:0-4959 GCA_035486535.1 Candidatus Acidiferrum sp.
CCGATCAATAGCGCGATCAGCGCACCGGCGATTGTGATGTTGACCGTTGCGTCGTGGTAGATCACGAGCGTCGCGCCCCGCCGTACATCCCACGCAAGCGAACCACACCGAGTGCGATCATCGCCAGACCGAGCACGATACCGGTAAAGGCAGCCGCAATTGGATAGTGCAGCATCCGCGTGAGGATATAGCTGCCGACGGCGATCATCGCAATGGCGAGTCCGGTGCGCACAACCAGCATGGTGCTACTCTACTCCCGTGCTGCGGCGCTTGTCGCTCGCGCGCACGTTCGCCACGTACTCGTCCATCAGTTCGAGCTCGCCGGCGCGCCGCAGGATTTCGATCTGCTCCGTGCGCCAATCGCGTTTGCGCGAACCAAAGATCGGGAGACGCTTGCGCATGCGGTACGCAATGTAGAGGAGGATGCCGAACACGATCCAGGCGGGCCCCGCTATGCGGCCGATCGGGTGCGTGATCAACGTAAATGTAAGAATCGCGGTCATGCCGATGACCCCGATCACCGCGACCACCGGAAACTCGACGCGCTCGCCGCGGAACATCATCGGAATGTTGATTGGGATCTTGAATTTACGCGGGCTGAGCGGGTCGGTCAAACGTAGCGCCACGAGTGCAACGAAGACAAACGAGTAGCTCGTCGCGGCACCAAAAGCGTATAGGTCCCCGAGAAAATCGATCCCGCTCTCCCCATTGAAATGCTTGGCATAGACCACCGCCATCGTCGGACTCAGCGACGGCAAAGCGGCAAAGATCACTTCCATTAACGCGACGGCGGTAAAGACGACCAGTGAAATCATCGGGGTGCGGTAACGCCCGTGGATGCGCTGGAAAATCGAGGGCAAGAGACCGCCCGATGCCATCGCGTAAGCGATACGTGAACTGCCAAAGACGCCGGAGTTCGAAGAAATCAAGAGCAAGATCGCGCCGAGGACCGGAACGTAGAAGGCGGCGATTGCGCCCCAGTACGGGACCTCGCGTGCGATCAACGCGACGGCCTTACCATTGTTGTCGTTGTTGCCGAGCCATTGCCAAAGCATTTGCGCGTGCCCGTGCGCGTCGAGCGGAATCGGATGCCACGTGTGCATGCCGAGCGCTAAGTTTGCGTACGAGAGCGCAAAGATCAGGATCGTCAATATTAGCGCGGTCGACGTTCGGGGGATGACCGAAGCGGGCCGCTGCGTCTCTTCAGCAGCTTGCGAGATCGATTCGAGTCCGACAAAGGACACGATCGCAAGCGAAATACCCTTCATGAATTCAAATGGCGTCGGCCAGCTGCTCTGCATCGTGTGAACGAGCAAATCGGGACTAAACGCGAAGAGAAATCCCAGCGAGAGGATGGCGGTTTCGCTAACCACGTCGAGTGCGCTCACGAATCCATTGAACGCGGTCGATTCGCGCACGCCGATGATGTTGAGGACGCACAACCCGATGATGAGACCGATCACCAGGATGAAGTGCGACCATGGGTGGAAGGGTGCGCCGACCTGCGGAAGCAGTTCGCTCAGATAGTCGACGCAGCTCCACGAGAACAACGCGATATCGATGGTGAAATCCAGTAACACCGCCCAGCCGGCGATGAAACCGAAGATGTCGCCCAGACCGCGCAAGACAAAGTATTGACCGCCGCCGGCGACCGGATAGGTCGCGGCAAGCTCGGTGTAGGCAAGCCCGATGCACACGTAGACGATGCCGGCGAAGAGGAACGCAACGTTCGAGGCGCCGGCGGCAGCGCCGAGCACCAAGCCAAGGCCGACGAAGATGTCGGCGCCGACATCGGAGTAGCCCCACGAGAACGAACCCCAGGGCGTGACGGAACGCCGAAGTTCCGGTTTTCGGTCGCTGCTCATTCTACGGGGTTAGAAAATGATCCCGATCGCAGTGCGTTCAAGGGCGTTGATCATGTATTCCGTGTGAGCGTATTGTTCGTGTAGTCCGAATTCGTGGAAAATGCGCAACGCCTCGTTGAGCCGGTTTACCCCGTCGCGCAATTCGTTGCGATCGCGGCGCCCATCGGTGGCTTTTTGCAGGACCATGGTGGCATACTTTAGGGCTGTCTTCGCGTACTCCACTTCATTGTTGATCGCTGAAAGTTCGTGCATCGCCGAAAGGTACGCGTCCTTGGCCTCATCGTAATCGCGACGTCGCGTAGCAATCATTCCCTTGAGGACGTTTTCGAGCGCGTCGCTGCGATTGCGAGAACTTGCGAGCGCGCGATCGAGCGCTTGCCGCAGCGTCGGATCGGTCGTCGTCCCGCCGGATGAGGGCGAGAAGGTCTTCATCGGTTTGGTTTCAGGGACCGGCGCCGCGTGCGTGTGGGTCGCCGGGCCAAGCAATCCTTGGATGTCGGCCATGAACTCGCTTGCATTTTGATAACGTCGTCCCGGGTCTTTTTCGATGGCGCGCATGATCACGATTTCGAGCGCTTCGGGAATGTTACGGTTGATCTCGCGCGGCGGCGTCGGTAAATCGTGCACGTGTGAGTACATGGTTGCAACGATATCATCGCGGTCGTTGCGAAATGGCAGCGTCCCGGTGAATATCTCGTACATCACGATGCCGACCGAATAGAGATCGCTTCGCACGTCAGCCGGCTTGCTCAAGAACCGCTCGGGTGCGAGATACGAAATCGTCCCGACGATTTGCCCGGTGCGGGTCGTTTGCGTCACTTCGCTGGCACGCCGCGCCAACCCGAAATCGGTAAGCTTGGTGTGCTTGCCGTCTTCGACGATCATGATGTTCGACGGCTTGATATCGCGGTGAATAATGCCTTGCGAATTCGCGTACTCGAGCGCTTCGAGAACTTCGTAAATATATCCCAGCGCTTGTTTGTATCCGAGTTCGCCGCCTTCGAGCGCGGAGAGCGTTTTACCGCGCACAAGCTCCATCACGATATGCGAAATGCCGGCGTCCTCACCGGCATCATAAACGGCCACGATGCGCGGGTGATTCAGCCGCGCCATCGCTCGCGCTTCCATCAAAAGGCGTGCGTTGGTCTCGTCGGAACGCTCGATCAGCACCTTTACCGCCACGTCTCGACGCAATGTCTTGTCGAGGCCTCGGTAGGTGTCTGCGGTCCCGCCGCGTCCGAGTAGCTCGGCGATTTCGTACCGCCCGCCGAGGGTCCGTCCTTGGAGTGAATCCACTAAGCCGTCGTGTCCATGAGGTCAGAAGGCGTTTCGATGCACGGCTATACGATTACCGTCTATGGTCACGATATCGAACCGAATCGTTGCGCTTGGGGCGACGATCTGGGCGTAGTCCGCTGCAAGCATACGCAGCTTTTGGCGCTTCCGCCGGTCCACCGCGCCGAGCGCTGAGCCGAAGCGCCGCCCCTGACGCCGCTTGACCTCCACAAAGACAAGGGTGCCCTTCTCGACGCAGACCAGGTCGATCTCGCCGCCCGGCACGCGGACGTTGCGGGCCACGATCCGGTAGCCGGCGCCGGTCAAAAAGGCCGCGGCGCGGTCCTCACCCCAACGCCCCTTCCCACTCGAGCTGGAAGTTGTCACCTTCTTCCACTGCGTCGGGGTCTTGGGCGAACAAGAGTTCGAGCTGCGCGTCTTTCACCCGCCGGAATGCGGCGCGATGATGGATGCTCGGGCCGTGCAGTCGCAAGGCCGCAATGTGCGTCGGCGTGGCATAGCCCTTGTGCTCGGCAAAGCCGTAACGCGGGTCCTCGCGGTCGAGCTGCTCGAGCAACTCATCGCGGAAGACCTTCGCGAGGATCGACGCGGCAGAAATCACGGCGCACAACGCATCGCCCTTGATCAGCGGCTCCTGTGGTCGCGAATACGAACGGATGCGAACCGCATCGGTATAGAGGTAGTCGGGCTGCGCACAGCCGAGCTCGGCGATTGCGCGCTCCATTGCGAGCACGCTCGCCCAGTAGATGTTGAGGCGATCGATCTCGGCGACGCTTGCGATACCGATGCCGTACCCGGTGACACACGCCCTAATTTGCTGCGCAAGTTCGCGGCGGCGCGGAGGCGGCACGACTTTGGAGTCGTTGAGTCCACGCAACATCAGCGGTTCGGAGGCGACCACGCATGCTGCCACGACCGGACCGGCAAGCGGACCGCGGCCGACTTCGTCGACGCCGCCGATCAAGCGAAAGCCGCGTTCGCGCGCTGCATTTTCGAACCGGTGCAGTCGGTGCAACCGGCGACGCTCGCGCTCGTAGGCATTCTTGAGCTTACGCTGCTTGTTCGTCATCGTCGCCCGGAGCTTCGAGGCTGATGCGTCCAAAAACTCCATCGTTGAACGCCTTGATGTACGCCTGTGCAGCGTTGTGCTCGTCGATCTCGCCTCCGCGGCGAACGAATCCGCGGCCGTTCGCAAACGCGGCAAGATCTGGAACCGTCGTACGCCCCCGGCTGCGCCGTGTAAGCCAGCGATGGAACTCCACACAGACTTCGTAGGGATCGTATCGCTCGCGCGGTACCGCGCCGATCAGGGCAAGCTTCCACTGCGCTTGCGCGCCCGCGATCTTCGGAACGAGAATGCCCGGAGTATCCATCAGCTCGATGTTCGGCGCAAGCCGAAACCACTGCAATTGCCGGGTGACACCGGCGCGGTCTTCGGTCTTGGCCGCGCCTCGGCGCAAGAGGCCGTTGATGATTGAGGACTTTCCGGAGTTCGGCACGCCGACCACGATGACACGCGAGAGGCCGCTGCGCGCTTTGGCTCGAGCGGTCACGGCCGCGAGAATGCGGGACACGCTCTGCTGGGCGCGCGCTTCGACTGCAATCGCTTCGCGCCCGTCCTGCGCGAACTGCTCGACCCAGCGTTTGGTCGTCGCCGGGTCCGCCAGATCATCGCGGCTGAGGGCAATGAATCGCGCGCGTTCGCCGATCAGTTGGTCGAGCATCGGGTTGGCGTCGCTGCGTACGGCGCGCGCATCGATAACCTCGATCACGATGTCGATGAGCTTGAGATACTCGG
>DATHMY010000253.1:0-13818 GCA_035486535.1 Candidatus Acidiferrum sp.
ACTGCCCTCGATTCTTCCGCCGATGACGCTGCGCGAAGCGCTCGAGGTCACCAAGATCTACAGCGTTGCCGGGCTACTTTCCAATCACGCCGGCGTCGTGAGCGTGCGACCTTTCCGGTTTCCGCATCACACGATCAGCCAAACGGCACTCGTCGGGGGCGGCCCACTGGCCAAGCCGGGAGAGATCAGTCTGGCCCACCACGGCGTGCTCTTTCTCGATGAACTTCCGGAATTCGGGCGCGGCGCGATCGAAGTGATGCGCCAACCGTTGGAAGAGGGTACCGTGACGATCGCGCGCGCGGCCGGCACGTTCACCTATCCCGCACGCTTTCAATTGGTCGCCTCGATGAATCCGTGCCCGTGCGGGTATCGCGGGTTACGCGGCGCGGAGTGTCGCTGCGACGATGCCAGCGTCGCGAAGTACATCGGCAAACTCTCGGGACCATTGCTCGATCGCATCGACCTGCAGATCGAGATCGCGCGGGTGCCGTTCGATGACATGGTGCGCCGCGATGATGCGGAGCGTTCAACGGTGATCCGCGAACGCGTCGTTGCCGCTCGCACGATCGCGCACGAGCGATTCGCCGGTACGCCTATCGGCGCGAATGCAGAAATTCCGCCGAATCAGATGCGCACCTACTGTCCGCTTGACGAAGCGGCGCTGCGGATCCTCGCCAGCGCGAGCGCCAAGCGCCAGTTTTCTGCCCGCGCGCTCGATCGGATTGCGCGCGTCGCGCGCACGATCGCCGACCTTGCGCACTCAGATGGCATCCACGCTGAACACATCGCCGAGGCGATCCAGTATCGCAGTTTGGAAAGGCTCGACGGGCGCGCTGCATAATATCTGCACATGGGGACGAGCAAGGCGATCAACTTCGCAGAGAAGTTCGCGCTATTCGACGAGCAATGGCAACCGAAGGTTGTCGCCGAGATGAACGACTACCAATTCAAAGTCGCCAAACTGCAAGGTGATTTCATCTGGCACGATCACAAAGATACCGATGAAACGTTCATTGTAATCGAGGGCCGGCTGCGGATCGATCTCCGCGATGGCACCGTCTACGTCAACGCCGGCGAGATGTTCGTGGTGCCCAAAGGCGTCGAACACAAGCCGTACGCGGAGCAAGAAGTGAAGTTGATGCTAATCGAGCCGCGTGGCGTGGTCAACACCGGTGACGCCGCGAGTGGCCGCACCGCCCCGAACGACGTCTGGATCTAGGTCTGGGTCGAGCAGGCGCAAGCGACACTTCCTTCGCATCCTTCATGGATGCAACGCAAATCGTTTCTTGTTTCAGCCGTTCCGCTCGCCGCGTGCGCGACGGCTGCTTGTGCCGGCAAGGGCGGCTCGGCGATCGGCCTGGTCGAAACCGCCGTGCAATTCGACGCACACGCCTTTGACAAGCTGGTAGCAACGAGCGCCGAGTTCCGTCAAGTGTGGGACGCCGGCGAGCTCCAGCCGCGCATCCTCGGGGGCGTCAAAAACAGCCTCAATGGGTTGCAGTTCGGGTTTAACGTCGCGCCGGCAAACATTGCCATGGCCTTCGTCGCGCACAACACGTCGAATCTGCTGCTCTACGACGACACCGCGTGGTCCACGTACGTTCTTGGCCAACTCTTCGCGGTCAAGGATCCGACCGGCGCCGTCGTGCAGACGAACATTTTTGCACCGAGCCGCAGCACGAACTCGACTGCGGATCCAAGCGATGTGCACGGCTTCTATCAGGATGCGTCGATCACGACGCTGCAGCGCCGGGGAGTGCACTTCTTCATCTGCAACACCGCACTGGTCCAGCAGGCTGAGCTAATCGTGCGGGCGGGCGCGACGCGCGAAAGTCCGCAGGAAGTAGCAGACGCACTACGCAGCCATCTCTTACCAGGTGTGATGCTCGTGCCTTCGGGTGTCGCAGCGATCGCCTACCTGCAATCGCGTTACCGTTACGCTTACGCGGCGGGAGCGGGCTAGAGCGAGCCGGGATCGATTTCGACGCCGTTGCGCACCGTATACGTGCCGAGATTCTTCCAGCCGTAGTACGTGCCGTGCACCGTGATCGTCTCGCCTTCGGTGAGTGCCGCAGCTCCGGAGACGACCGCGTGAATGCAACGTGTTGCGCACACGGAGAATCGCACATATGTCGTGCCGTTCCGCAGGTGCAGCGGATGCACGTGCGTCACGCGCCCCGTCACGTCAACGTGTTGACCGTTGTAGACGCGCGGCGCGGACGCGATCTGATCCGGGGTCATCGCGCCTGCCGCGAGCGGAGCTGAAGCAAACACGAGGAGCGCGATCGCTAATCTTTGGATCATCAATCTTCTCCTACAGCTTCAGCACGCCGATTTTGTCGGTGGCGTTCTCGGTAAACCAGATGTTGCCGTCAGGGCCGACGGTGATGCCGACCGGATTCGATCCAGGGCTCGTAACCGGATACTCCGTAACGATACCAGCGGTCGTGATCCGGCCGATGGCATTGTTCCCGCCGTCGGCAAACCAGAGCGCCCCGTCGGGACCGGCGGTAATGAAGTTCGTGTTCGGTGAGCCCCCCACGAGTGCGGTGAGATTATAGTTTGTCAGAGACCCACTCGTAGTCATGCGACCGATCCACTGGCTCTCGGTAAACCAGATCGCGCCGTCGGAGCCGGCCGTCATGGCTGTGGGTGCATTGGCGGTCAACGGAGTGAATGACGACGACGAACCCGATACAATGTGTCCTATCACAAAGTTGCCGAAGTCTCCATACCAGATGCCGCCGTCCGGCCCGAGTGCAACTGGGTACGGATTTCCGCTGTTTTCGACGGAGATTTCATTTAACGCACTCGTAGTCGTGTTAATTGCGCCGACGTAACCGCCAGGGGCGCCGAAGCACTCGCTAAACCAGATATTGCCGTCGAGCCCGGCCGTAAGTGTCTGAATTCCGGTGCCGGTCTGACTGCTATAGGTCGTCAGCGCGCCGGACGTTGTGATCTTTCCGACCAGGTTCGTATCGCAATCGCCGAACCACACGTTGCCGTCGGGGCCGAGCGCAATACCGATCGGGGTGACGAAGCCACCGCCTAAAGGCCCCGTCGTCGTGTATCCCGTCCCGTCACTCTTGATCGAACTGATCGCATCGTCGCCGGCTTCCGTGAACCATAGGTTTCCGTCGGCGCCCGTCACAATGCCGGCCGGCCCGATCGCCGGTGGCGCATATTCTGTTATCGCCGGCGAGCCCGAAGGTCCGCTGCGCACGCTGTTCGTCACAGCAATGGTAAACGTCAACGTGCCGTCGCTAATTGCAAGACTGCAGCCGCTCGTTGACGTTTGCGTACCGCCAACCGCCAACAACGTCGCAGCCGTGCCTTTGCCAACGACCGTTCCGGCGCTCAGGACATTCGAGCAACCGGTGGGCGTCGCCGTATAGGTCGTTCCGCTCGCCGCCGTCGGTTCCGAGATCATCAGCACATGCTGACCTTCGGGATACGTGTTGAGGGTCGCGGCGGTGGGCGACGGTGACGCGGACGAGAGGGTGCCTGCTGCGAACACCGTTGGGTTCGTCACGAAGAGCACAGGCGTCAGCGAGAGCGACTCGATCATCGCACCGCCTTGCCCATTGACGGCGCTTGAGGTCAGCGTCACCGTCGCCGAATAGCCGGAGACGCCGGCGCCACTGTACACCGCTTGCACGGTATCCGTAGCTTTTGTCAACGTCACCGTTGCGGCAGGCGTCCCGCCGTTGAGCGAGAGCAACGTGTAACCTTTGCTCCCGTCATTGACCGTTGCGGTAATCGGATTTGCATACGGCGCGTTTGCAGAACCTGCGGTAATCGGATTGTTGCCAAAGTCGGTCGGAGAAACCACCAGCGCGATCGTCTGCGCTATACCGTCGGCCGCCTCGTTCAGGTTCGTCGTACTTCCGGAGAAGCCGGCGATGATCGCACTAATAGCGGCCGATACGGTGTTGGTCGTCCCGGCATCGATCGTCTGCGTCACGCCGGCAGTACCAAGTTCGTGCGCTGTCGACGGAATCGCGCCGCCCACCGGCGCGGCGTCGTAAAGTCCGAACACAAAGTCGTCGTCACCCGCCGGTGCAGTGATCGCGATCGTGCAGTTGCGCCCACCGCTGACCGTGGTACACGCGTTGCTCGTTGACGAGATGTTGGTTGCCGAGCTGCCGAGCGGCGTGGTGTGCGTCGTGTCGGAGTGGGCGTAGGTCGTTACCAGCGCGCCGTTTGCACTCGACGATACGAAGGCCCGGCGCTTGGCCAATCCCGCCGCCGGCGCGTTGGGAATCATTAACGTAAACGTTACATTTCCGGTCCGGCTGCCTGATGCGCCATTGCTCGTAGTCGTGGGGATCGACGCGTTACCGCCGGAAGATGCACAGCCCGCTGCATTGAATACCAAAGCAGCCGCGAGGGCAATAGCAACTCTGCGGTCCATGTTTTGTGCTTCAGTTCTCAGAGTAGATAATCCTGCGCTGACGGCTTTTGCCGCAGGGCCGCGACTACGCAGCGCGTAATACGTCGCGGATTATTATGAACCGCTTGCGTCTAACCGCGGTACTTCTTTGCTTGGCGTGCGCGATAACCGCGTGCACAGCCGACCGCGGCTATACTGCCGGCGCGACGCCAACGCCGCGTCCGGGATCAATACCCGTGATCACGCTACCCGGCAGCGTCGTCGGCACATCGCTGGCGCTCGATGCAGCGAATCAAACCGCATTGGTGTCGGTCGGCGAGACCGGCTATAGCGGAACGTTCGCCGCGCAATCCAGCGCGAGCGGCGTCGCCACCGTGTCTCCGGCATCGGGAACGAGCTTCACGGTCACCGCGATCGGTGCAGGGACGGCAACCGTCTCCTTCACCGATTCGTATGGCAACGTCGCGCAGCTCACCGTGACAGTCACGATCACCGGCGGCGTGGTCAGCCTTACGGGTGACCGTTCGTGGTCGTCGTCGAGTTCGTCGTGGATGACGACGAGGATCCAGGCCCGGCGTTATTTGGCTGCGTGACCGTCGTCTGACGTGTCGTTGACGACGTCGTCCACGGATGCCACAAAAAGGCTGCAACCGCGATTGCAACGATCACCACCAAGATGAGTGCAAATGCCGTAGCGTTGCCACCACCACTGTCCTGTACAATAACCGGTCCTTGATCGCTCATGTCATTGTGTCCTTAACTAGCAAACGTTAAGCCCACTATTCCCAGCAAATTCGCACATCAATCGTAGGCCATCCATGCCATTGACAACCGCGATTGGCTGGCACAGCATACGGGTATGACGTTGATGTGTTAATTCTGCTCTACGCACAACTCGAAACGAGCACGGCGCAATGCAAGTCGGCAAGACGAAGGTCGTGCTAAACAAGCGCCGGCTTTGAGTTTGTTAAAGCAGTCAGCGCCTCAAAGATCTACACCGACAAGGCTCCGGCGAGCCCGAACGACGCTGAATAGCGCGTTCGCGTGCTTGGGCGTTGCCGCCGGCCTTTAGAGCTTGTCGTCGAACCTGCGCAGGCGTTCGGTCATCACCGTCATGACCTCGATTGCAAAGTAGGGGTTTCTGGTCAGCAGAAAGAGGAAACGTTTGCGATCGATCGCCGCGACCTTGACATCTGTTTTTGCAACCACGTCGGCGCTGCGCTTCTGCCGATCGATCAACGCCATCTCGCCGAAAACACCGCCGGCGTTGACGGTTTCGAGGATCTTGCCGCGCAGACTGATGTCGACCTCGCCGCTCAAGACGACATACATCAACTCGCCGTCTTCGCCGGCCGTAAAGAAGCGGTGCCCCGCCGGAAATCGCTCGGTGACGGTATCGGTGGCAAAAATGGAAAGGTCGGCCATACAGACTAATTTGTCGTAGGTGCTAGCGAGCCTCCAGCGACATCGTAACTACCGTCTCTATTTTGCGGGCCAATTCGTCTCGCAAATCGGCACTTGGCTGCAGACCGCGGCACAATCGTGGTTGATTCTCGAACTCACCCATTCCGCGCAAGCGGTGGGCGTGCTCGGCTTCTGCTTCTACGGGCCGTACGCGGTGCTCGGATTACTCGGTGGCGCGCTCGCCGACCGGTGGGACCGCCGCACGACGCTCCTGATCGGCCAAGTCGCGATGGCGCTGTGCGCCGCGTCTCTGGCGCTCGTCGTCTTCGCCCACATTGCGTCGGTATGGCTCATCGACGCGATCGCGGTGGTGCGCGGGACGGTGCTGGTCTTCAACAATCCGAGCCGCCAAGCGCTGATCGTGCAACTTGTCGGGCGCTCCGAGCTAGGCAATGCGATCGCCTTGAACTCCAGCTTGAACAATGCCACGCGCATCATCGGTCCCGCTCTCGCCGGTGTATTGATCGACACGACCGGGCTCGGCGTGTGCTTTGCGCTCAACGCGATTAGCTTTATCCCGGTGATCTGGGCGATTGCGGTGATGCGTACGGATGAATTTCATACCCAGGCCGACACGCGCCGTGGCGGCAGCCTGCTGGAATCGATCCGCGCCGGGCTGCGCTACGCACGGCACACCAAGACGGTAGCGATCGTACTGACGATGATGTTCGCGGTGTCATTTCTCGCGATCAACTTCAACGTGCTACTGCCGGTTCTCGCGCAACAGACGATGCACGGAGGCCCGCAGACATACGGCTGGATCGCCGCCGTGTTCGGTTTGGGCGCGTTGATCGGCGCGTTGGTGACGGCGGCACGAACGCGCGCGTCGCGCACGCTGCTACTCTCCGCCTGCGCGGTGTTCGGCCTTGCGCAATGCATCCTCGCCCCGCAGCACAGCTTTGTGCCGGTCGCGATCGCGCTGCTTGCAACCGGCGTCGCCTACACGATCTATACGGCTTCAACCAACGCGTTCGTGCAACTGGCAACGCCGGGATTCTTGCAAGGCCGCGTGGGCGGTCTGTATAACTACGTGTTCCTTGCAAGCGGTCCGCTCGGATCGCTGCTCGCCGGATGGCTGTGCGAACGCGGTGGAACCGAACTCGCCTTCGCCGCCGGTGGGATCGCGACGCTCGCGATGGCTGTGTTCGGTTTGCTGACCAATCCGTGGCCGATGCCGACGGGAACCGTGCGCTCTAGGACGTAGCGTCGAGCGCCGGAACCGCGTCGCCGTCAAAGAATACGCGAAGCTCCGACGCCGAGAACTGCACACCGCTCCAAAACGGCCCGAACTCCGCGTAGCGCGCGCTCGCTTCGTCAAAGCGCATGTCGTAGATAAGCTTCTTGAACACTAACGGATCGTCAGCGTACAGATCGACACCCCATTCGAAGTCATCGAACCCAATCGAGCCGGAGATTACTTGCGTGACTTGCCCGTGATATCCGCGGCCGACTTTGCCGTGTTCGGTCATGAGCTGGGCGCGCTCCTCGTAGGGCAGCATGAACCAATTGTCGGTACCGTCGCGCTTCTTGTTCATCGGATAAAAGCAGGTATAGCGGCGGCGCGGGATCTTCGCCCACAGGCGCGGTCCGACGTACGGGCTCTCGGCTTGTTTGCGCACGAGCTCGTCGAAGGCGGCGATCCACTCCGCTGACTGCGCGTTGAGGCCGCGCGACTGCAATTCGAGGTGAATCTTGGCGGTCGCTTCGTACATGCCCAGCTCGAGCACCGAAACGTACGATCCGAGCGCCTGTAAATACTCACGCACTTCGAGCTTGTCAACCAAGGTCTGCGCATAGGCCAAACCGTCGTAGGTGCGGGCGTAATGCGTGAGCATCAGATCGCCCTTGTGACCGATGATTTGCGCGACGCCGACGTCGCCGTCTTTGCCCGATTGCAGATGTTCGACCAGATCGATCGCGTGCGCCGAATACTTGGCGCGTCGCTTCTCGGGCAAGCCGTCCCAGGAGCGGCGATCGAATGCAAACATCCGATGGAGAATCCACCAGCCTTCGAGCGATTCGGGCACCTTCGGATCCCGCATGCAGCCGGCTATGCTCCTCGCTTCAGGGCCTTGACACGGCGCATCTCGGCTTCGACTTCAGCCACCAACGCCTCGGGACGCTCCCGATATTTCGCCCATAGTTGTGGCATATGCGCGATATCGTCGAGCACGCGCGTGTAGACGCTATTAACCGGCGTCGGTATCCCGATCGCGCTCCCGGCGGCGGCAACCGCGCCGTTGAGAACATCGACTTCGCTGTGCGTCTTGCCGGCGCGCAGATCCAGTAGCAACGAGGGCGGTTTGGTCCCGCGACCGCCGGCGATGCGCCGTGCCATGATGGCGCGCGCTACCGGGCTCGGCAACGAGGACGACGCGATCAATGCGCGCATCGGATAGCGCGGAAGGTCGATCGGCGCGATTTTCATCGCCGCCATCACCGCCCGCACTTCGCGAATCATACGAATTTCCAGCGCGAAGATCTTCTCGAAATGGATCATGCGCGCGGGCAGCACGTTGAGAATCGCGCAACTTGCATTCGCGACGACGTTGAGCGCGAGCTTGCTCCATTTGAGTGCGCGCCAATCCGGGACCACCAGCACGCGCACGCCGGTGCTGGCGAACGTCGCCGTAAGCCAATTGAACGCACTATCCCCAACCGGCGCAAAAGCCAAGCCGCCGCCTTCGCGCGCCACGCTCGGGTTTCCGTCGCGGTCGCGGTCGAGCGGCACGGTGAGCGCCGCGGCGACGACGTTGTTCGCGCCGAACGCTTCGGCGAGCTTTTCTTCGTTGCCCACACCGTTTTGCGGGCAGACAAAGACGCACTTTTCCGGAAATGCTAGGGCTTTGCGCAACGTAACGATTGCGCCGTCGGTGTCGTACGATTTGGTCGCAACGATCGCCACGTCGGCGTCGTAGGGCGTCACGGCATCGAGGTTGCGCGGCGCATAGGCGACGTCGACGCCGATCGAGGCCAGACGATCGCCGAGGAACCCTCCGACTGCACCGCGCCCTACGACGTAGACCTTCACGACGCAACCCCGGTGCTGCCGAAGCCCCCGCCGGCGCGCGCGCTTTCGGGTAATTCTTCCACCAAATCGAACTGCGCGCGCGAAACCGGCGCAACGACCAGCTGTGCGATGCGATCGCCACGGCGAATCGTGACCGGTGCCGAGCCGAGGTTCGCTAAGATTACGCCAATCGGTCCGCGATAGTCGGCGTCGATCGTACCCGGTGTGTTGAGACACGTGACGCCGTGACGCAACGCCAGACCGCTGCGCGGCCGGATCTGTGCTTCGAAGCCGGCCGGCAATGCAATCGAGAGCCCCGTCGGCACCAGCGCGCGCGCGCCGGGCGCAAGCGTCAGCTCGGTTTCGAGCGCGGCACAGAGATCGGCACCAGCAGCGTGCTCGCTCATGTACGAAGGGACTGGCAAATCATGAGCCTCGGGGAGCCGTTTGAGCGCAACCCGCACGAGCGTATCCATCGGTACGGCTATTTAGAAAGAAGTTGCGTTAACTCTTCCCGGAAGCTCTCGATATCGCGGAACGAGCGATAGACGCTTGCAAAGCGGATGTACGCGACAGGATCGAGCGTGCGCAGCGCTTCCATCAACTTCTCGCCAACCATCGTCGAGCTGACTTCGCTCTCGCCGCGGGCGAAGAGATCCCGCTCGAGATCGGCAGCCACGGCTTCCATCTGATTTTCCGAGATCGGCCGCTTTTCGCACGCCTTGCGCAAGCCGCTCAGAATCTTGTCGCGGCTGTACTGCTCGCGGCGCCCGTCCTTCTTCACGACGAAGAGACGTGGCGCTTCCATACGCTCGTACGTCGTAAAGCGATGCTTGCAGCGCGGATCCAAACATTCGCGCCGGCGACGGACAACGGTTTCATCGTCGCGAGAGTCCACCACACGGGTTTCGCTCTTGCGACAGGTCGGACAGATCAGTTCGGTTACCTCGAGGCCCACTATATAGTGGGTGCTCGTATTATACGGTACTATCCCTAGTAAACGCAAAAAGGCCGCCCGGCGTCCTGCCGTGACGGCCTTCCGAAAACACGTTTCGCTGCGACTGCAAGACCCGCCGACCTAGGTTTTGGTCTGCGCAAAAACTAGGAGGCGGCGCCGATCTTGAACATCTTGGTCCCGCATTCGGGGCACTTGCCTTCGGTTGCGGGACGGCCGTTCTTCATCGTGATCTGCACGGCGTCTTTGATTTGACGCTTCGTCTTGCACTTGACGCAATAGGCTTCTGCTGCCACCTGTGGATCCTCCAGAGCTTCGGGCTGGGTGCGGCTCCCCGTATTCGGGTACGCCACGGGGCCTCCTACCGTGTCGCCCTCTTGCCGCCGCACGAACCGTGCGTGAAGGCTGCACCGTGGATGCTCCGGAGTATACCACCCGAACCGCCTTCGAGACCGTGCGGGGGGAGCGTGGCCTTGCCTGGGAAGGCGACGGGCTCTGGCTGCTCGGCCGCCTCGAGGGGCTGCAGCGGCCCAGCGTAGCCATCGTAGGGACGAGGGCGGCGACGCCCTATGGGCGGCGCCTGGCCCGCACCTTTGCCCGCCAGCTCGGCGCCGCCGGGTGCTGCATCGTCTCGGGACTTGCCCTTGGGATCGACACGGCCGCGCACGAGGGAGCCCTCGAAGCGGGTGCCCCGACGGTTGGCGTACTAGGCGGCGGGCACGCCCAGTTTTTTCCGCGCCGCAATGCGCCGCTTGCCGCGCGTATGATTGCCTCCGGCGGTGCGGTCCTCTCCCCGTTTCCACCGCAGCAGCCGGCCGAACCCTGGCGGTTTCTGGCACGCAACGCGATCGTCGCCGCGCTTGCCGACGCGGTCGTCGTCATCGAAGCGCCGGGTCGCAGCGGCGCGCTCAATACCGCCGGCTGGGCGGCGCCGCGCATTCCCGTCCTCGCGGTTCCCGGCGATGTGGATCGGTTGCACGTTGCGGGCTGCCACGCGCTCATTCGCGACGGCGCAATTCTCGCGCGCAACGCGGCTGACGTTCTCGAAGTGCTGCACCTGCAAGGCACGCCGCCGCAGCCGGCGATCGAACGTGACGGAGCTGCGGGAGAGCTGTTGCGCGCGCTGCGGAGAGGCGAGAGCGATCTCGACGATCTCGTAGATGCGACCGGCGTCGCACCAGCACAGGCACTGGCCGAACTTGCGATGCTGGAACTCGAAGGCGTCGTCGAACGTCGCGGCGCAACGCGGTTTGCATGCAGCTCCGGCTGATCGCCGTCGACAAGATTCGCACCGGATATATTGCCGAGGCATGCGCCGACTTTCGCAAACGGCTCGAGCCGTATTTCAGCTACAGCGAAATCGAAGTGCGCGTTGCCCATGGCGGTGATCCCAACGCGGCGGTGCGCGAAGAAGCGGACCGCATCCTCAAGCACGTACGCCCCGACGACCGAGTGTGGCTGCTCGAACGCACCGGCACGGCGTTTTCTAGCCTCGAATTCGCTGGAGAAATCGAGAAGATATCGCACAGCGGCGCATCGCGCCTGACCTTTGTCGTAGCTGGAACGTACGGTGCAGCAGACTCGCTGCGCGATCGCGCCGACATGCTCTGGTCGCTCTCACCGCTCACGTTCTTACACGAGTGGAGTCGCGCGATCGTGCTGGAACAACTCTACCGCGCGGCGAAGATTTCGCGTAATGAACCCTATCACCACTGACGAACCGCTGCCCGACGACGCGCTCGATGCATTCGCGCGTGCAATGGAGCGCGTCGTGGCAAGCACCTATCCGGCCGCGCTGCCCTCGCCGGTGACATTCGAGGCACCCCGGCGCCCTGAATTCGGCGACTTCTCAACCAACATCGCGTTTACGCTCGCCAAGATCGCGCGACGCGGTCCCAACGACGTTGCGCTGGCCCTGATCGAAAAGCTCCGCGCGGAATCGCCCGAGATCGCCGCTCGCTTTGCGATGATCGATGCCGTAGCCGGGTTCATCAACCTTCGCCTTGCGCCGCCGGTATGGCAGGCGCTGGTCACGCGCATCGTGCGTGATGGGTCGAACTTCGGCCGCGCACTGTCGCGTGGCGAACGCATCTCGCTCGAATTCGGCAGCGCGAATCCAACGGGCCCGCTGGTCGTCGTCCAAGGCCGCACCCTGTCGATCGGTGACACGCTGGTGCGCGCCTTTCGCTACTGCGGCTACGACGTGTTCGTGGAATGGATCATCAACGACGCCGGCTCGCAGATCGAGACGCTCGGTCGTTCGCTCTTCGCCCGCTACATGCAGCAGTACGATGCCGCGTATGCCTTTCCAGAAGATGGTTATCCCGGCGCGTATCTCGTCACGATCGCGGAGGCTATCGTCAAGCGCGACGGCGAGAAGTGGCGCGATCTGCCCGAACGCCCCATTGCCGAGTTCGCACAAATCGGCCGCGACGCAATTTTATCGGAACAACGAGCCACCGCCGAGCGCTTCCGCGTCGACTACGATCTTTGGCAGAGTGAAAAAGAGCTGCGCGCGTCGGGCCGGATGGACGAAGATCTCGCGAAGCTTCGTGCGCTCGGCCTGATCTACGAGGCTGACGGCGCACAGTATTTCCGCACGTCGGAGTTCGGGGACGACAAGGATCGCGTGATCGTGCGCAGCGACGGCAGCCCGACGTACTTTGCCCCTGACATCGCCTACCACTATGAAAAGCTCAGCCGATCCGACCGCGCGATCGACATTCTCGGACCGGATCACCACGGCTATATCGGACGCCTCAAAGCCGCCGCTGCGGCGATGGGCTTTCCCGGCAAGCTCGACATCCTCATCGCGCAGCAAATCACGCTGATGCGCGGCGGTGAGCAGGTCAGCATGAGCAAGCGCGAGGGCAACATCATCACGCTCGATGAGATTCTCGATGAAGTCGGCGTCGACGCGGCGCGGTTCTTCTTCACGATGCTCGCGACCGACTCACCGCTCACCTTCGACTTGAAGCTCGCCGTCGAAGCGACGAGCGACAACCCGGTCTACTACGTGCAGTACGGGCACGCGCGCATTGCGTCGGTGCTGCGTCGTGCCGATCCGGTCGACGTTGACGCAGCGCGCGGCTCGACCTCGCTCCGTGCCTTGACGCACGATACCGAGATGACGCTCGCCCGGCGCCTGGCCGAACTGCCGCGCGTCGTCGAAGGCGTGGTCGAGCATCTCGCACCGCATCGTCTCACCAAATACGCGCGCGATGTTGCGACCGAGTTCCACCAATTCTATAACGAGTGCACGATCCTGGACGACGATCGCGACGTGCGTCTGGCGCGTTTGGCACTTTGCATTGCCACGAAATCGGTTCTCGCGCAAGTGCTCGACTTGATCGGCGTCTCCGCCCCGGAGACGATGTAGCCGCTAACGCAACGCGGCTTCTAAACGCGCGCCGTCAGGACTCCCGAGCCCCGTGACGGGATCCCAACCCGGTCCCGCGTTGTAGGCGCCGTTGCTTCCCGCGGTGATGTCGTGCAATGGGCCGGGCGAGCTCGGATAGCCATTGAGCGCGTAGAGCTTCGGATTGATGAAGCCGGCGCTGGTTCCCAATTGCTGGTTCAATAGCGCGATGAGACCGGCCCAGAGCGGCGCGACCGCGCTCGTGCCGCCGACGACAACGCTCGATCCATCGACGCGAACCGTGTATCCCGAATTCGGATCGGCATCGGCGCATATGTCGGGAACGCCGCGTCCGCCGCTCGGATTCGTGGGTGCCGGTACCTGTGCGGACGCCTGCCACGACGGAAGCGCGAAGACGTCGCTGACACCGCCGCCCGAATCGCTCCACGCGGTTTCGGATGCGATCGCCGTGCCCGACGCTTTGAGCGTCGTGCCGCCGCAGCCCAGCGCGTGCGGACTCGATGCTGGAAAGTCGACGTGCGCTTCGCCGCCGCTCACGCCATCGCTCGATCCGCTATCACCCGATGCAACGCAGACCGTCACGCCCATCGCCGCTGCTGCCGCGCAGGCTTGATCGA
>DATHMY010000254.1:0-2628 GCA_035486535.1 Candidatus Acidiferrum sp.
ATCAGCGGCGGCACGACGATCACCGCGGCCACCGGAACGCGCGCCGACGGCAAACCCGAGATCTCGAACCTCATCGTCCCGCAAGACACCCCGGGCTTCACCCGCAGCAAGAAGTATAAGAAGATGGGTTGGCGTGCGTCCGACACGCGCGAGCTCAGTTTCGTCGACGCGACGGTGCCCGAAGGCAACTTGCTCGGCGAACGAGGCGAGGGCTTTGCGCAGTTTCTCAAGATCCTCGACGGTGGCCGGATCTCGGTCGCGGCGCTCTCGGTGGGCCTGGCGATGGGTGCCTACGATGAGGCGCTCCAGTATTCGAAAGACCGCATCGCCTTTGGTAAACCGATCAGCAAGTTCCAGGCGATCGCGTTCAAGCTGGTCGACATGCTCACCGAAATCGAGCACGCCAAGATGATGGTGCTCAAGGCGGCATGGGAGAAAGACCAAGGCCGCGAGTTCGAACAAACTGCGAGCTTGGCGAAACTGTATTCCGGCGAAGTCTCACGCCGCGTCGTCAACGAGGCGGTGCAGATCCACGGCGGTTACGGCTTCATGGACGAGTATCCGGTCTCGCGCATGTATCGCGATCAGAAGATCAACGAGATCGGCGAAGGCACGAACGAAGTGCAACGCATGGTACTCGCCCGCATGATGGGGCTGTAGCCCGGGACGAAATGCCGAGGGCACCACGCCGGCGTATCGCCGTTCTCTCGGCGACGCTAGTGCGGCACCATCGTTTGGCGATCGTTCGTTAGAACGATCTCTCCCGCATCAACGAGCGCTTGGAGAAACGCCGATGCGTCGACAAGTTCGCCAAGTGCGAACGCTCCCGAGCGTACGTACGGACCTGCGCAAACGCGTTCAATCGCTTCCACGACGATCGGTGCGGTGATCGCGTAGATATCGCCGCCTTCCGCGCTAACGCGCCGCTCTTCGTCGCCCTTGTGGACCCGTACGTCGATCACGAAGCGCTGGTTCGAACGCCCGCGCTCATCCGCTGCAACCGGTTCCGGTGTGTTGGGATCGCGAATGTCACGCAGCGGCACGATATTAAGGTAGTTGTGTATGTCGCGCGCGTGCAGATGACGCGCCGCCAAGATCGTTTCGGTGAACGGCAATTCGACGACGTCTTGCGTTCCAAATGGTTGCGGAAAACTCCATGATGACGGCGTCGACGGCTGCATCGGTGTAAGCCTTCCCCCGGAAAAGGTTCGTCGCGGCACGGTGTTGCGCTCGCCGGTTCGCCGCGTGCCGCGCGTCGGCCACCAACTGCTCAGCGCAATGCCAATGTCTATCCGATCGGCCTGCGCCCAATCGGCCATCGCGAGCGTTGCCACGAGATCGCCGAACCCACCGTAGAATCCGGTGGCGGGTACGATCAGCATGCCGCGCTCGCGTGCGGGCGCGTCGAAGCGTTCGAACGTCAAACGCGCGCTCTCTTGTTCCGCGGTGACGTCAAAGTAGTGCACGCGCGTACGGAGCGCCGCTTCGATGAGCGGTGCCGCGGAGTCGATAAACGGACCAGCGCAGTTGATCACCGCGTCGGCGCCGTCGAGCGCGCGATTGAGTGCGTCCGCGTCGTCGAGGCTCGCGATGCCCCGGGTGATCGCGATGGGGGCGTGGCCGCGACGCAGCAGCTCCCCGATGATGAAGCGTGCCGTATGCCCCGAGGCGCCGTATACCGCGATTTTCATGCCGAACTCCCGCTACAGACCTGTTTGTAGGTTGCATTAAAACAGACAGGTCTGTATCATGTCAAGCATGGACGAGCTAAGGGAGCGGATTTTACGGACGGCGTCGGAGCTGTTTTATCGCGAGGGGGCCCGCGCGGTGGGGGTCGATCTCGTGGTCGAGCGCGCCGGGGTCGCCAAGACCAGCCTCTATCGGCACTTCCGAACCAAGGACGATCTCATCGCCGCTTTTCTCGAGCGCGAGGACGAGCAGTTCTGGGGTCAATGGGATAGGGTCGCGGCGCTTCACCCGTCGGACGCGCAGGCGGAACTCGACGCGCACATGGCGTGGATTGGTGAACGGCTCGGCCGCAAGAACTATCGTGGCTGTCCGCAGTTGAACATGGCTGCGGAGTTTCCGGATGCCGAGCATCCAGCGCGCGCGGTTGCAGCCGCCCACAAGCACGAACTTCGCCGCCGGCTCAAAAGCATCGCCGATCGCTTAGGCGTGCAGCGCCCGAACGATCTCGCCGCGCAATTGCTGCTGCTGGTAAACGGGGCGTTCGTAAGTTCGCAAGCGATTAGCGGCGATGAAGCCGTGCCAATGCTACGCGCGGCTTCGCGTGCACTCGTCGCTGGAGCGCGCGCTTAGTCTTCGTCGTCCTCGACGAGATCGTCGGCGCCTTCCTCGTCGGGATCGATGCCCCAACCTTCGTACGTTCCACCGAATGGCGCAATAGCACGCAGAATGTCCGCGCGTGCGGCTTTGAGATTCTGCGGCGTTACCAGCATCGAGCGGCTGGCTTCGATCACGGTTTCGCTGTCGTAGGGTTCTTCGCTGACGTCGAAGCTCGCCGAGGCGAGCGCCTTAGCTGCTGCGGCTTCCTTCCCTTCGGCAACATCGACGTCGAACACCACGAGAAATGGTTCGTCGAGATCCTCACCGGCTTCGTCCATCTGC
>DATHMY010000255.1:0-13974 GCA_035486535.1 Candidatus Acidiferrum sp.
AGTATCGAGTCCTGGCATCGTCCACGCTCCACCGATCTCACTTGGCGGCGTGACCTTTCCGATGCGCGTCGCGACGGTGATCCATTTACCGGCATTTCCGTCGACCAGCGTCGATGGAATTCTTGGCTATCCATTCTTCGCCGCCGCCGAGTTACGCTTCGATCCGACGCAAGATACGCTCACGATCGCGCAGCCTGGTGCGCTTCCGCCCGACGGTACGCGCCTCGAGGTCGACACCGATCGTGAGCTTCCCGAGATCGTAGCGAAGATTCAAAATGCGTCGACGCGAGTGGTGGTCGATACCGGCGACTCGCGGGAGCTGCTGCTGTTCAAAAATTTCATGGACCAGCACCCCGGACTCGTTTCGCTAGCACAGCTCGGACCGCGGCTCAACAGCGCTATCGGTGGCTCGGTGGACGCCGTCGGGGCGATCGTGGACGTGCTGCAGCTCGGGCCCTATCGCTTGTTCAATCGCTACACCGACGTCGTGCTCGGGACCACGGGCGCATTTGCCGATCGCAACGATGGCGGCAACGTCGGCTACGCGTCACTCCGGAACTTCGTGGTCACCTTCGACCTTGTAAATCACGGGCTGTTCTTACAGCCGGCGCAGGGTTTCGACGACGGTCACGACCGCAAGATCCCGCAGTAAGCGTTTCCGGCACAAATCGGCAACCTCTTGGCGACGTCGCGTTGACGAATGTGCGCGACGATGCGGGTCATGATCACCCAGCAACTCGGCTATAGCATTCTTGCCGCGCCGCTCGCGGCAATCGATCGTCGAGCGCTCTCGCAGGCCTGGTATTCCGCACTGCATCTCGCGCGTCGCGGCTCGCAGGCTGCCAACGTATCGATGCCAATTTCGGAAACGTGTGCCGCCGCGACGCCGCCAAAACGTGGGCGCGCAGCCAAGACTTCGCATCGAGCGGAGCTCTTCGCGTCAACTCCAGGAACAACCGAAAGCTCGCGACGTAGGGTTGAGACGCAGGATCGTCGCGCTGTTCGCTCGCCCCTCGCGCGACGAATCGAACGGACGTTTCTCGATCCCGCCCGGCCGGTTCGGCGCGCGACCTTTAGTTTTGCGGGAGCGCGCGAAGGAACGCGCGCTCGCGTACACGTCGCGTTACAGTCTGGCGCGTCGGGGATGCGCTTGGTAGCGGTATGCCCGCCTGCGTTGCGCGCCGGCGTCGCGCGCGCCCTCGACCAGGCGCGCTACGCTCTTGCGGCCCGTGGCATCACGCTCGTGGGTACCGTGCAATGATGATCAACGCAGCAGCTGAAGACGCGCTCGAACGGATCGCGCAACGTGCGGCGGACGTCCAGCGCGCATTTACGCCCGGAGCGACTTCGCCGTTTGGCGACGCGGTCACCGAACAGGCAGGCTCGCGGCCGGCACTGGATCCGCTCTGCGTCGCCGCGCCGCCCGACGCATACTTCATCACCACCGATGAGCGCGGGCGCACCGTGTACACGCGCGATGGTGGATTCGCGCTGCGCGCGGGGACCCTCGCTGGTGCTGACGATCGCGCGATACTCGGATTCCGTTCGAGCTCGAGCGCAACGAGCGAACTGCACGTCGATGACGTCGACGCGGCGCTCGGGCGCGTTAACGATCTACGGATCGAGCCCGACGGCACGCTCGCCTACGATCGCGCGATCGTCGATCCGCGGACCGGCAGTCGTCAACGCGAGCGCGTCGCCGTCGGAAGAGTCGCGTTGGCGCGCTTTCCCGCTGCTACAAAGCTCGCGGCGAGCGACGCGAACCACTTCGTCGCGCCGTCCGGCGTTGTTCCGCATGTAGGGCGCGCCGGCGACGGAAATTTTGCGCCCGTCGCGCTGATGCAGCGTGAAACGAGTCGCATCGATTTTGACAAGAGCCTCGATCGGCTCGAAGAAGCGTACGTGACGTTCGACGCCTTGCAGGCGGCACACAAAGCTCAAGGTGGGGTCGGCAAGGCCGCGATGGATCTACTCAAGTGAAGACTTTGTCGTTTAGCCGGCGGTGCGAAATGCGCGGCGGGCGGCGCATTCGTGCGCTCGCGTTTGAGGAGCGATCGATGCTGCCGGTCAGCGCTGCATGCATCGTTGCGAGCGCGGTTCGCGAAACGCTCGCATCGCTTTTCAGCGAGCCGGTAGCGTTGAAGCTCTACGAGCCGGTCATTCCCACGCCCGAAGCGTGGACCGCGATCGCCCGTGATGCGACGATCTATCGCGTGCGGACTTCCGTCGCCGAGGCGGCGATAATCATTCGCCCGGCCGATGCCTGCGCGCTCGCTGCCGCCGCGTTCGGCGAGCGACAGGGCGGAGCCGCGTCGCTCTCTGCGATCGAACGAACCGTCCTTGCACGGACCGTTCGAGCAATTGCTTTACAATTCGGCCCGATCTGCGGGTCCGGCTTGGACGAGGCGGTGCTCGAAGCGCAACCCGAGCTTTGCGGTTATGCGACGTTCTTCGAGCTGCAAATCGAGCGGCCGATCGATGCACGCGTGGGCATTGCGTTGCGACGGGATCCCGCGCCGGAAGCGCAGTCCGGCGTCAGCTTCGAGGACGTGATGGATTTCCCGGTCGAGCTGCGGGTGCACGTGGACGTCGGCCGCTTTCCCGCCGCCGATATCGGTGCGTTTGAACTGGGCGAGGTCCTGCCGGTGCGGGCGGGAGCACTCCGAGGAGCACTCTTGCTTGCCGGGAGGACGCTTGCGACTGGCGAATGCGGGGTGTACGGTCAGCGTTATGCTTTGGCGCTTGACCGCACGCTGACCGGAAGGGACCCACCGGCAATATGACCACCATCGACGCAAAGAAGCTCAAAGACCGTGGGAATCTCGACGTGCTGTTGCACGTGCCGCTGAGCGTGACCGCCGAACTTGGCACCTGTCACATGTCGGTGGCTGAGGTGCTCAAGCTTGGCGCCGGCTCGATCATCGAGCTCGACCGTCTGGCGGGTGGCCCGATCGATCTGATGGTTAATAACAAACTGATCGCGCGCGGCGAAGTCGTGGCCGTCGATGAAAACTTCGGCGTTCGAGTGACCGAGCTGATCTCGCGACCGCCAATCAGCAACGCCTAACCGTTCACCTTACCGCAATCATTTTTCTATGAGACGGTGATGCTTATGCATCACCGTCTTTTCTATGGATGGGCTTCTCGAAGTCGCCGGCCGCAGCCACGCGACCCTGCCGCTCGACGTACTTGCGAGCCTCACGGTGGTCGCCGTCATACCGTTTCTGCTTATGATGTGCACCTCGTTTGTGCGGATCGTGGTGGTGCTCTCATTGGTGCGTTCCGCGATCGGAGCCTCGGCGCTGCCGCCCAACGCTGTACTTTCGGGCCTTGCGCTCGTGCTTACGCTCGTGGTCATGACACCGACGTTGCAGCGCATCGGTCGCGAAGCGCTCGAGCCGTACACGCGCGGCGCGCTGACTCAATCGCAGGCGCTCGACCGCGCCTCGCGACCGCTGAGAAGTTTCATGCTTCGCCAAACGCGTGTCGCCGATATTGCCCTCTTCGAGCGCGTCGCTCGGCGACGTGGCGAGTCTCCCGGCGCGGCACCGCTTACGGTACTGGTACCGGCGTTCGTCGTCGGCGAGTTGCGCGGCGCGTTTGCAATTGGGTTTGCGCTCTATCTCCCGTTCGTCGCGATTGACCTGGCGGTCGCGGCTATGCTGATGGGCTTGGGCATGATGATGTTGAGCCCGCCCGTCGTCTCGCTCCCGGTCAAGCTCCTGCTCTTTGTGATGGTCGACGGCTGGGCACTGATCTGCGGCGGCGTCGCGGCGAGTTTTAGGTGAGAATCTCTTTGAGGCGGGCGCTGATGATGAGTCGCAAGAGCTCCTTCGAGATCGGACGGTCCAGCGGCACGCGGATCGCCCCTTTTGAAACGGCGTAGTCCGCCAGCGCATCCTTCAGTTCCGGTATCACTTTGCCGCTGAATGGATAGATACCGATGTGCCTTGCGCGCGCATCGAATCCTAGGAATGGCTTGCCGGCGAGCGTGAGCGTTGGCATTTTATACGAGATCGTCTCCTGCGCGTCGGGAACGATCTCTTTCGCCAGCGCGCGAATCCGTTGGAGCTGTGCGCGTTTCGATGGTTCGATCCGCGCAAGATGTTCATCGATGAGGCCCATTGCTTCTTACCCGCTGCCTTCACGAAGAGCGAGGTTCGACGGAGGCGTCGCCGCCCGTTTTAGATAAGCCTAGCGCGTACCGTGCGTATCTCACAAGCTCTCGCGACACAACGGCCGTTCTTCTCGTTCGAGTTCTTCCCGCCCAAGGACGATGAAGGATCGCGCGCGCTTTTGGCCACGGTCGAACTGCTCGCACCGCTTCGTCCGGCCTTCGTCTCGATCACGTACGGGGCCGGCGGATCCTCGCGAGAGCGTACGGTAGCGCTCGCGAAGACGATTCAACGGGACATCGGCCTGACCGTGATGGCGCACGTTACTTGCGTAGGGTCCACACGTGCTGAGTTGCGCGTGCTCTTCGACGACTTGGCTCGCGGCGGAATCGAAAACGTCTTGGCGCTGCGCGGAGACCCACCCAAAGGCGCGGCTGGATTTGAACAACCGGCCGGCGGGTTTGCACACGCGAGCGACCTGATCTCGATGCTACGCCGAAACTACGATTTCTGCATCGGTGCGGCGTGCTATCCGGAAACACATACCGAAGCACAAAGCCCGCAAGCCGACTTGGACCACCTCAAGTCCAAAGTCGACGCCGGCGCCGACTTCCTGATTACGCAGCTGTTCTTCGACAACGAGCGCTTCGTCGAGTTCGGCGTGCAGGCGCGCGCGCACGGCGTCGATGTACCGATCGTTCCCGGGCTTATGCCGATCACAAACGCCTCGCAGGTTGCGCGCTTCACCTCGAGTATCGGTGCGTCGATTCCACCCAAGCTCTTGCGTGAGCTCGAACTTCGTCGCGAAGACCCCAAGGCCGTCGAGGACCTCGGCGTCGCGTACGCGGCGCTACAGGCGACCGAACTGCTTGCACGCGGCGCGCCGGGTATCCATTTCTATACGCTCAATCGTTCGCCGGCCACGCGGGCGATCGTCTCGGCGCTCATTGCCGGCAGCGCATGGCGCCCGAGCTTTGCGCTCTGATGTCCGGCGATCGTAGCGAGCGCGTCGACGCGTACCTGGCGAAACTTTTCGTCGGTGACGATCCTGCGCTCGAGCACGCGCTTGCAGCGAGTGCCGCGGCGGGCTTGCCGCCGATTGCAGTCTCGGCGCCGCAGGGCAAGCTCCTCTACTTATTAGCGCAAAGTTGTGGCGCGCGCCGTGTGCTCGAAATCGGGACCCTCGGCGGCTATAGTGCGATTTGGTTTGGGCGGGCGGTTGGCGAGGATGGTACGGTCCTCTCGCTCGAAATCGATCCGGGCCATGCCGCTGTTGCCCGCAAGAATCTCGAGTCGGCGGGTCTTCGGGGCGTCGTTACGATCGAAGTTTCACCGGCGTTGCAAACGCTCGACCGGCTGATCGCCGCGCACACCGAGGCGTTCGATCTGATCTTCATCGACGCCGACAAAGAGAACAACCCGAACTATCTTGCTCGCGCGCTCGAGCTTTCGCATCCCGGCACGATCATCGTCGTCGATAACGTCGTGCGCAACGGTGCGGTCGTCGATGCCTCGAGCCGCGACCCCGATGTGGTGGGAACGCGGCGTGTTCTAGAGATGATGGCCACGGATCAGCGTTTAAACGCGACGGCCATACAAACGGTTGGAGCGAAAGGCTACGACGGCTTCGCCGTCGCGCGCGTTCGCTGACGCCGTCTTTGCGCCGGCAACAATAATGTAACACTCGCCGCCTACCGTGAGCGCATGGCCGCGTTCGATGCGCTCTTGCGCGAGACGATGGTGCTAGCCGCACTGCTTTGCGTCCCGATGCTGCTTATCGCCGCGGCGGTCGGCACAGCCATCGCGATCGTTCAAGCTGCGACGCAGGTGCAGGAGCAAACGCTCACGCTCTTGCCCAAAGTCGTCGCCGTCGCGCTGACCGTTGCGCTCTTTGGTGCCTTCGGTATGCGCGCATGCGCGCAACTCTTCCACGACGCGTTGGCGGCTATTCCTGCCCTCGTCTACGGGTCATGACCGCCACCGCATGCCTCGTCTTCGCGCGTTGCGCCGGATTCGCGTCGCGAGCACCGGGATTTGCGCATCCGAGCGTACCGCATGCCTTGCGCGCCGGCATTGCGCTGCTCCTCACCGTCGCGATCGCGCCGGCTGCACGGCCCTGGCGCGCCGACGATACCACGTTGTTGGTTGCACTCGTCCTCGAGTTTTTACTGGGCAGCGCGATCGGCATGGGGTCTTCGCTGCTCTACGACGGCGCTTACGCCGGCGGGCGGATGCTGGACGACTACGTCGGCGTCAAGGCAATTGCACCGAGCGTCGCACTCGTCGCCCCCAGCGGCTTCGGGCGCATGTGGTCGATTGCGTTTACCGGCGGCTACTTTCTTTTCGGCGCCTATCGCGTCACCGTGCTAGCCTTCGCCGACAGCTTCACGCGAATACCGCCCGGCGCACCGTTCGACTCGCACGCCTGGCTTGCGTTCGCGGGAACGCTGGCGGCCACGATCGTACTCGTCGCGGCGGCGGTAGCGGCGCCGGCGATTGCGCTTGCCTTCGTAGTACAACTAGCGCTTGCGGCACTCTCGCGCACGATTCCGCGCTTCGTCGGTTTTGCGCTCTCCTTTCCGCTGGTCTTTGCCGCGGTGCTGCTGGTGACGATGGTTTCGATCCCGCTGCTCGCCGCGCGTGCAGCGCACCCGATCTTCGTGTATCCGGGAGCAGCGCCGTGAGTGAAAGCGGAGAGAAGAGCTTTGACGCACCGCCCTCGCGCATCGCGAAGGCACGCCGCGAAGGAAATCTCCCGCGCGCACAAGAGTTCGGCGCGAACCTCGCCTTTATTTTCGCGGCGCTCGCGACGATCGCGATCGCCGCGCCGTTCGGCGCGCTCGCTCGCGCAGCTCTCGTGCGCGCCGCTACCGGCGATTCCGCGCTCTCGCTCGGTCTCGCCGTGGTTGCGCTGGGGCTGGTCCCGATGTTCGTCGCCGCGCTGAGCGGTCTGGGCGGCGGCATCGTGCAAAACGGGGGTCTCGTGTTGGTCGCGCCCTCGTTAAAGTTCGAACGGTTGCAACCGGCTGAGGGCATCAAGCGCATGTTCTCGCGCGAGGCGGCGACTCACGGGGCCCGCGCGGCCGTCGCTTTTACGCTCGCCTCGTTCGCCATGCTGCCGACGTTCCAGGCACTCCTCGGTGCGAGCACTGTCGCGCTAACTCCGAGCAGCATTGCCTCGATCGCGTGGAGTGGTGCGGCACATGTGATCTTTGCAGCTGCGGCTATCGGTATGCTCTTCGCGATTGCCGAATTCGCGGTGGCGCGGCGTGCGTGGCTGCGCAAGCTGCGCATGAGCCTTGCCGAGTTCAAGCGCGAACTCAGGGAGAGCGATGGTGACCCGCTGGCGCGCGGTCGCCGCAAGGCGCTGCATCGCAATCTCGTACGCGGCGCGATCGGGCGCGTGAAAGATGCGGCGTTCGTCGTGGTCAATCCAACCCACGTTGCGGTGGCACTCGAGTATCGACCGCCCGAGGTTCCGGTGCCGTCGGTACTGGTACGCGCGGCGGACGAAATGGCGTTGCGCGTTCGGGAACTCGCGACCGAATATCGCGTGCCGGTGATCGAGAACGTCGACCTCGCGCGCGCGCTCTATCGTGACGGCGCGGTGGGGGAACCGATCGCCGGCGAACACTACCTTGCCGTCGCCGAAGTGGTCATTGCGTTGATGCGCAGCGGAGTGCTGTCGTGAGCCGCGTGCCGGTGTACGCGTTCGCGGGCGTGCTGTTGACAATCGTCGGCATTTTGATCGTACCACTGCCGCCGGCGCTGCTCGACCTGCTCTTAGGTGTCAACATCTTTGGTTCGGCGCTGGTGCTCTTGCTGGCGGTGACGATCGAGGATCCTCTCGAATTCTCCGCCTTCGCGCCCGCGCTTTTGGTCGCGACCTTGTTCCGTCTCGCACTCGACGTTTCGGCGACGCGGCTCATTCTGTCCCAAGGCGCGACGACCGGCGCAGTCGGCGCGATCATTCCGGCGTTCGGTGCCTTCGTCGTCCACGGCAACCTGGTCGTCGGCCTGATCGTCTTTGCCATTTTGATTACGATTCAGTTCATCGTCATCGCCAGCGGTTCGCAGCGCGTGGCGGAGGTCGCGGCGCGCTTCACGCTCGACGCGATGCCCGGCAAGCAGATGGCCATCGACGCCGACGTCCACGCCGGTGCGTTGGACGCCGACGGCGCGCGGCGCAAACGTGCGCTGGTCCAGCGTGAAGCCGACTTTTACGGTGCCATGGACGGTGCCGGAAAATTCGTCAAGGGCGACGCGGTCGCAGCGCTGGTTATCGTCGCGCTGAACTTGCTTGGAGGCGTGGTCGTCGGCATCGCCTATCACGGGCTCTCGCCGATCGATGCAATCGACACCTATGCGTTGCTTTCGATCGGCAACGCCCTTGTGACTACGCTGCCGGCGTTCTTGATTTCGACCGCGATGGGCATGATGGTGACACGGGTCGCGTCGGACGGCGCACTTGGTGCCGACCTTGCCGCACAACTCTTCGCGCGGCCGGACGTGCTGCGCAGTGCCGGTGCGCTGCTGCTCGCATTGTCGTTCGTGCCCGCCTTACCGCGCCCGGTGTTTCTGGCACTTGGCGCCGGCGCATTTGTGCTCGCGCATGTCGCCGTCCGCAAAAAACGTCGTCTAGAAACCGAATCACGCGCCGCAGGCGAGCGCGCAAAGCGGCAAGCCCTGCGCCGCCCCGAACTGGCGCTCGGTTTGGTTGGCGTCGACGCGATGTCGATCGACGTGGGCGCCGAACTCGCGCATTTGCTTGTGTCACCGCTTTCCGATGCGCTGCTCGACCGGATCGGTGAAGTCCGCCGTGCCCTTGCCGGTGAGATCGGCCTCGTTCTTCCCGGCGTGCGCTTGCGCGATGATTTGAGTCGCGATCCCGATTGCTATGCGATTCGCGTGCGCGACCGCGTCGTCGCGCACGGCCGGCTCGAGCTTGCGCGGGCGATGGCGGTTGGCGACGTCGAGATCCTCACGCGTCTGGGCCTGCGGCTCGAGACCGAACCGGTGTACGGGCTGCCCGCAGCATGGATCGAGCCGAACGATCGCGAGCGTGTCGCCTCCGCCGGCGCGCTGGTGTTCGATCCGATCTCGATCATCGGTTCGCACGTTGCCGAAACCGTGCGGCGCCATGCCAGCGAATTGCTCGGGCGTCAAGAACTGCAAACGTTGCTCGAGCATCTGCGCGCGACGATGCCGGCCTTGGTTCGCGAGATCGGTACCGACGCGTTCCCTCTCGGGACGTTGCACAAGGCGTTCTGCCATCTGTTGCGCGAGCAAGCCTGGCCGCGAGATCCGGTCACGGTATTGCAAGCAATGCTCGAATCGCCGGTACGCGATCCGCGCGACCTTGCCGAGGTCGCGCGACGCGTCATTCTTCCCGATTTGTTGCGCCGGCGCGGCATCGAACGGTTGGAGCCGCTGCTCGTTGACGCTGACGAGGACCGCGAGTTGGTGCGCTGCTGGTCGGCCTTCGGTGGCGAGGTTGCGCCCGACCCCCAGCGGGCGATCGAGCTGCGCGACGAGGTCGCCGCCTACGCGGCACGCGTTCCGCGGGAGCGCACCGCTGTGCTGTGCAGCAGCGCGCTGCGTCCGATGCTGGCCGACCTGTTGTTGCGCTGGGGTCTGCACGTTGACGTGCTGAGTTATGCCGAGCTGCCGCCCGAACTGCCGCTCGCGCCGGCCGGCATCGTGGCTACGAATCGTAGCCTGGAAGCGGTTTGACGCGGCCAGGGGAGGCTGATACAGTCTCTAGGTTAAAGACCTCCCGGCCCCGGCGTCACGTCGGTGGCCCTTTCTTTGGTACCACCTCGAAAGCCGCATGAGCTGGAATACTTTTAAGCCATTTGTCAAAGCGCTGGTCATCGCCGGCGTCGTCGCCTACTCGTTGTGGGCGTGCCTGCCGGTCGATCAAAAGATTCACCTTGGACTCGATCTGCAAGGCGGTTCGCGCTTGCTGCTCCAGCTCTCGCCGACCGCCGAATCGGGACCGATAACGTCGGAGATCCAGGCGCAGACGCGTCAGGTCATCGATCAGCGTATCAACTCGATCGGTGTCACGGAGCCGCAGATCAGCAACGTCGGCGCGACGCGAATTCTCGTCGAGCTGCCCAACGTGAAGAATCCTGATGCCGCCGAGCAGCTGCTCAAGCAGGTCGCGGTGTTGGAATATAAGATCATGCCGCCCGAGGTCAATGCCAAGGCCGAACAGGCGTTGCAGGTCGTCAACAACCCCAAACTCGGCGGCTTTAGTGCCAAGCAGCGTGCGCAAGCGCTCGCGTACGTCGAGCAAGGCGCGTATGACGCGAGCGGCGCGGTTGTCTACAGCGGCAAGGAATTGGCTTCGGCGTCGCCCGGCTTCGATCAATCCGGGAATCCCGACATCACGTTCGTCACCAAGAATCCGGCCAAGTTTTACGCGCTGACGCGCGCCAACATGTACAAGCTGCTGGCAATCTTCCTGGATCATCGCTACGTTTCGGCCGCGACGATTCAAGGTGCGATCTCGAACCAGGGTCAGATCACGGGGCAGTTTACCCAAGAGCAAACGACGACGCTCGCTAACGAGCTCAACGCCGGCGCACTGCCCGCGTCGATCACGATCATCGAGAAAGAGTCGATCGGCCCGACGCTCGGCAAGATCGATTTGGTTCAATCGCTGCGCGCCTCGATGCTGGGCCTCGGCCTGGTGTTGCTCTTCATGATCGTGGTTTATCGTCTGCCCGGTCTGCTCGCGGATCTCGCGTTGATCATCTACGTGATCGTGATGCTCGGCATTCTCGCGCTCTCGCACGCGACGCTGACGCTCCCCGGCATCGCCGGCTTCGTGCTCTCGATCGGTATGGCGGTCGACGCCAACGTGCTGATCTTCGAGCGTATTAAAGAAGAGTTGTGGAATGGACGAACGATGCGCGCGTCCGTGCGCGTCGGTTTCACCCGCGCCTTCTCGGCGGTCTTCGATAGCCACTTCACGACGATCGTCGGCGCGGGCGTGCTGTTCATGCTCGGCACCGGCACGGTGAAGGGCTTCGCGTTCACGCTCTTCTGGGGCACCGTGGTCTCGCTGATCACCGCCGTGTTCATCACCCGCTTTTTCGTCGACGTGCTCGTCGACAACAACCTTCTCACCGCTCCCGAACTCTACGGCGTCAAGTCCGACGACATCGGCGTCTTTGCCAAGGCGGGGGCGCAGGCGTAAACCATGTTTTTCCGCAGACTGAATTGGAATATCGTCGGCTGGTTCCGTACCGTTTCGGCGATCTCGTATCTCATCATCGCGCTCGGTTTCGGGGCCATGATCTATCACGGCTTCGAAGGCGGGCATGGATTCCAGCCCTCGCACATGCTGCGCTTGGGTCTGACCTTCACCGGCGGCACCGAGGTCGACGTTACCTACAATGCGCCGACGACGACCGACGCGGTTAAGGCAGCGCTCGCCCCGCTCAATCTCACCGACGAGCGGATCAATACCGAGGGCAACAACGGCACGCAGTTTTCAATCGAGACGCAGACGTCGTTTGCCAACGATTCGGTCCCGCTCAAAACCGCGTTGAGCAAAGCCGGATCATTCGACGTCAGCAAACTGAGCATCACCGCGATCGGCCCGACGCTCGGGAGCGAGTATCTGCGCGATGCGCTTTGGGCGCTGGTCATTGCGCTCAGCATCCAGTTCATTTACATCGCCTTTCGCTTCGGCTGGAACTACATCTTCGGCTTGGTCACGGTCATCGCGCTGGTGCGCGACGCCGCGATGATGATCGGCATCTACGCGATCGCCAACCGTCCGGCCGACGACGCGTTCTTAGCTGCGGTCCTGACGGTAATCGGTTACTCGGTCATGGACACGATTGTCATCCTCGACCGAATCCGTGAGAACACCAAGCTCATGGCGGGTGTCTCGTACGATACGATCGTCAACGAGTCGATCAAGCAGACGATGACGCGCTCGTTCAACACGCTCGCGACCGTGGTGATCACGCTGGTCGCACTGCTCGCGCTCGGCGGCGCAAGTCTGAAGAACTTCGCCTTCGCGCTGTTGGTCGGAATCTGCTCGGGTGGTTATCACTCGATCTTCTATTCCGCGCCGCTCGTACTCCGCTTCCGCAAGAGTCAACTCGAAGCGGCCGCGCGCAAGCGCCGCGCGTTGAGCGGGGCACCCGGCCAAGCTCCGGCACGTGTCGATGCAAGCGGCCGCGCCGCGCGCGAAGATATCGTTGCCGCGCGACGGGCGCGCCGGGAGAAGGCAAAGTCGTCGACGCGAGCCCCGCAGACGTCGCCTGCGCGCTACAAGCGCCGGCGCGAAGAAGGCGTAACGCACGTCGACACAATGGAACCGGTCGATCCGCTCGACGCACAGACCAGCGGCTTGCACGACGCGGCGTACGATGCCGGACACGAAGAGATCAACTTGAATCTCGAAGGGTTCGATGTTGCTTCGCCGGAGCATGAACCGGACGGCGCGCGCCAAGAGTAAATCGGCGCTTCCGCCCCCGACGAAGTCGGAGGCGGCCTTTGAGCGCGCCTTTTCATCCTTCGAGGCCTCCGTTGAGGACGCGCCTCTGGATGACGGAAGCGATAGCGACCGTCTCGCTTCCTTTGTAGAGCGGGCGTTTGCCAAAGCGAAGGAGTATGCCGACGATCGCTATGCGACGATCGGCGGTGCCTCACAGTTCCACACCAAGCTGGTCGGCGTCTCGTTCGAAGGCCGCCAAGATACGATCGCCGGTTTGCGCGTCGGTACCGAGCTCGTCCTCGAACGTCAGCCGGCCAACGAATTCGATCCCAATGCGATTGCGGTGCGCTATGGCGCGCTGCAGCTTGGCTTCGTGCGCAAGCAGATTGCTAAGCACCTCGCACCGCTCATCGACAGCGGCGCTCGCTATGGCGCGCGCGTCGAATCGCTTACCGGCGGCCCTTCGAGCGGCTCAGGGCAAGTTAAACACCGCGGCGTCAACCTCTATATGTGGCGCGACGTTGAGGCGGCCGTCAGATCCAGTCCTTCGACTACGGCGCTGCGCGCCTACGCTCAGGATGACAAGAGTAGTGCAAAAGACGTCGTTCGACGTGCCTTGATCGGGGATGCGCAACCACATCCCTCGCAAGTGCAAGCGCTCGAGCGTATCGAGGCCGGACGCAATACGCTACTCGTGCTCGGCACCGGTCGCGGCAAATCATTCTGCTTCCAATATCCCGCTGCCGTACGCGCGCTCGAGGGCGGCGGCAAGACGCTGGTGATCTATCCGCTGCGCGCGCTTGCCAACGATCAATATGAGGCGCTGATTCGAAAGCTCGATCCGCTGGGCTTACGCATCTACCGTGCGAACGGCTCGATCTCGCACGACGAGCGCGAAGAACTTTTTGCCGCGCTGCGCGAGGGCGCATGGGACGTCGTGCTCGCAACGCCGGAGTTCCTCGAATTCCATCGCGAAGAATTTGCCGGCAAGAGCGTGCCCTCGTTCGTCGTGGTGGATGAGGCGCATCACGTCTACGAGTCGCGCCACCGCGCCGCCTACGGGCGCCTCGGCGCGACGATCGCAACGCTCGGGACGCCGCAGGTGCTGGCGCTCACCGCCACGGCCAACGATGAGGCTTTTGCGCAGATCGTACGCGACTTACGCATCGACGCGTGGGTGATCGATCCGACTGTGCGCGAAAACCTGCGCGTGATCGACGTGCGCGAGACCAAAGACAAGCAGGCCTATCTCACCGACCTTTTCGCGGGCGGCGAGAAGGGCATCGTGTATTGCAATTCGCGCAAGGAGGCGACCAAGCTCGCGCAGACCCTGCGCAAGAAGCTCGGCGACGCGGTGATGTTCTACCATGCCGGAATGCCTACGCCGGAACGCCAGGA
>DATHMY010000256.1:0-8738 GCA_035486535.1 Candidatus Acidiferrum sp.
CGGCAATCCGATCACGCTCACCCTCAACATGGACAACAACCTCGGCGGTACGCTGTATTTCGCGCAAAGCGCTATCAGCGCCCCGAGCCCGACCGGCGTGCAGTACATCTATACGCCGCAAAATGGTGTGCTCAGCAGCTCCGGCAATCAAACCGTGAATTTCTCGGTGAACTCGTCGGCGGCCGGCGTTACCACTAGCGGTGCGGCGTTGCAAGCGTTGTATCCGAGTTTCGTCTCCGTCAATGATCCCAATCTCAGCGTGAACAACACCCATCACGGCGGGATGGTCTTCGATACCAGCAGCGACGTGTGTTACACCACGCCGAACAATTTTGGCGGCATCTCGTGCTACACCGGATCTGGATCCGTCAGCAATTATGCAGCGATGTCGACGGCTCCGATTCTCGGCAGCATCGTGAACGGAGGCGGCCCGTTCTACGCGATTGCCGGGAACCAAGAGCAACTGTTTAACATTTCGCCTATGGTCAATGCGGGACCGAATTCGACTTTGGCACCCGTCCCCAACGGCAGCGCCGTCGCCTACGACCCAAATACCGGAGGCATCTGGTATACGAGCGGCTCTTCGGTCGTCTTCTATCCACTCATGACGGGATCGCCCAACATCGTTTCGCTTGGCGTCAATGCAGCAGCGGGCGTCGCGGTCGATTCGTCATCAAACGTGTGGGTCGTCGACAACGTGAACGATCGCATCATCGAGTATCCTGGTCCGAACAACCCACTGCAACCGGGCGGAGCACCCTGGGATGTCCTGATCAACGGCAACGGCATCTACGTGACCGATCACGGCCCGAACCCTGCGATCATTCAGCTCAATAGCAGCGGCAATATCGTCAACACGATCCAGGTGCCCAATGGCGCGGTTCCCTGGTACATGATGCCGGACAATGCGCAGCCGGGGATTGTCTGGTTCGATTTCCTTCTCAACGGCCAGATTGGGATCGGACGCATGGATACGAACACGTCGCCCGCAAGCTTCGTACTCGCGCCCGACGTCAACGGACCGTTCGGATCGCAAGCCGGCGCAATCGGCGCCGCTTCGAACGGCCTGGTGTACATGGTCTTTGACGGGACGTCGACGCTCGTGCAGGTGCAGCGATGAACGCGCGCCGCGTCGCTCCGATCATCGCGCTGGTGCTCGCTGCCTGCGGCGGCGGGGGCGGCGGTGGTGTTCCAGCGATCCCGACGACCGCGCCATCGCTATCGCCGAATGCAAGAATGCAGAACGTGATGATTTCGCTCGTCGTTCCGGTGAACAGCGGAACGAACGGCGCACGCCGTCCCGCCTACATCTCCGCGTCCGCGCTAGGCGCCGGTATCGTGGTGACCCAAGGCTCGGCGACCGTGAACGCAACGCTCGACCTTTCGTCGTCGTCGAGTGCCTGTACGGGCAGCGGTAGCTCGCGCACGTGCACGACGAGTGTGACCGTACCGACGGGGAACGACGTCTTCACCATAACGATCTACAACCAGGCGCCGTCGAACAACACCATTCCCGCCGGCGCAGCAATCCTTGGTATCGGTACGAGCACGGTCGATGTCATCGCCGGTTCCACCAGCGGTGTCTCGGTTTTTGTGGGCGGAGAAATCGCTCATTTCGGCGCGACGATCCCATCGGGTTCACTCCCGGCGAACGGTCATGCGCAGAGTGCCGTGATCGTCATTGCGCCAACCGACTTCGGCGACAACCCGATCACCGCCGGAACCAACGATCCGTATGCGAACCCGATCACCGTCGGCGTTACGGAAAGCGGCGGGAGCGGCTTTGCGAGCCTATCGCTCAACGGCGGCCCGGCGAGCAGCAGCGTGCTTGTCACGAAGTCGACCGATTCGGTGACGCTCGAGTACAGTGGCGGCGGCCAACCGGGGTATTCGTTTACGGTTACGCTGAGCGCCGGCGGCGTTACATCGCAGTCATCGACGATCGCGCCGCTGATCGCAGCAATTGGCGGCTCAGCCGTGACCAGCGTCGGACTCAACGGGACGATTTCAAACCTAACCCTGGCAGTCGGCGAAGCGGGAAGCTCGCGCACGTACACGGCGGCACTCACGACGTGCACCAACATTGCCACCATCGGATCGCTGAGCGGCAGTGGCGCCTCGGCAACGCTTCCCGTCAACGGCGGAGCAACCGCCAGCGCGAGCGGCTGCACGCTCACACTTACCGACTCGGGCAATGTCGCACTTGTTCTGCCGGTTACGAACACGCCAGTTACGCACAGCGTCACGATCAACGGCACGCAGATCACGGAGTACGGCGGCTGGAGCGGTCCCTACGGCATGGCAGTAGGACCGGACGGCAACATCTGGCTTACCGACGCTGGAACGGACACCGTCAACTCGTTCAATCCCTCGAACGGCGCGGGCGTCTTCAACTTGTTCATCTCGGGCAGCAGCCTGATCGATATCGTCGCTGGATCCGACGGCGCAATGTGGGTCACCGACGCGAACCTCGAGGGCGTCGACCGCGTGACGACGACGAACACCCTCACGCAATATCAGCTACCGTCGGGCGGCTCACCCCACGGCATCACAAGCGATAGCAGCGGCCAGCTGTGGGTTGCGAACACCGGTCCGAGCAGCATTTTGACACTCAGTGTCGGCGGCGCATTCAACCCAATGAGCATAGCGCCGAGCGGACAACCATCTTCGATCGCCGTGGGTCCCGATGGCGCGATTTGGTTCACGGAACAGACCTGGATCGGGCGCTACAATCCGGCTGACGCGAGCTTCACGGAGACGGTGGTTCCGAACTCGGGCGGAGCGCAATACATTGCGGCCGGACGCGATGGCGCGATGTGGTTCACTGGGAGCTCGGTAGGCGGAGGGTTCGTCGCGCGCATTCCGATGAACGGTGACGGTCCATTCACGCCGACGGCCTACGCGACCACAGGGACGAGCCCGATGGGCATTGCCGCGGGTGCCGACAATGCGATGTGGTTCGTCGACAACGTTGCTAACACGGTGAACGAGATCTCGTTGACATCGCACGCGATTACCAGTTTTCCGCTTCCGACCTCGGGTGCAGCGCCACAAGAGATCGTGCGCGGCCCCGATGGCAGCCTATGGTTATCGGAGTTTGGGGCCAACCAAGTCGCGCACGTAATCCCATAGGCGATCTTTCCGGCCTATGGTTTGTCCTCGACGGTGACCACGTTCATTTTGTCGCCCTTGCGAATCGCGTCGAGCGTTTCGAGGCCCTCGGTCATTTGGCCGAAGACCGTGTAGTTATTGTCGAGAAAGCGCGCGTCGGCAAGGCAGATATAGAACTGCGAGCCGGCTGAATCAGGAGCGGACGAGCGTGCCATCGCTACCGTGCCGCGCACGTGCGGTTGCTTATTGAATTCAGCCTTGAGACGATAGCCTGGACCGCCGGTGCCGTCGCCGTCTGGGTCGCCGCCCTGGACTACGAAGCCCGGCTCGACGCGATGAAACGCGAGGCCATCGTAAAATCCCTCTTCGGCGAGCTTCATAAAAGCCGCCGTGTGCACGGGCGCATCATCGGGGAAAAATGTAAAGACTATGTCACCTTTGTCGGTGGCGATACGAACCTGCGAATCACGCGCACGCTCGCTATATGTCTTGACTTCGTCGGTTGTTGGAGCATTCGGCATGACGCTCTCTTGCACTGCGCGTGTTTCGTGCCCTGTCCCTTGCGGTAAGTATGGCTGCGGTATGCCCCAGAATCCCACCCTCCGTGTACGGATCCCCCCTGACCCCCGCCACGCGCACACGGTCCGCGGCGCCTATAACGCCTTCGTATCACTTCACGGCGTCACCGACGCCGACCGCGACGCACTGCTCTTCGGGGTCGGCGAAGCGCTCGCAAACGCGATCGAGCACGGTACCGCCGCCGGCGATATCGAGGTCACGGTCGAGATCGAGTCGGATCGAATCTCGGCACGCATCGCCGACGCCGGTCAAGGCTTTAGCATACCCTCGCACTTCACGCCACTACCCGAGCCATTCGCCGAGCGCGGGCGCGGCATTCCGATCATGCAACGCCTGGTCGATCGCTGCGAGGTTGAATGCGTTCCCGGCGACGGAACCGTCGTCACCCTGGGGCGCTTTCGACGCGACGCTTCGCCGCCCAATCAGGAACGTGTGACCCGACCGTGAAATCAGGCGAGCATGAGTCTTCATGCCTGCCTCGTCGCCTTGCTCGCGACCGTGCTTTCATACACTGCCCCGAGCCCGGCTCCGCTCGATCCGCAGATCGGTGCGATGGTCGCTGCGGTGCGGGCGGACAACCTTCGCGCTACCGATACGAAGCTCGTCGGCTTCTTCACGCGTAACGATTTTTCGGAAACCAGCTCGACGGCAACCCGCGGCGTCTTCGGCGCGCGCGACTGGATTCGCGCTCAATTCGAAGCGATCGCCCGGACCAGCGGTGGGCGCATGACCGTCGCACTCGACAGTTTCGTGCAGCCGAAGAACGAGCGTACGCCGCGCGCAGCTTCCGAGTCCAGCATCATCGCGACCCTACGCGGCGACGAACCCGGACTGATCTACGTGATGTCGAGCCACTATGACGATTGCAACGGCGATTGCACCGACGGGACGCGCGAAGCACCCGGCGCTGACGACAACGGTTCGGGCACCTCGGCGGTACTCGAGGCCGCGCGCATCATGGCGCCGCATCATTTTCGCGGCACGATCATCTTCGCGGTGTTCGACGGTGAAGAGTTGGGGCTGTGGGGTTCGAAGCACTACGCCGACGAGCTCAAGGCGCAAGGCGTTCCGGTTGCCGCCGTCCTCAATAACGACATCATCGGCAATTCGACCGGCGGCAACGGCGTGCACGAACCCGACGTGATCCGTGTGTTCAGCCAAGCGCTACCAGCCGGCGCGGATCTTGGCAAAACCAATCAAGTTGGTTCCGAGAACGACTCGCCCTCACGCGAACTCGCGCGGTTTATCGGCGAAACGGTGCCGCAGTACATGCCAAAATTTACCGTGCGACAGATTTGGCGCGCCGATCGTTTCTTGCGCGGCGGCGATCAGCAGTCGTTTCAAGACGACGGGTATCCGGCTACGCGCTTCGTCGAGGCGAACGAAAACTTCACCCACCAGCATCAAGACGTGCGCGTCGTCAACGGCGTGCAGTTTGGCGATCTGCTACAATTCATCGACTTCGACTATATGGCCAAGGCAACGCAAGCCAACATCGCGGCACTTGCTGCACTCGCGCTAGGGCCGCAAGCCCCGCCCGGCGCGCAGATGGTGCTCAAACGCCTGGGCTACGATTCGGCGCTGCGCTGGAAACCCGCGATCGGCGCCGCGTCATACGAAATCGTCTGGCGTTCGACAACGGCGTCCGACTGGGAGTACGCGCAGAACGTCGGCAATGTAACCGAGGCCGTTGCGCCGGTGAGCAAAGACGACTACATCCTGGGCGTGCGCGCAATCGACGCGCAGGGACGTCGCAGCGTCGCCAGTTATCCGACGCCCGTGCGGGAGAAGCCCTAGGCTATTCGGTTTGGGGGGCGAGATCGGCCCCGAGCAAGAGCGTCGAGCTCGATCCCGGCCGTAGCGGCGCCGCGAAGACTTGTGCGAGCGCCTGCGCGGCCGCCGAGTTTCCGACGACCACGCTGATCGATTTGGTCGGCTGATCGATCGACGTGCGTACGTTCCACCCGCCACCGCGCAGCGCACCGATGACCGTTCGGTCAAAGTCGCTATTGCCGGTCGCATTGGCAACGAGTACCTGGTCCTGCGGCGGTTCCGCCTTCATGAAGAGCAGCTTGCCGATGAGTTTTGCCCAGCGTTCATCGACGAAGACGACCGACGCGTCGCCCACCCAACCGGCCTTGCTTGGCAGCGTGAAGGTGCGAATGTTGTCGTCGGGCACGTCGCGGTAGACTTCCAGCAACGCGAGCAACTGCTGGTCGGAAAGCGAGCTGTGCATGTCCTTCCGCACGAATTTCATGATGTGCGGCAATTTCGCCCAGTTCTGCGGTTGGCTAATCTGCGCCAGCATGAGCTTGAGCACTTGCTGCTGGCGTTTCATGCGTCCAAAGTCCGACGACGCATCGTGACGGAAGCGCAGATAGCCCGCAACCTGTGCGCCGTTGAGATACTGCTCGCCCTTTCTGAGGTGAACGTGCAACTCGCCATTGTTGTCGTCGTAGTCCATCGACTCGGCGACGTTGACATTGAGGCCGCCCATCGCATCGACGATCTGCGCCGCGCCCTCAGGCTGGAGCGCAACGATCGCATCGACCGGCGCACCACCGAGCAACGTGCTTACCACGCGCGCACTCATCCTTGCCCCGCCGTACGCGTAGGCAGCGTTGATCTTGTCGTTGCCGTGTTTTGGAATCGGTACCCAGCTATCGCGCGGAATCGAGACGAGCGTCGCCGTACGCCGATCGACGTCGAGGTGAGCTAGGATCACCGTATCCGTCGTGGCTTCGTCGTCTTGATAGCCGAGGACTAACAGATTGAGCTTGCTCGTACCGAAGGCGCGGTGCGAGGTCTGCACTGCAACTTGGTGACGGACGTCGTCGCCGACGTGTCTTCCGAAGATAAAGAATCCAGCGATAACGGCGACGAGGCCGGTGCTCGCTACAAGCGCGACGCGCTTCCAATTGATGGTCGAAAACATTGGTACTCCTCACGTGTGTTCGCAGATGTACCCGCGTTGGCGGGCACGAGTTCAAGCGAACGTTAGCGGAGGAGCGCGGTTACCGATCCGGCAGCGGACCAGCGAATTGGCGCGTAGCCAAGCGGTGCCGCGCCCACGAACCGCAAGCGGCGCAGGCGCATGCAGTGCGCGTGTCGCGAGCGCGCGGAAACGACGTAGGACCCGCAGAGTGGTTTGCGCGCATGCGCACGCAAGGCGCGCGAGGCCATAGGCGACAGCGGTGCCGACGAGGGCATGGACGCCAAGACTGAACCAGATCGGACCCCCAAGCCACACCGTGCCCCCCATGACGTGGCCGGCAACGACGACCTGCTCGACCGTCTCCATCGCGTAGAGCACGGTCAACTGCGCGGCGACTATGTATGGAAGCAAGCGACCGACGTGTGCGCGCAAAGCCTCACCCGAAGCCCGCAGGAGTTCGCGTCGAACACGCAACGCGAGATAACAAATGACGAAGGCCGCGCCGCAGAGCAGCACCGGGAGCACGTCGAGATTCGAGTGGTCGGTGAAACTGCCCGGACCGAACCAGCCCGCATTCGAGAGCGACTCGACAAGTGGATCAGCCATCGCGGCGGCGAGCACCGCCGATGCTATGCAGAACCAAAATCGAATGGAACCACGCTTCACTGCGCGATTATACCCCTCGATTCTGAAAATCCGCACAAACCTGTGCCCAGCGGGAATCCGCAGGCGATCGGCCTTGTGGCCCCCGAGTGGCGCGCGAGTTCAAACGCAAAGGCCGGCTCGAGATCGAGCCGGCCCTTTCTATTTAGAGGCTAGAAGCGCGGCGGGCGACCGTTACCCGGTGGACGTCCGTGCGGATAATATCCGCCGCGTGACGGCGGCGCAACGTACGTGCGACCGTGATAGGTGCCACCGCGATAGACGGTGTTCACGTGCACGTTGTTGTACACGCGCGCATTGCCGACATAATGGTAGCCGCCGGTCGCGAAGTAGCCGCCATGCCACCAGCCGGTGTTACCGAAGAAAAAGCCGAGGCTGATTGACGGCCCGTAGTAGCTCCACGGATGGCCCGCATAGTACGGAACGCCGCCGGCGAACGTGTACGGCGTGTCGACTTCGTTGGCGGCGAAGAACGGCCCGGCGTTGTAGCCGAGGATGCTCACGACCATGCCCGGCGCAAGCGTGAGTCCAGTCGGATTGATGATCGTGCCGTCGTGCAACTGCACGTTGTCGACGAATCCGCGATCGTCTGCAACCGTGAGGTTGTAGCCGCCGTCGAAACTCGAGATACGGCCTTGAATCTGTCCGTCCTCAGCAACTGGCTGCCCGGCCGGCTGGGCATACGACGGAGCGTCCTGAGCGGCCGCGGCGAGCGGCGTTAGAAAGGCGAGTGCCGCAAGCGCGGCGAGCAATTTGATGTGCATACAGTGGAGAAACGTACCCCGCTTTCCGAGCGATGCCACATCGCAGCGTTCTCGTCGAATTCTAATCTCGCGAGGTACCCGCCGGCGTGCCAAGAACAGGGGCAAGCATGAAAGCGCTAGCTGTCCTGATTTGCGTCCTGGCTCTTACGGCCTTGTCCGCTCGAGCATCCGCGGCGACTACAACCGTGTGGGGGTTTCCGCTTGGCGTGACGCAAACGGAGCTGCGCGCCGCAGCCGGCGAGCCGGACTCGGTTCGCGACACAACGACGACGCGACCGATGATACCTGGCCTTGCGCAAACGGATCCGCCGAAAACGCAGAGCTGGCAGTATCGCCGCAACGGCACGACGTTTCTCATCGGCTTTAGCAACAATCTTGCAACCTTCATCGAAGTGCTCCCGACGTTCAGCACAACACTGGATCAAACTTCGAGCACCGCGCCACCGTCCGACCCGATGGGCCTTCATATAGGCGACACACTCGGCCAGCTGCTCATTAAGAGCGGCGCCGTCACCAGCATAAATCCGAAGAGTAACGTCTCGGTGATGACGGCTATGCTGAACGTGACGCACGACGGTTTAGTCTATAATTTTATGATCTCGAACGGTCGCATCCAAAGCGAAACGATTCACCTGCTACAACAACCCTAGGGGCACGAGGCCCGAATCGCTTCTATGGTTGCATCG
>DATHMY010000257.1:0-9081 GCA_035486535.1 Candidatus Acidiferrum sp.
CGAAGCGCGCTTGCCCGCCGGTGACTTCACCGAGACCATCTTTAACGTCGAGCAAAATCCTGACGCGGGAGCAAAAGCGGCGCTCGCGTACGCGCAATTTCTTCGCAAAACGCATGCGCAGGACACAGTACTCGACGCGCACGCAAATAAAGCGCCGGTGCGGCGCAGTGCAGGCGAAGAGCCACCCAAGCAGCAGACCACTGAGGTCGACACGGTGGTCGACGCGATGATGCTCGAGCTTCAGGAGATGGAATTAAAGCGTCAGGAGGCCATGAAGAAAAAGCCTAAGCAGTGACCTGAATGAATTTCGAGCCGTATATCGAGTTTGCGAAGAAGGCCTTCGCGCGCGAATCTACTTACCGCTTGGAGGTACTAACCGAGGTCGGTTCGCTCGTGCTGCGCGTCTATCTGCTGCGCTCGTTGTGGACCGCACTCTACTCACAGAACGCAATTCCGCTCAATCTGCCGCTGCACAGCATGATCACCTACGCGACGATCGCGCTCTTGATGTCATTGATTCTCGAAGTCGACGGCACGCGATTGATTCGCGAGAAACTGCGCGAAGGCACGATCGCGACCGACCTGATGAAGCCGATCAGCATCCCGCTCTACTTCTTTTCCGACGGCGTCGGTCAGACGGTGCTGCATGCCATACTCGTGATCCCATCGTTGCTTTTTGCGCTGTTGCTGGTCCACATTGACATAGCGCCACCGGCGACGCTCGCGATCTTTGCTCTCTCGTTTTTGCTCGGCTATTGCGTGAACTTCTTCATCAATTTCTTGATGAATTCGGTCGCATTCTGGACGCTGGAGACCTTCGCGATTCAGCTCATCGTGCGCTGGGTTTCCGACCTGCTCTCCGGGCAAATCATCCCGCTGACGTTCTTCCCGGGAATCTTCGGCACGATCGTCTTCGCGCTGCCGTTCGCGGCGGTGTATTCGACGCCGCTCTTGATCTATGTGGGCGTGATAACGCCCGCGCAATGGCCGCTCGCACTCGGCGTGCAAGCGGCATGGCTGTTACTCTTTAGTGGACTCTCGGCCGTCGTGTGGCAAGCCGCCGCGCGCCGCGTAGTTATTCAAGGCGGCTAGTCGATCCCGGGCACATCCCACAGGACGAGTTCGCCGTGACCTTTTACCGCTAGGCGCGGCACGTCATAAAGGCGGACGGCGTCACCCTTGTGCAGCGTCTCGCCGTTGGCTTCGACCTTCCCGTCGGCAACGAAGGCGAAGCCGTAGCGCTGCGGAGCAAACTCATAGACGACCGTTTCACCCTCGACGCGCGCGACTGCGAGCGTCGCGTCCTGCGTGATCCGGATCGGCGCCTCGACGGCGGGATCGCCGCTCACGACCCGCAGCCAGGTGTTGGTCCGCTCCTCGGGCGTGAAGTTCATCTGGCCGTACGAGGGCGGCTCTCCCACTTTCCCGGGGATAACCCACATCTGAACGAAGTGCAGCGATTCGGTCGGATCGGCGTTGTACTCGCTGTGGCGAACGCCGGTACCGGCGCTCATGAATTGCACGCCTCCCGGTCCAACGATTCCTTCGTTACCGATTGAATCTTTATGCGCGAGCTTTCCGCTAAGCACGTAGGTGACGATCTCCATATCGCGATGTGGATGCGTCGGAAATCCCGTACCGCCCTCGACCGTATCGTCGTTGAAGACGCGCAGCGCGCCCCAGTTGTCATTCTTCGGATCGTAGTAGTCGGCGAAACTGAACGAATGATATGTCTTTAGCCAACCGTGATCGTTAAAAGCACGATCCTTCGAAAGTTGAACCGTAAAGGCGGGAGCGACGAGCGTTTTCATAGTTTCACCTTCAATCCGGCTGGGAGGGGTAAAGGTTGCGTAGCCGGCCCAGCAAGAGATGATAATACAGCATACCCCGAACCGGCCCGAGTATCTTCAGGACGTCGTCAAGATTAAGTTTGGAATCACCCGAGAGAAGCGCGGCGCTACGGGCGACGCCCGAATCGCGCAGCGGAAACGTGTCCAGCCTGCCGAAGCCTCGTAGTAGGACGACGGCTGCGCTCCACGGGCCAATCCCGCGCAGTTGCGTGAGTCGTTCTGCAGCATCGACGGTTGCAAGCCGCTCGATCTCTTCTTCGCGTATTGCATCATGCGTAAGCGCGTCCGCAACCGCGCGAAGATGCGCAACTTTGTTCGTCGACAATCCGGCAGAGCGCAACGTCGTGTCGCTCGCCGCGAGCAACGCCGCTGGTGAAGGGAATGGCGTGAGCGCAATTCCGGCAACCGCGATGGGCGTACCGATCGCCGTAATCAAACGGCGCATGATTGAGGACGCTGCATGGATGCTGATCTGCTGAAACACGATCGCGTGAACGCAGGCCTCCCATAGCGATGGGTAGCGCGGCGGTTTGACGCCGCGCAGCGCGTGCTCGAGCGGTGCGAGCCACGACACGCGAGCCGCATTGCGCTTCCACGGCCGCAAATCGACCGCCGTTCCGAGCGTCCGCGCGACGAGGGCAAGCATGCCCTCGCTCGTGGAACCGGTGCGCTCGACGCAGAGCGTTGCCTCGTCGACTTGGGTAACGCGCACGGCCACGATCTCGCCCTGCACATCGAAGGCGCGCAGATAGGCGCCCTCGGGTGTAACGACATCGACGCTGTTGGTGGCCAGCCGGCGCAGCGCGTCGGCGGTGAGATCGAGGCGGAACGGCGCGAGGACGGGGAGATGTTCGCGATGTGGGAATACTTTCATCGATGCTGGCCGCGTACATCCAATATTGGCGTGTCAACGTGCTCACGATGCTGGAGTATCGCGCCAACTTCATCATGTGGTTTGTCTTCACGATCGTGTACCACGGCGTCGCGCTCGCCGCGCTCTACGTGACGATGCAACAGTTCCCGTCGATGAATGGCTGGGACTTCCGTCAGATGTTCTTCCTCTACGCGCTGTGGATGACCGGTCACGAACTGCACAACGTCCTCTTCTTCAACGTCGTTGCGGTGCCGGATTACGTGCGGGAAGGCCGTTTCGACCGCTTCCTGGTGCGCCCCCTTGATACGCTCTTTCAGGTGCTCACGGTCCCGGCGCAGATCTCACCCGACGGCATTGTCATCGCCATTGTCACCCTCGGCGTGGCCACCAAGGTGGCCAACGTCCACGTGGACTGGATCTTTCTCGTCTTCGTGCCACTGGTGGTCATCGGCGGCTCGCTGATCGATCTGGGCATCTCGCTGGTGGTCGCGACGATCTCGTTCTGGTTCGTGCGGGTCGACACGCTGCGCTGGGTGGTGATGTCGCTCGAGCAAGACTTCACCCGCTATCCGATCAGCATCTACACGCGCGGCGTGCAGATCGTGCTCGCTTTCCTGCTGCCCTTTGCCTTCATGAACTACTTCCCGGCGACGTATTTTTTAGGGAAGAGCGACACGGGACTACACCTCAATCCCGCGGTCGGCTTGCTGACGCCCGCGATCGGCCTCGTATGGGTTTCGATCGCCTACCTCTTCTGGCAGACGGGGCTGCGCCGCTATCAGGGCACGGGATCGTGAAGCGCAGCGCGTTCCTGGCTGCCGGCAGCGCCTTTGCCGCTCTTCCTTATGTGGCGCGCGACGTGGCGCGCGCGTCGTCGTACACCCACGTCGAAGCGATCGCGCGGGCGGTGCCGGGCGTAGTAGGCGCCTACTGCCGGACCCTCGCCGATGAACCGCCGGTGTTCGCGTTCAACGAACACGTGGTCTTTCCAACCGCCTCGACGATCAAAGCCTTGATCATGGCGACGGCCTTCGTCGCAGAAGAGCGCCGGCCCGGAACGCTCGCGCGGCACATCACCACACACCGTAGCGAACTGATCGGCGGCTCGGATTTCATGTCGCAGCAGCCCGACGGAGCGCGCTTTACGGTACGCGAGCTGATCGTCCCGATGATCACGCTCTCCGACAACACTGCCAGCAACTATCTCATCAGCTTTTTCGGAATGCCGGCGATTAACGCGGTGGGCGCGCGTCTCGGCATGTCGCAGACGCACCTCGAGCGACATTTCCTCGACTTTGCCGCGATCGTCCACCACAACGACAACGTCACCACGCCGGCCGATATGTCAAAGCTGCTCTTCGCGATCGCGAGCGGCGCGCGCGAGGGTACGTCCACGATTTGTTCACCTGAACACTGCCGCGTGATGATCGAGATTATGTTGCGCCAAACCGATCGTGATAAGATCCCGGCGGGCCTGCCGCGCGGCGTTCCAGTCGCGAACAAGACGGGCGAACTCGATGGCAGCCGCAGCGATATTGCGATCGTCGAGCCCTTCGGCGATTCGCCCTATATCTTGATCGTCTACAGCAAATGGCTGCAGGAATATCCGCCGGTTTACGATGCGTTTCACCGTTACGCGGGGCTTTCATATCGCCTCGTGGGGAAAACGGACCAATAAAGACGCAGGAATTCCATGCCATGCGCGGGGTAAACGGGTTCCATGAAGCGGGCTCTTTGCATTGCCCCAGCGTTGCTTTTAGCGGCGTGCGGCGGAGGCGGTCCAGCTGCAGTCCCTCAGACGCGCAGCGCCCCGTCCGCGAGCGACGTGACCGTCGAAGCGAAGATCACGATTCCGAGCGCGAGCTCGACGAGCAATCGCGCACTCAGGCGCATTTACGATGCTGCATCGACGACGCAGGGTGTTCTGCTGACGGTTTATCCCGCTTCGGGAACGCCGGCGCAGGCGACGACCGTGACCGGCGGCGACATCTCCGGCGACGCGGCGTCAAGCTGCACGCCTAGCGGCAATGGGCGTATCTGCACGGTTGCGTTCGCAGCGCCGCCCGGCAACAGCAACTTGCTCGCGCAAACGTACACACAGGTCATTTCGGCAAACGGCACCGTACCCGGTGGTGCGAGTGTACTGGGCGCCGGCAGCACATCGCTTTCGATCGTGCCGGCGAGCGGCGTCAACAGCGTCAATCTCACGTTGAACCCGGTGCTTGCAAGTGTCAAAGTCACGCCGGTTCCGACGACGCTGCGCACACTGATTCCATCGACGTTCGGCGTACTCGTGACCGGTTTGGATGCGAGCGGCAGTATCATCGTCGCGGGGCAGTACGTCGATCAAAACGCAAACCCGACGTCCGCGACGCTTGCGCTTTCGCTTGCCTCGATCCCGAGCGGCTCGCTCGTACTTTCGCCGACGACGGTCGGCGCGCCGGGAACGGTTGTGACCGGCACGTATCGCGGCAACGCGAACGTTACCAGCGCATCGTCCTTTACGATCACAAGCGCGGCGCCATTTGCTTCCAGCGCAACGATGACGATCGTGCCGCCGACGGTAGTCGCGTATCCGCTCCCGCAACTGGGCGCTGAACCAACGACCTACATGGGGATCAGTGCCGTGACGGTCGGCGGTAACGATCCGCAGATTTGGTTCATGAGCACGCTCTCGCCCGGATACCTGATACAGTACGATATTGCCGCCAAGACGACGGTAGCCACCGCGGCCCAAAACGGCGGCGGCGTCTACCCGTTCGTCGGCGGCATGGCCGTCGACTCCACCGAGAATAATGTCTATTTCGGCGGCTCCGGCGACATGTATTGGGCACCCAATCTCTCGCCGAGCCCGGCGCCAGTCCCGTTTCTGCCGTGCGGCACCAATTGTACGCTCGATACCACCACGAGTGGTCTAGCGTGGGACAGCAATCCGAGCACGATATTTTTCGGAAGCGGCACGAACATCGTCACCTACGATCCCGTCGGCCAGGGCTTCGAGAACGTCGCCAGCTGCTCGCCGACCTGCACCGCTCCTAATTTTGCCGGCGTGCGCTACAACGGCAACGGCGTGTTCCTCGCCGATAACGAAGCCAATGGTGCGGTCTACGATTATATCAACGGACCGCTCTATGCAACGGCGACCGGTTATCAGCCCTTCGACGTCGCGCTGTCGTCCAACCAGGTCTGGATAACGCAGCCCGCGGCCCACTTCGTTAGCGGCTTCGGTGCCCCGATCACCAACGGTGAAGGCTCCTCCGAGGGGATCCCGACCTCCGGCACGCCAGAGTATTTGGTATTTGATACCAACGTCTCGAACAATCAACTGTACTGGGACGAAACGGCGAGCGGAGGCGGCGTGATCATCGGTAGCGTCAATCCGCAGAATGGTTATCCCGCAGAAATTCCAATCGGCGCAGCGGGCGGTGTGGCGGGACCGATCGTCGAGTTTCCCAACAGCGCCACGCTTGGTATTGTGCATTACACGAGTTCCGGTAACGGCGAATTCTTGGTAGTGTACCCATGAAGAAATTCGTCGCGACCCTCTGGGTCGCTGGACTGTTAACAGCGTGCGGTGGTGGCGGCGCTTCGACGCTTCCGTCGACGCCATCGCACGGATCGGGCGCGACGACCACCGGTGTCAAGATGACGCTCGTGATTCCGCCCCGCGCGTCATCCTCATCGTCGACGCGACGACCAGCCTACATCTCGCCTTCGGCCCAGGGAGCCGCAGTCACCGTCACCGGTGCAAGCGGCGGCAGCGCGCAAACCGTCCTCAATCTCTCGCCGAGCTCGGCGATCTGCACGACGTCGAACGGCCAGCTGACCTGCAGCGCGGACGTCACCGCGCCGATCGATGACGACACCTTCGTGGTAGCGATCTATGACACGGCCCCAGTCAACGGCGCCATCCCGTCGACCGCGCACGTGTTGGGACTCGCGGCGGTGACGCAGGCGATCACCTCGACCTTCACCGGCACGCTGGTGATCGCGGTCGGTGGCGTCGTCTCGAACATCGGCCTGCAGTCGACATTTCTCTCGGTCCCAGCGAACGGCCAAGCCGCGTTGGTCGGCATCGCCGTCAATCCGACCGACTTCGGAAACAACGCGATCGTCACTGGAACGACCAGCCCATACGCGAATCCGATTACCGCGACGCTTACGGAGACCGGCGGAAGCGGACACATGTCGCTCGTGCTCGACGGCGCGAACGTCGGCGCGACCGCGACGCTCAAACAATCGACTGATACCCTGGCGGTGACCTACGACGGCGGTGGAAGCGCGGGCTATGGCGGCACGATCGCGCTTAGCGCATCCAACGCCACGCCGGAGAGCTTTGTCTTGGCGCCGATGTTTCTCACCAGCACATCGCCGTATTACAGCGGTGGTTCACTCGGGCTGCTCGGAGCCACAACCGCGGTACCATTCACGGTCACCGAAGCGAACGCACCGCTCTCGACGCCATACACCGCAACTGCGAGCGGGTGCACCAACATCGCAACGGTTTCAGGCGTAGACATGGGGCTTTCCAACCCCAATGGCAGCGTCAAGACCGGGGCGTTCACCGCCACCGGCGGTTCGACCGGCGGCACCGGCTGCAGCATCACCGTTGGCGACGGTATTACGAGCATCGCGATCCCAACGACGAACACGCCGAGTCAAGCCGGCGTTGGGCTTAGCGGCCAAACGATCGCGGAGTACGCGCTGCCCGGCGGTTCGCCGGCGCCCTATGCCATCGTCGGCGGTCCCGACGGTCGCCTGTGGTATTCGGATACCAACAACGGTGGCGTCGGTGCGATAACGACGAGCGGCACAACAACGACGTACGTGCTGCCCAGCGATATCGAGAGCGCGCTCACGGTCGGAAGCGACGGCAACATTTGGGGTGCGGATCCAAACGCGGTGACGATCGACAAAATCCAAGCATCGAACGGTGCGCTCTTCGCGCAATATCACACGAGCTACGGTCCCGTGGGCGTCACGAGCGGCCCGGATGGCAACATCTGGTTTACCGAATCGAGTGGATGCTGCAGCGGAATGGTCGGTTACGTCACGCCCGGCGGTTCGCTTGCGGAGTTTCCGGTCAGTGTGGACGCTAGTCCCGATCCGGGCGGCATTGTCACCGTTGGAAGTAATCTCTGGTTCTGCGACAACGCTGCGAGCGGCAAAGTGATCGATCAAGTAACCACTAGCGGCGTCGTTACGCAGGTCGCGACCAATCTGCCGCAGCCGTGCAATACGCTCGCCGTCGAACCTGATGGCCAGTACGTGTGGGCAACGACCGGCTTCCAAGGCGCGACCTCGATCGGCATCATGCGGATTAGCGTGTCAACGGGGGCAGTGAATCAATACACGCTCACCGGCACGTCCCAGTCCGTGACCGCGGGACCGGATGGCACGATGTACATCACAGAAGTTACCAGCTCGGGTGGAATGATCGCGGAGATTCCGCAAAGCTCGCCATCGACGTTGCATGAGATTGCCACACTGACGACGGCGGCGCGGCCATACGGCATCGCGGTCGGTGCCGACGGTCGCTTGTGGTTCGCCGAATCGAACGAAGGCAAGCTCGGCGCACTCAGTCCATAGGGAAAATTGGACGAAGGAGGCCGCCCCTAAACTGCTAACAGGTTAGGGACGCTGGTCGCTTTTGTGCCCAGTGCGGAGGCCGTCTGATGCCGCGTTGGCTCGGGATCATTCTCATCGGGTCGCTGCTCGCCGCTTGTGGTGGGGGCGAATCAAGCGTGCTCCCGAAGACCGCTTCTGGGCCAACAGCAAAAGCGAAGGTGCAGGTCGCGATCACCATGCGCGTGCCGGGTGCGGCCAGCGCACGCAACGCCGCGCTCCGTCGGCGCTTCACGATCGCGCAAAACACCGCCGGCGCGCTGGTGAGCGTCTACGTCGCAGGCAACGACACCGGGACACCGCTCGCAACCAGCGCGGCAAATATCGAGCCCTCAACGTCGCCTGGATCGACCTGTTCGGCGTCCGACACGTATGGCAATCGTTCGTGTACGTTCGATATCTCGGCGCCGGTCGGGACCGACGACTTCGCGATTACGACCTGGGACCAAGCACCGACCGGCAATGCGATTCCGGGCGGCGCAAATGAACTTGGTTGGGGCATCGATCCGTCGGTGTCAATCGTCGCCGGAAGCGCGGCGAGTGTAAGTGCGACGCTTTCGAGCGTGCTTGCATCAGTCTCGCTCGATCTCACACCCGCGACCTTGCATCAAATCATTCCGACCACGGGCACGGTCGGTGTCTATGCACTTGACGCCGACAGTGACGTGATCGTCAGCAACGGCTTCGTGGATCCCAACGGCAATCCAATCACGCTCACCCTCAACATGGACA
>DATHMY010000258.1:0-7552 GCA_035486535.1 Candidatus Acidiferrum sp.
GGGCCGGCCTGGGCATGGGGCGAACCGGTTTGACCTCCGACGTCGGCAGCGGCGATCTCTTCGTCGGATTCTCGACCAGCGAAGTCTTCGAGCGCACCGGGAATTTCGAGATCAGTGCACCGGTCAAACGCATTCTTGCCGATGATGATCAACTCAATGCGCTCTATCGCGCAACCGCCGAAGCCACGCAAGCCGCAATCTACGACGCGCTCTTCGAAGCCAAGACCATGACCGGTCAGGGCGGTGCGACCGTGTATGGCTTGCCCGACGATCGCGTGTTGCAGATGCTGCGCAGCGCCGGTGCGATTGCGCAATGAGCTACATCGAAACCGAGCGCCTGATCATGCGCACCTGGATGCACGGCGATGCGCCGGCACTGACGGCGTTCTATGGCGACCCGGAGACGATGAAGTACATTCTCTCGGGCACTAAGACGCTCGAGCAAACGCGCACCGCCATCGCGCAGATGATCGAAGCGCAGGAGCGCGACGGGTGCTCGATGTGGCCGGTCGTGCTCAAGGAGAACTCCGAACTGATCGGGACCTGCGGGCTGATGAAGACCGACCAACCGCAGGTGCTCGAACTGGGGTTTGCGTTTGCGCCGCAGGCGCGCGGGAAGGGCTACGCGTACGAAGCCGCGCGCGGCGTGCTCACCTTTGGCTTCGGGCACCTACGCGCGCGCTCGATCATCGCCTTGACCGATCCGTTCAATACGCCCTCGATCGTGCTGATCAACAAACTCGGCATGCGTTTTGATCGCCTGGTACGGATGAAGCGTGGGCAGCGTGGCGCCGACGTGCTACGCTATGTGAGCTATGGCGAAGAAAAAGCGGCGTAAGATGAAGCTGGTGCCGCGCCTGGGGCCGCCGACCAACTTGCGGCCGGCCGGCGCGCACGAAACCGTCACGCGCTACAACCGCAAGCGCAAGAAGCGCGAACTGCGCGATGAGGTTGCGAGCGAGACCGACTACAACGTCGAGTAGCGATTAGCCCTGCATCGCGAGCAGCGCGACCTTCATGGCCGAAAGCGGCGTTTGACGCATTTCGAAATCGATCAGTGCTTGCCCGATCTTATCGGCGAGCCGATTGGTGACGAACCAGGGCGGCTTGGGTAGCAGCGTGGCGCCGTACCGACCGATGCTGCGTGGGAATGGCGCGAAGGGCGCGTAGACGATGCTCTTTTGGGATCGATCGAACAGATAGCTGTTGTGCACCACGCCGATGCCGCTGCGCACGTCACTGATCGTGTGGCCGGGGAACGCGCCCCACGGCGTCTCGGTCAGTAAGAAGCCCACGCCGGTCCACGCGTTGACCGCGATGCAGCCGTAGCGCAAGGCCGCGAGCGCCGCGTCAAACGCGGTGGCGTATTCGCTCATCGTGGCCGGATGCGCGACGATGTTGGCGCCGAGCGTGCCCCAGAGGCGATCGTTCGCAAACGTTACCGCATTGCGCAAGAACGCCGCGGTGTCGCCCGGCAGGGTCGTGACCGCGAGCACGCTTGAGAACGCTTCGATCTCAAAGTTGGGATCTTCGCTCTCCGCATCGACGCGCACGATGGTGCGCGCGGTATAGCCCTCGCCGGTCTTGCCATAGAACTGCGCCTCGTGACCGGTCGCCAACTGCTGGCAGCGATTCGCCGCGCCGGGATAGTACGCGGGGCGATCGAGCGCATCGCGCATCACCGCTTCGATCTGCGCAAGCAGTTTAGGCGTGCCTTCCCAATCGCGCGGCAGCACCACGACTTGTGAGGCGATGCAGTTGAACCCGTCGTTGTGGAGTTTCTGCGTGACGATCTGTTCGGCTTGGAAACGGAAGTCGGCGTCGCTCCACGCGCCCGGCACGACGATCGTCGGGCTTACGTTCCCCAGCTCGGCGGTGATCGGCTTCGTGACGCCGTCGGCGACGATCGCGTTGAAGGTGCGATCGCTGCCGGTGATGTGAATTTCGTCGACGAGCGGATGCGTGCAGAGCGCCTTGCCGACCTCGGCGCCGCCATACGCGAAGCGCAAGTAGCCGCCGTCGACCAATGGTTTGAGCGCATCCTCGAAGATCGGTCCGAGATACTCGTTGACCGGATTCATCTTTAAGATGCACACGGCACCGTTGGCAATGAGCTCATAGAGCACGTCGAGCGGCGGAATCGATGCGATGTTGCCGGCACCAAGCACCAGCGCGACGCGCGGCTGCGGCGCGGATTGCTTGTACCAGACGGCCATCGTCGACGCGAGGTTCTCGCGGGTGACGCCGGGCTGCATCCAGACCTGCGCGCTCACGCCCGAGAGCAACAGCCGATCGTAGAAGGCGTTGGGAAAAACATCGACCGTGACTTGGCCGTCGGGCCGCTCGTGCACGCGTGAGGAATCGAGCCGCGGCTTGCCGTCGCGCGCGAGATCGTGCATCGTGCGGATGTAGCGATTGAGCGCGTAGAGCAGTGCCCACGGACCGCTGAACCACTCTTCGCCGGCGAGCGGCGAACTGGTGAGACCCTTGGCCTCAATTGCGGCGTTCGCCCAACGGGATGCTTGGTCGTAGACGGTCGCTCGAACCTGCACGAGCAGATCGGCTTTGGCCGCGGTGCGCAGCGCGACCCAACGTTTTGCACCTTCGCGCAATTCAACGAGCGACTGTTCGATTTCGGTTGGCGTCGCCGGGTGGACAAGCGTACTCATTCGTGCGCCGTGATCATCCACTGGATACCGAACTTGTCGACGATCTGACCGAACTTGCCACCCCAGAACGCCGCCTCAAACGGCATCTCGATCGTCCCGCCTTGCGCCAGTGCGTTAAACACGCGCTGCCCCTCGGCAACGCTAGTCGTAGCGACCGAGAGCGCGATGTCGTCTTCGCCGTGCGGCGGTGTGCCGGGCCGGCCGTCCGACGCCATGAACTTCAAGTCGCCCGCAGCGAAGCTCGCATGCATCACCTTGTTGTTCCAGGCAGCATCGACTTGGTGCTCGGATGGTGCGTCGGACATCCGGCTCAATTGAACGATCTCACCGCCGAAGCAGGCGGCATAAAAGTTCAGCGCTTCCTCGCAGGTCCCGTGGAAAAAGATGTACGGCTCGAGCTGCATCTGCGTCACCTCCAGGCGGGGCGGACCACAGCCTTAGCGATTGAGCGGGGGCACCCTCTTTTGCCGCGAACCGGGTAGTCAGCCCATGGCGCGGATACTGGCGTGGTCTTCAATCATTGTTGTCATGGTGTTTTGCACCGTGGCCGTGCTCATCGCGTTCGCAAGAGGGCATGAAGTCGCCGGCGTTTCGATGTTCGTCGGGTACGGCGCTGCGGCATGGGCATATGCCATGCTCACGATCACCGGTAAGCGTGTGGCGCCAGTCAACGAAGAGCTGCATGAAGAGTTCGCGCGCAGAATCGGCTTTGTGAGTTACGAACGGCTCGCGCTTTTTGAGTACGTTCTGGCACCTTGGCTGGCGGCCGTAAGCGCCCCGTTCCTTATGATCATCGGACTGGCGATCGCGCTGCGAGGCTGATCCCAGGCTCGTCCCAAGGTCGTTCGGTTTGAGCACGAAGGTGGCACAAATGTCCTTCCTCGTGCGCTCTGTATGAATGGGCCGTTTGGACCAAAGGAAATATTTTGGCAGTAGTACATTAATCCCATACTCACGCGAGCGGTTGATCGTGAGATCTTACTTTCATTTTCGGGTGGTCTATGAGAATAACGGACACGGATAAGACGGTGCTTTTATGCCTAGCTCGGGGCATGCAGAGCAAGGAAATCGCGGCGCGCCTTGGGCGAAGTAAGCCGACCGTCGAGTCGTATATTCGTACCCTCTTCATCAAGCTGGACGCCCGGTCACGCGCGCAACTCGTGGCCGTCGCCATTCGGACCGGCGTGATAGATGTGACTGCCGCGTAGCAATCAGTGCGAGCTGACCGGGATTTGCACGGTGGCTGAGAAGCCGTCGTTGCGGTAGGCGTTGAGTGTGAGCTGCTGGACCGGCTGTGCCGGCCCGAGCCCCAACTGGCTTGCCGGGAACGTGCCCTGCCATTTGCCGGGTCCGACCGCATTGAGCGAGACGCTCGCGCTCGGCGTGCCGATCTGCACGCGCGAACAGTTCGTAGTGGTTATGACGTCGAGCGACACCGTGGTACTCGGTGTCATGACCGTCGGCGCGAGGCGCGCATAGAAGATCTGCGGCGCGTCCTGCGGCTGCGCGAAGTTATTCATCGGCGCGTGCCCGTACTCGAACACGTTGGATGCGGCGAACGCCGAGGGCGTCGGCTGCGGCGCGGGTGACGAACTTGGCGGCGGCGTGTTGAGCACCGGTAGCGGTCCTTGCGTCGGCATGCCGGAAGGCCGCACCGTCGGCAGCGCCATGCCAGGCGGAACCGTGGGCAGCGCTTGCGGCGTTGGCAAGCCCATCGTGGCACCCGGCGGCGGCGTTGGCTCACCGTCGCGAATGATGTGCGGCGTGACGACGATCACCAGCTCGTTGCTGGTGTTGTTGGTCTCGTTGTTCTTGAAAAGGCCGCCGATGATCGGAATGTTGCCAAGCACCGGCAGACTGGTGATCGTCCGCGTGTCTTCGAGTTGGATCAATCCGCCGATCACGAGCGTTTGATTGTCGTGCAGCGTGACCGTGGTCTGAGCGTTGCGCGTCGAGATCTCGGGCACGCCGTTGGGGTCGCCCGAAAGACTGTTGACCGTCGGATGCACGGTAACAATGATGTTTCCGTCGGGATTGACGATCGGCGTGATGTCGAGCGTGACGCCGGTGTTGAACGATTGTAATTGCGTGGTGACCACCGTACCGACCCCACCGCCGGTGGTGGTGAGAATCGAAAGCGTATCGCCGGCTTGAAAGTTCGCGTCGTGGCCCGAGAGCGTCACGATGCGTGGATCGGCGAGCACGCGGCCGTCGCCGTGCTGGATGAGCAAGTTAAGTTCGGCGGTGAGTTGCAGCGGCGTCCGGGTAATCGGCTGAATCTTGCCGATGCGGCCCGGATTGCCGTAGGGGTCGGGGGTCGGCTGGATTTCTTCAAAGGTCGTGCTGATCACCGCCGTTGGCAGTTCGAGGCCGAGGTTCTTGGCGAGACTGCCGTCGATCTCGAGCACTTCGGTGTCGAGTTCCACCAACGGCGGGACGACGTCGAGCTTGGCGATCAATTCTTTTGCCAGCCGGATGCTCGATGGATCGCCGGTGAGGATCAGCTCAGAAGCGCTTTGCATCACCGTCACGTGCAGCCCCGAGGCCATCTGCCCGAGCGCCTGCGTCACGGCCGTCGCGATATCTTGCGCGGTCGTCGATGCCGCGCCGTTAACGCCCGGAATCGCCGATTTAATTTGGATCACCGCCATGTTGCCGTCGCTCATCGCCGCGCCGCCGCCGGGCTGGCCCATCATGCCGGGCGTGCCGCCCTTGCCGTCAAGCTGTTCGATCGCATCGTTGATACGCGTCTGTTCGCTCGCATTTGCGCGCACCGAGATCGCGTTGAGATCGGTGTCGATCGCGACGGTCGTATCGGGGTACGTCTTTTGCACGAGCGCACCGACCGAACCGGCATCGACGCTCTTGAGATGATAGACCTCGGTGAAGGTCGAGCCGGCGGGCGGAACGTCGAGCTGCGCAACGAGGGTCTTCGCCGCAGCCACCGTTTGCTGATCGCCGGTAATGAGCAGCGATGAGCCGCTGACGCTGATCCGCACGTGCGGCACGGTGCGTACGACCGCTCGCGCGACGTAGGCGGGCTGCGCGAGCTTGATGTCGATCGCCTCGACCGGATCGGGCGGCGGCGACGGCGAGACCGTGGGCGCCGCGTCGAGGCTTGCGATCAGGGCTTTGACTTGCGTGCCATCGAGCGGTTTGGCCTTGAGCAGGACGCTATTCTTCGACGCGACGGTAATTGAGGCGTTAGGAAAGAGCGGCGCGACCTTATGCACCAGCGCGTCGGGCTTGATCGTGTGGAGTTGCACGACCTCGAGTGCCGGTTGATTGGGATTGCGCACGTCGAGCCCGGAGATGACGGTGCGTACCGTTTGCACGTCATCCGGTGAGCCGACGACAACAATGGCATTGGCGCCGGGATCGGTGCGTACGCGCACTTTTGGAAAGAGTTGGTGGACGATGCCCGCCGCAGTGTTTAGCGACATCACCTGCACTTGAATGACGGCGGGAACCGGCGATGGTGTTGGTGATGGCGTGGCGCGTGGCGCGCTCGCACCGGCCGCTCCGGGGGAAAGGAACGCAGTGAGTGAGGCTACCGCGAGCAGCGCGACGATCGACGCGCGTGAGATGAAGGAGCCCATGAGGCGATGCGCACTCTTGAGCGTACGCGCGACCGGAAACCTGCCCGATACGCATCGCCAGCGGTTATCAAAAGTGATAATCACTATTGATAATCAGAAGTGACTGTCACTTTCGATTATCATTCTTCATCATCAATACTCGCGGAGTTGTGCGCGAGGACATTTGCATTTGCAGGCACGAACGGCCTCGCAACATTCGTGCGTGGGGGAAGTTATGCGTCGCATTTGTGCACTGGTTTTAGTGGCCGCGTTCTCGTTGCAAACAACGGCCTCGGCTGCTTCGGCCGCTGGACCGCGCGCGCTGAATATGCAACCCTTGCTCTCCGCCATCGAAGGGACGCAGATCTTCGCGCTCCTGACGGGGCAGGAAGCGCGGTACGCGGCGATGCACGCGCCGGCGCCCCAGACTCTTCGTAGTATACCTACCCACGCGCAACCTAATATGAGCCGCAGCCGATTGGCACAGCCCACGCTTCACTTCGGCAGCCAAGTTCGGGCGCCGGAAATGTTGCGCTACGTGCTTTTAGCAAAAAACGCGCCTCGCGATCCATTTGCGATGACGGGCCAAGGAAAGCAGCCAGTACATTCGTTTGCTTCTAGCAGCGTAGCGAGGCCGGCGATCACCTGCGAGCTGAAAGGGCGCACCGCAACACCGATGAACTGTATCGGCCCGACGCCTACCCGCACGCCGATAGTGACCCCCACCCCGAAACCGACGGCAACACCAACGCCCGTCCCAACTGCGACACCGACGCCGATTCCGACCGCGACACCCACGCTGGCGCCGACGCCGGTCCCGACCCCCACGCCGATCCCAGCAACGCCGACGCCGACACCAACGTCGACCCCCGTGGGTACATTGTCAACCCCAGCGACGGGCATTACAAAGTGGTGGACCTACGATGGGCGCGGGATACCCGGAGTAGGCGCGGCGATGGTCAATCTCGCCAACGGAAACCTCGTTGTGCAGTCCTCGGACGTCGACGTGCACGAGCGTGGCGTGGATCTCAGGTTCACGCGCACCTATAACTCGCAGAGTACGCACGATGCCGCGGGCACGGACGGTTCGGCCGCTAGCGTCTACGGCAACGGATGGACCAACACGCTTGATGCGCACATGGGATATAACTCTAACGCGAACACACTGAGCGTGTACGACGCGGACGGCACGCGCTACGATTTCACCGCCAACGGAAGTGGTGGCTGGACACCCCCGCCCGGCATGCAGGGCACCACGCTTGTGTGGGACGGGGGCTGCGGGTATCAGTGGACGCGCAAGGACGG
>DATHMY010000259.1:0-12227 GCA_035486535.1 Candidatus Acidiferrum sp.
CAAATGTTCGAAGAGGCGTTTCGTCCATTGGTAGAAGCCGGCCACGACGTGCTGTGCCTGACCATCTCGTCATATCTTTCCGGGACGATCAATGCCGCGAAGGCGGCCGCATCGCAATTCCCAGACGGGAAAGTCGTCGTCTACGATTCGGAGAGCGCCGCCGGCGGACTCGGCATCATGGCCATGCACGCACAAGAATTAGTCACCCGAGGTGCGGGCTGGGAGGACCTGCTTGCGGCGCTCGACCGCGAGCGCGCCGTGCAGCGACTCTACGCGTGCATCTCGGATCTCTCACACTTACAGCGCACGGGACGAATTGGCAAAGCGCAACAAGTGCTTGGTACGCTTATGAAAATCATTCCGGTCATCGCCCTCAAAGACGGTCAAGTTTCGGCTGAAGCGCAGGTTCGCACGTTCTCGCGCGCGCAATCGACGATGGTTGACCTGGTTTTGGCGGCTGTCACGGACGTTTCCAAAGCACGGTTTCTAGTAATGCACACCGATGCGCCGCCGTTGGCGGAGGGAGTCATGGAGCAGTTGCGTGCGCGCCTCGACGGCGTGCAGCCGCGTCTGCTCGACATCCTCGAGGCGGGTCCGGTGATTGCAACGCATGCCGGCCCGGGTGCCGTCGGTATTTGCGTTGCGCAAGATACATAAGGGGGACATGGATGGCAACCACGATCGTAACCGATAGCGGATGCGATCTCTCGCGCAGCGAGGCGAGTGGACTCGGCATCGAAATCGTGCCGGTATGGATTCTTTTCGGCGACGAGCGTTACCGCGACGGCGTCGACATCGATCGCAAGACATTTTTCGCGCGCATGAAGGCGGGCGAGATTCCAGAGACTGAGCCGGCGACCGAGCAAGAGTTCCGGGAGACGTTTGCACGCATCGTTGCTAAAGGCAACGAAGCAGTCGTGATCCCGCTCTCGTCGCAAATCTCTGAAAACTACGCGCGCGCTTCCAGCGCTGCTAAAGAGTTCGGCGGCAAAGTGCTCGTGGTAGACTCGCGTGGCGCGTCCGGGATGGAAGCGTTGCTCGCGGTGTACGCCAAGGAGCTGGCCGACGCGGGCGCAACGACGGCCGATATCGCGAAGAAGGTCGATCCGCGCACACTTAAGTACGCGGTGTACTTTGCCGTTCCCGATCTCACGGTGCTCGGGCGCAGCGGGCGACTGCCCAAAGCGGTGGTCGCGCTCGGCTCGATGCTCAACGTTAGCCTCGTGCTCAAAATGAACGAACAAGGTGCGATCGGACCAGCAGGCCAGAGTTTCTCGTTCGACAAGACCGTCGACATCATGGTCGATGCGGTCGTGCGCAGCATCGAACGCTCGCCGAAGGCGCGGATCGCCTTTGGTCACATTGAAACACCCGAGGTGCTTGCTAATGCGCGCAAGTCGCTCGAGGCTAAACTCGGGCACCCGCCCGCACAAGAGCTCGTGCATGAAGGTTCGCTCACCGTGGCAGCGCACATGGGCCCCGGCGCGATCGGAATCTTTGCCATCGTTCCGTGATGAGTGATGCAGCTAGGAATCTACGTCCATCTGCCGTTCTGTCCGTACATTTGTCCGTACTGCGATTTCGCGAAGTGGCCGATGCGGCGTTCGCGCGCGTCGGCCTACATGCAGGCGCTGCAGGCGGAGATCTTGGCTGCGCCGAGCGAGCCGGCGGCGACGATCTTCTACGGCGGCGGGACGCCTAACGCATACGACCCTGACGAAATCGCCACGCTTACGCAGTTATTGCGTGAACGCTTTCCAAGCGGATCGTCGCCGCACGAGATAACAATCGAAGTTAATCCGGAACTCGTGGGAGAGACGGACTTCGAGCGCTATGCGCGCGCCGGCATCAACCGCATTTCGATCGGCGTGCAGTCATTTGTCGAGCCCGAAATAGCAATTCTCGGGCGCAAGCACACGACCGAGCAGGTCGAGCGCGTCGTCGCGTCCGCGCGCTCGGCCGGCATAACCTCCGTTTCGATGGATCTGATCTTTGCGATTCCGGGACAAACGCCAGCGAGCTGGGGACGCTCGCTCGACGCGGCGATCGCGCTTGGCGTCGACCACATTTCGACCTACGGTCTCACGATCGAGGCTGGCACACCATACGAACGCTGGTACGCGCGCGAGCCGGCAGCTTTCGCGGGCGAGGACCTCGAAGGCGAACTCTACGGTATGGCAATCGATCGCTTGGAGCGCGCCGGGTACGAACAGTACGAGATCAGCAATTTTGCGCGTCACGGCCAGCGTTGTGCCCACAACGAGAACTACTGGCGCAACGGCGAATACTTGGGATTCGGCGTCGGCGCGGCATCGTATCGCGGTGGCGAACGGCGCGTCCACACCCGCGAGCTCGAAGCCTACGTTGCTGCGGCAGGCGCGGGGCGCGCGATCCCCGGTGAGGCCGAACGCCTCACTGGAATCAAGGTCGTCGGCGAGGCGGTGATGATCGCGCTACGCACCGCGCAAGGGGTTGCGCTGCGCGAGTTCAAAGAGCGGTACGGCGTCGACGTCGCCGAGCGATACGCTCCCGTCGTCGCACGGTACGAAAGCGACGGGCTGCTGGAGCGCTGCGGCGACCGCCTCGTGCTGACGAGGCGAGGACGCTTTCTCGCCAACGACGTGTGCGGAGCTTTTGTAACCTTCTCATGAGTTCAGGTAATCTCTCGACCACGGTGCTGCGCACGGTCTTCGCGATCGTGTTTTTCATCACGGGCTTTTTGCTCGGACGGGAACTCTACGTCAATGTCTTGTCGCTGCACTTTGCGAGCGAAGCACTGCAGTTGACGATGCTCATCCTCTCGCCTGTCGTCTGCGCGATCATCGGCGTCTTGCTTGCACCGCTCGCGCAGTCGTTCTTCGAGGATGAACTCAATCTCGTCGAGCGAGCGATCGAACGGCTCGCGCCGGCCGAACTCGCCGGCGGAGCCGTTGGGCTGCTGGTCGGCCTTGGTACGGCGTTGCTCATCAAGAGCATTCTCTTTGAATTCATCTCGATCACCGGAAGAGCCGGCAGCTATTTGGCGATCCTTCTCTACTTGATCGTAACGATTTTCTTTGCGTACCTCGGCGCGCGTGTCGGCGCGAAGACGCGTTTCGTCCCGTTGGCCGCCAAGGACAGCGGAATGCACGGCAGTGCGAAGGTCGTCGACACATCGGTTATTGTCGACGGGCGCATCGTCGAAATCGTCCAAAGCGGATTCGTGGAAGGTCCGCTAATCGTTCCGCGCTTCGTGCTGCGCGAACTCCAGGCCATCGCCGACTCCGAGGATCCACAGCGGCGAACCCGCGGACGGCGTGGTCTTGAAGCGTTGACGAAACTGCAAGAGATGCACGCTATCGCGATCAACGAGCGCGAATACGACGACCTTCCGCCCGGGAACGTCGACGCAAAGCTCGTGCGCCTGGCGCGCGAGCTGCAGGCTCGCCTCTTGACCAACGACTACAATCTCAATCGCGTCGCTCAAGTCGAGGGCGTTGAGGTGCTCAACATCAATGAGTTGGCCAACGCGGTGAAGCCGGTCGTGTTGCCGGGAGAGGAATTGCACGTGCACGTGATCCGCGAGGGAAAGGAAGCGCATCAAGGTGTCGCCTATCTCGACGACGGTACGATGATCGTGATCGAGCAGGGGAAGCGTTTGGTCGGATCGAGCACCGATGTAGTGGTCACGAGCGTACTGCAAACCGTTGCGGGTCGTATGATCTTTGCGCGCCAGAAGACGGCGAGTCCGGCAACGCGATGAACTGGGGCGCCATCGTTGTTGCGGCTGGACGCGGTACGCGTTTCGGCCGCCCGAAGCAACTGATCGAAATTGCCGGACGCCCGATGCTCGCATGGTCGGTTGCCACCTTCCATGCGATGCCCGAGATCGAGCGGGTCATTGTTGTGACGGAGAGCGAATGGCTCGACGACGTTCGCGCCGCGATGGATGCGATCGACGACCGCGCTATTGCGGTTGTGCCGGGTGGCGCGACGCGTCAGGCCAGCGTCCGATGCGGTCTGGAAGCGCTGGGAGAAGCGTGCGATGCCGTGCTGGTTCATGACGGCGCGCGGCCGCTGGTGAAAGCGCAGGACGTGCGCGCGGGAATGGACGCGGTCGGTCCCGGACGTGGAGCGCTCTTGGCCGCGCCCGTGGTCGATACGATCAAGCTCGTCGATTCGAAAACGCGCTTGGTCGAACGCACGCTGGATCGCGCGAAGCTGTGGGCCGCGCAGACGCCGCAATTTGCAATGCGCGCGGAACTGCAGCGCGCGCACGACGCAGCCGCAGCTGCGTCGCTCGAAGCCACCGACGACGTCGCATTGCTCGAAGCAATCGGCATCGAAGTCGTCGTGATTCCCGTCACCGCCGAAAACTTCAAAGTGACGCATCCCGGAGACGCCGCGCGCGCAGAACTACTTCTTGGAGCTTCCGTGAAATGAGCCTCAAATGACGCGCGTGGGTCATGGGTTTGACGCGCACCGCCTGGTTGAGGGGCGCCGCCTGATTCTGGGTGGCATCACGGTGCCGCACGACCGGGGAGCACTGGGTCACTCGGATGCCGACGTGCTTGCGCACGCGCTCTCGGATGCCTTGTTAGGCGCGGCAGCGCTCGGTGATTTGGGCGGACACTTTCCCGACAGCGATTCCCAGTGGAAAGATGCCGACTCGATCGTGCTCTTGGAAGCCTGCGCGGCGCGCGTGCGCGAGGCCGGCTATCGCATCGTCAACCTCGATGCGACCATCGTCGTCGAGCGCCCGAAACTCGCGCCGTATATTGGGGCCATGCGCGAACACCTGGCAACGCGTCTGGGGCTCCCCCTGGAATGCGTGAGCGTCAAAGCGAAGACCAGCGAAGGCATGGGCTACACCGGCGACGGTAGCGGCATTGCCGCCTTCGCGGTAGCGTCGATTGAACGATGAGCACGATCACGCGCGCGCAGCTGTTGACCGCGATGCAGCGCTGGGGCTTCTTGGAAGATCCGGCGCCCGACGCGGCGTTGCGATGGATCGACACCTTTCTCGAAGCCTATGGTGACCGGCTCGCGCACGTCGACGACGCGTTTTCTCTCATTGCCGAACTGCGTGCCGAATCGTGCGTTATTCCCGCGCTCGAGCTCGAGCGGCTGCGCACCCGCGCGGTGCTCTTTTTCCTCGACGCGGTCGGGCAGTACGTCGACCACCAACCCGAGTTGCGCGGCTTACCGTTAGCGAACGATCTCCCGGCTATCGCCGACGAATTCGGCATAGCGAAGGATGACGCGTTCGCAGCGGTGCGCATGGCGCTCAGCGGAGCGAAGGACGGCCCGCGGCTCGAGTTGCTGTTCCCGTTACTCGGACACGACCGGATGCTCATTCGTATCGGTGCGGTGAGTTCGCGGCTGTTGCACGGGCGCGGCCTAGAGCCCATCAAGTTTGGTCCTGACGGGAAGCCGTTCGAAACCATCGACGCAAAGAAGCCGTTGGACTAGAACGATGGCCGGCCCATTTCAAACCTTCCTCAATGACTTACGTGCGCCGCTCGAACGCGACCCCGCCGCTCGCGGCTGGGTCGATGTGGTGTTTTCGTATCCGGGCTTTCACGCGCTCACCGCGCATCGCCTGAATCATCGCCTGTGGCAGGCGCGAATGCCGCACCTTTCACGCTGGCTCTCGCATGTTGCGCGGTTTCTTACCGGTATCGAGATTCATCCGGGCGCGACGATCGGACAGCGCGTCTTTATCGATCACGGCATGGGCGTCGTGATCGGCGAGACCGCCGAAGTCGGCGACGGTTGTACGATCTACCAGGGGGTGACGCTCGGCGGCACCAGTTTGGCGCATACGAAGCGGCATCCGACGCTCGGAACGAACGTGACGGTCGGTGCGAGCGCCGTGATCCTTGGCGCAATCGTGGTCGGCGATAATGCGCGTGTCGGCAGTGGATCGGTGGTTGTACGCGACGTCCCGCCCAACGCGACGGTGGTCGGCATTCCGGCGCACGTCGTTGCGCTGGACGGCAAACCCGTTCGGGTGGTGCCCGACCGTCCGCAGGTGGAGATGCCCGACCCCAATGCCGGCGCCATCAACCACTTGCAGCGTCGACTGTTGGAACTCGAGGCGCGGATAGAACAGGTCGAACGCGATAACGGCGAAGAGACCTGGTCGTGGGTCATTTAAAGCTCTATAACACTCGCACGCGCTCGCTCGAAACCTTCACGCCGCTCCGCGGCGATGAGGTGCGCGTGTACGTCTGCGGACTCACGCCCTCGGCGCAGGCGCACCTTGGCCATGCGCGCTCGTTTTTGTTCTTCGATCTGCTGCGCCGCTATCTCACCCACAAGGGCTATCGCGTCACCTACGTGCAGAACGTCACCGATATCGACGACCGAAGCATCAACCGCGCCCGCGAAACGGGTGAAGATTGGCGCGCGATCGTCCGCGGCTATTACGAGGAGTTTCACCGGTCGATGCGCCGGCTTGGCGTCATGGAGCCGGACGAGGAGCCGTACGCGACGGCTTACATTCCACAGATTCAGACGATGATCCGCGAGCTGATCGAGCGCGGCAACGCCTACGTGGTTGATGACGGCATCTATTACAAGGTGCGCAGTTTTCCACGCTACGGCGAACTCAGCAATCGCAATATTGATGAACTGGAGGCCGGCGCGCGCATCGAGGTTGACGAGCACAAAGAGGATCCGCTCGATTTTGCGTTGTGGAAGTTCGCCAAACCCGACGAACCAATGTGGCCGTTCGAGCCGTACGGTGACGGCCGCCCAGGCTGGCATATCGAATGTTCAGCGATGTCGCGTGCGCTGCTCGATACCCAGGGATTGGGCTTCGACATTCACGGCGGCGGCGCCGACTTGATTTTTCCCCACCACGAAAACGAGATCGCGCAGAGCGAGCCCTTGATGCCGCATCCGCCGATGGCCAACTTCTGGGTCCATGGCGGCTTGCTCAACTTCGAGGGGCGCAAGATGTCAAAATCACTCGGAAACTTCGAACCGCTCGTGGATTTGCTCGATCGTCACGATCCGCAGGCGTTGCGCCTCGCATTTTTGACCACTGGGTATAGCAAGGTGATGAATTTTACCGACGAATCGCTCGCTGCGTCGTACGCGACGCTCGAGCGGCTGAAGAAGACCTACCGCTCGTTATTGGTCAAAGCGGAATCTTTGCCCGCGAAAGCCGCGGTTCAGGCGTCCCTCCTCGAGAAGATGGAGCTCGCGCTCGACGAGGACATGAACACGTCGGTTGCACTTGCCGAGCTCTTGCAGTGGAATGCGCAGCCAGGCGGTCGCGAGGAGCTCGAACGCGCGCTTTGGCTGTTAGGAATCGAGCCGAATGAAAGCTGGCTGCGCGAGCCCAAGCGGCATCTGCCGGGAGATTTCCTCGAGCGGCTGCGCTCGAAACTTGGATCTGAGCTTTCGTTCAACGGAGCAACCGCCGAGGACGCCATCGCCGCGGTCATCGAAGCGCGCAGTAAAGCGCGTGCAAATCGAGATTGGGCCGGCTCGGATCGCTTGCGCGATGCGCTCGCGGCAGCCGGCGTTTCGATCAAGGACTCCAAAGACGGCACCACGTGGACCGTCGCCGAGTAACGCCGCCGCGCGGCGGACCGCCGCGCAAGCCACGGCTGGATTTCGACGACGTGATGTATGGTATTCACGTCGTCGAAGAAGCGCTCGTCGCGGGCGAGTCCCTGCGCGCGATTCACGTTTCCGAAGATCGCAAACGCGATCCGCTATTGCGCAAGATCGTCGCGCAAGCCAAAGAGCAAAACGTGCCGGTTCGCTTCGAGGGCCGGGCGTTCTTCGCGCAGTTGCCGTTCAAGACGCATCAGGGCGTCGTTGCCGTGGCGCCGCCGTTTGACTATGCAAGCCTGCGCGATGTGCTGGGATCGAAAAAGACCGGGCATGCGCTCTTTGTGATTCTCGATCATCTCACCGATCCGCATAACGTCGGTGCGATCATTCGGACGGCCGAATGCGCCGGAGCGGACGCGGTGATCTTGCCCGAGCGCCGTTCGGCCGGCGTCAACGCGACGGTTCGCAAGGCGGCCGCGGGCGCGGCTGGATACTTGCCGGTGGTTCGCGTCGCCAATGTGAACGAGGCGATCCGCGCCCTGAAGAAGGCCGCCGTGTGGGTCGTGGGGGCCGCTGCCAGCGAGGGGTCGGTCCCGATGGGCCAGGCCGACATGGATCGGGACTTGGCGCTGGTGATCGGGGCCGAGGGCTCAGGGCTCGCTCCCCTGGTCAGGCGAGAGTGCGACTATCTCGTCAGTATCCCGATGCGAGGGCGAACCGAGTCCCTGAATGCTTCAGTGGCAGCCGGCGTACTACTTTATGAGGCTATCCGCCAGAGAAGCCATTGACGGCGGGAGGACCCCCTCCTATAATCACGTGGATGTGCCGCGCCCGATGAGGCTCCGGCCCGCGTTTTGCGGCGCATCGACCAACGAAGGCAAAAGACTATGGCAATGACCCATCCCGCGACGGATGGCTTGGAATACAACGAGAGAGTAGACGAAGATCTCGTTGCCATCGCAAAATCGGGCGACAACCTGGCGATGGAGTACCTGCTCAACAAATATAAGAACTTCGTCAGGATTAAGGCCAAGAGTTATTTCTTAATCGGTGCCGACCGCGAGGACATCATCCAAGAAGGTATGATCGGCCTCTACAAGGCCGTGCGCGATTTCAAGGCCGATAAGCTGTCGAGCTTCCGTGCGTTCGCCGAACTTTGCATCACCCGGCAGATTATTACGGCGATCAAAACCGCGACTCGTCAGAAGCACATCCCGCTGAACCAATATATTTCGTTGAACAAACCAATCTACGACGAGGACAGCGAACGGACGCTGCTCGACGTGATGGCTTCGCAAAAGACCTCCGACCCCGAAGAGCTCGTGGTCACTCAGGAAGTCTCCGATGACATCCGTCAGCGCATTCGGCAGAATCTTTCTGAGCTCGAATCGCAGGTGCTCGAATCCTACCTCGAAGGAAAGAGCTATCAGGAGATGGCGCGCGATCTCGGGCGCCACGTGAAATCGATCGACAACGCGCTTCAGCGCGTCAAGCGAAAGATTGAAAAAAATCTCGCTGAGTTCGAGTTCCAGTAAGAAACGCGCAGATAACGAAAACGGCCGGTCAAGTGACCGGCCGTTTTCCTTTGCGCGGGAATTGGTCTTTAAAAGACGCCGTTGGCTTTGAGAAGCGCGGTGTCGCCTTTCACGTACTGGACGAAGGCACTCACCGCAGCGTTTGCATTCTTCTGCGTGTATAAATGCTCATCGGTCGAGAACGCGTAGAGGTGATTGCGGATGTTGTCGGGAGTCGGTGCGACGCCTTCGTAGGTGACGACCATATCTTGATGGCCACCGAGGAAGCCGCTCGCAAGATAGCCGAGCGCCCCTGAGGTCGAAGCGACCTGATCGACGACGCCAATCGCGTTGTCGGCCACCTTGATCGGAATATGCGTCTTGGCGACTTTGTCTTCGAACACGAAGCGCGTGCCGGTGCCGATTTGGCGTCCGATGATCACGATCGGGCGGTCATTTCCGCCAACGGCCTTCCAGTTGGTGATCTTGCCGTTGAAGATCTGGACGAGCTCCTCGCGCGTCAGGTTCTTCACGCCCACGTCGTGATTGACGACGAACGCGAATCCGACCACGCCGAGCACCGTGTCGGCCAGGTCGGCGTCGTTCACGGCAACGTCGGACATGGCGATGTCGACGGTGTTGCCCTTGAGCGCCGCGATTCCGGCGCCCGAACTATCGCCCTTGACGTTGATGGTCACGCCGGGGTGCGCGCTCTGATACTCGGCTGCCGCTTTCGTCACGACAGGGGCCAGATTGGTGGTGCCACCCACGTTGATCGTCTGGGCGGCCATAGCCGGCAGAACGAGGCTGGCTACGATCAGTGCGCTCACCGGCGCGAGAAGACGAGAGGTTAGTCTCATGCGAAAACTCCTTGGGTTTCCCACCCTTTCGGATTGATAGTTCTCTTAAGGATATTAAGCCCTGCTTGGCGGTCGGTAGTATCCACTAATAGATGCCTGAGGCTGCGAGCAACGCCCGTTGGGTGGCGACGAAGGCAACAAAGTCGCGCGCCGCTGCCGGCCCGTCTTTGCGGGTGTAGAGATGTTCGTCGGTTGAGACAGCGTAGACGTGGCCGCGGATGTTCTCGGGTGTGGGCGTCACGCCGTTGTATGACAGAACCAATTCCGGATGGTCGGCCATGAACTGGGTCGCGACGTAGCCGATGGCTCCGGGCGTGGTCGCGATGTCGTGGACGAACTCGGCCGGATTAACCGGATCCTGACTGGGAATCTCGACTTTGGCGACCTTCTGTTCGAAGAGCAAACGGGTGCCGGTGCCGATGGCCCGCCCAAACGCGACAACCGCTTGGTCCTCGCCGCCGATTTGCTTCCAGTTGGTGATCTTGCCGGAATACATGCCGACGAGTTGCGCGCGGGTGATATTTTTCACACCTGTGTGTGGGCCCGCGACAATGGCGATGCCGAGCACGCCGATCGTCGTATCGACAAATTCAGGATAGTCGACGGCAATGTCGGAGGCAGCGACGTCGATCGTTCCGGCGTGGAGTGCTGCAACAGCCAGACCGGAATTCGTGCCTTTGACCGCGACAGCGCGGTCGGGGTGCGCGGTTTGGTAGACGGCCGCGATCTTTTGTAGCGCGCCAATTTGATTGAGCGTGCCTTCAACGCGAAGCGCCGTAGAGGCGGCCTGATCGGTCGCCGCGAGGATGCCGAAAGACTTGAGCATCGCGGGCTGCGTTGCCACGAACGTTAGGAATGCTTTCGCCTGAATCGGAGCATCGCTCGAGGTATAGGCGTGTTCGTCGGTCTCGAATTTGTATGTGTGGCTAAGGACATTGGCATCGGTCGGGGCGACGCCCTCATACTTCACAACCAGATTCTGATGACTGCCCACGTAGTTCAGCGAGCTATATCCGATGCCGCCGGGCGTTGCCTCGACTGCATTGACGACCGCGGTTGCGTCGGGCTCGATCGTCATCGGCACGAGTGTCTTGGCAACAGTCGTCTCGAAGATAAACCGGGTGCCCACGCCAATTGGCCGGCTGAACGGCACGACCGCTAGATCGTTGCCACCGATCTGCTTCCAGTTTGTGACCTTGCCCGAGTAGATGCCTTGCACGTCAGCGCGGGTGAGGTTCTCGATGCCGGCGCCGCGACCGACCACGAAGGCGAAGCCGACGACGCCGATGGTGGTGTCGTTGAATTCCGGATCGCTGATCGCAACGTCGGAGCAGGCGATGTCGACCGAATGAGCTCGCAGTGCTGCAATGCCTTCACCCGAGCTGCTTCCCACGATCGAGAACGTCGCTCCGGGATGCGAAGCCTCATAAGCGCCTGAAATAGCCTTTAGCGCCGGCGTGTCGTTGGTTGAGCCGGCGATGCGGACCGCCGCGTCGGCGCTTGCCGACGGCGGTGCTGACGTAATAAGCGCGAGCAATAGCGCAGCGCTAGTTGCGACGTACCCGAGACGTGCAAAGAATCCCACGAAAATAGCCCCCTGCCCATAAGAGCGGAAGTGGTGGGACACACCCGAAGCCCGTGATCTGTTTTATAGGTCTTCGGTAGAGGGAGCCTGAGGGTTTACTGTGAGGACGCTTTCCGACCCATCGATTCGACGATGGTCGCGTAAAGTTTGTTACGCTCCTCGAGCGGGTCGACGATGATAACGCTTGCCGGATCGCCATTTTTCGGGTCGAGGCAAACCGTCACTTTGCCCTTGGCGCAGATGTCCATGCAGCTCGTAGAGATCACGCGAATGGAGCCCCACTCGTCGTTCTCTTTGAGTTCGCTCTTGAGCCAGTCGCGGAGATTAAAGTCGCCGAGTCGTTCTGCGACCTCCGGCGCCTCTTCGGGAATGCGTTCTTTGAAGCAACGCTCGCACACGAGCACGAGTCCGCTCGCGAGCCACTTAGGATTAACCGGTTGCATGCGTCCTATAAACCAACGGAGCCGGAGGTCGGATTCGAACCGACGTGGACTTGCGTCGCGGGTTTACAAAACCCGTCCAATCGACCGCTATGGGACTCCGGCGTGACGGCCCTCGTTTCCACGGTCCGGCCTTCGCTCCTGTTCTGCTTGACATACGTGACCTGCGCGTCTAGCGTCTGAGCCATGTACACTCGCATTGCGTGCGCCGTCGTTTTGACCGCGCTCTTTGGGTCCATGAGTCTTCCAGCACGCGCTAACAGCTGGCAAAATATGG
>DATHMY010000260.1:0-21392 GCA_035486535.1 Candidatus Acidiferrum sp.
AAACCGGTGTACGAGCGTATGCTCGCGTCGAACCGCGCCTACTATAGCTACTTTACGGAAGATCCGCGTCGCGCACGTATCTATGCGCTCGAGAGCTTGGGTGTGAGCCCGGAACTCGAGGCCCACCGTCGCGCGTTGCGCGAACGATCGATCCGGCAGCTGACGCGTGCGACCGAGGTGCTCGAGCCGACGGGCGTGTTGCACGATCTGGACAGCCGGCTGATTTCGATTGGCCTGGGCAGCGCCGCCGTCGCGATTCTGGCCGAGTGGGTACTGGCAACCAATAAGCCGACCGTCGAGAAGATGGCGGAGATGCTGACCATCTTCTGGACGCGCACGCTGCGCCTGGATTCAGACGGCGCTTAATGAACGTGCGCTTGCGTTTAAAACGCCCTTAACCTCGTTTCGCTAGAGTAGTGAATTCGTGCAACACTTACTTGCGGATCTTACTCCCGCGACCTTGATCTTGCTATGCGGTGCATTGCTGCTGGCGTTCACGTTCGAGTCGATCAACGGTTTCCACGACACGGCCAACGCGGTGGCGACAGTGATCTACACCCACACCCTGCGGCCCTGGGTTGCGGTCATTTGGTCGGGCTGCTGGAACTTTATCGGCGTGTTGACATCGAGCGGCGCTGTTGCATTCGGAATCATCGCCCTCTTGCCGGTCGAACTGGTCATCCATTCGGGTACGGGCGCGGGCTTTGCGATGGTCTTCGCGCTCTTGATTTCCGCAGTGATCTGGAACTTCACGACCTGGTACTTCGGTATTCCGGCGTCGAGCTCGCACACGCTGATCGGCTCGATCGTCGGCGTAGGCTTGATGAATGCGGCGGTGTCGCACCACGCCTTCGGCGACGGCGTCAACTGGGGCAAGCTGCAAGACACGGTCGAGGCGCTGTTCTTTTCGCCGGTTATCGGATTCTTTGGTGCCGGGCTACTGCTCTTGCTGCTCAAGTTTGTCATTCGCAATCCTAAGCTGTATCAGGCACCCGAAGGTGAGCAGCCGCCGGTATGGTGGATTCGCGGAATGTTGATCCTTACGTGTACCGGCGTGAGTTTTGCGCACGGGTCGAACGACGGACAAAAAGGTATGGGGTTGATCATGCTGATCCTCATCGGCGTGTTACCCGGCGTCTACGCCATCAATCCCGGCACATCGCAAGCGACGCTGACGCAGATCGTTGCCGACAGCAAATCGGTGGCACCGATCCTCGCGGCCAAGGCACAACCTGGCGCGGCCATCTCGCTGCAAGATGCCGAGAACGCCCTTTCGGATTTCCTGAAGTCAGGCGCGAAAGCCGTTCCCGAGACGTTCGATGCGCTCGCCTACGAGAACGCGCAGATCGCGGGCATCGTCTCGTCGCAGCCAACGATCGATCAATTGACCGATGCGCAACGCGCGGACTTGCGCACCAAGACGTATCTCGTGAGCGCTTCAATTGCGAAATTCAACAAGGGCGGGAAGATCTTCACCGATCCCGACCAAGCCAAAGCGCTCACCGCTTATACCAAAGAGCTTGATAGCATCACCAAGTTCATCCCAGTGTGGGTGAAGTTCATGGTTGCGCTGTGTCTGGGCATCGGTACGATGATCGGCTGGAAGCGCATCGTGGTGACGATCGGCGAGAAGATCGGCAAATCACATTTGACCTACGCGCAGGGCATGTGCGCGGAGCTGGTCACCTGGGCGACGATTCAAGGCGCCGACATCCTCGGGCTGCCGGTGAGCACGACGCACATTCTCTCCTCCGGCGTGGCCGGCACGATGGCGGCAAATCGTTCGGGCTTGCAAACCGCGACGCTGCGCAATATCGCGCTCGCGTGGGTGCTAACGATTCCGGTAACGGTCTTCCTGGGCGCCGGGCTCTTCGGTGCCGGCCTGTTCGTCGTACTGCACATCTTCTCGCACTAGCTTACAACTCGCGCATCAGGTAGCGCACGGTTTTGCCGCCGCGATCCGGCACGGTTGCACGTCCGACTTCGGTGAAACCCATTGCGGCGTGAAAGGCGTCCGATTGCGGATTGGGCGGCTCGGCGTAGACCTCGGCGCAGACGAAGCTGTGCCAGTCGGCGCGCGCGGCGTCGAAGAGTTCTTCATATAAGCGGCGCGCGAGGCCGCGGCCGCGCGCCTTCGCGGTCACCGCAACGCGATCGACGTAGACGAACCGCTCGTAGCGCGCTTTGAACCACTCAAAGTTCGGACTGTCGTATGGCGCGCGCTCGTCGAACGCAATGAGCATCCCATCGCGATCCTCGGTGAGCACCGCGCGATACGCGACTGCGATCATCGCTTCCAGCTGGGCTGCAGTCGCCGGCCAAAGCTGATCTTGGCATTCGGTGTTGATCGCGAGAAACGCCGTTAAGCTAGCGTCATCCATTTGAGCGCTCTTTCGGCGTTATGAATTCCGCTCCGCTTGGCCGTAGAGGATGACCATCACGTCGTAGGGATAGTAGCCACCGATTCCGGTTGATGACGGCGCTGCGGCACTCCCCTCGCCAACACCGGCCCAGACGCCATCGTTCTCGCTCAAATTGATGTAGTGGCCGGTGTTCTCGGCATAGGCGCAGGTGGTCCAATTGCCGCCGGGGCAGTTGGCCTTCTCCGCGAACCACGCGCCTTCGGCATTCTGCCACCCGAGGTTACCATCGAGCGCACCGGCCGGGTTGCCGATCGCTCCGGGATCATTTGCATACGCTTGTTGATACGGGGCGTAACCGGCGTCGGTGTACACGGTTCTGCCGGCGTCGACGTCGCTCGCCCATCGGCGTGCCTGCTCTTCGGCGTACTCGTCGATGACCACCATACCCGTCGTAGGAAACGCCAGCGTCGAACGGCGGTCGTTGAGATCGCGCACCCATGCTGATTCGTCGCTGGAAAGGCGCGCGAGATGCATCCTGCCCAGTACCAGCATGCCGTCTACGACGGTAACCGTGCGATGCAGGATCGCGTACCTCTGTGACGTCATCGGATTTGCATCCACTGCGATGGTCACAAAGTATTCACCGTCGAGCAGCGGCGGCAAGGTGAACGTGCCGTTAGCGGCAGTCGTCGTGCTTGCGACCGGCACAAGCGGTGTGCCGCATTCCGACCAGCCTTCGCACGAATTGGTGGGTTGCGCACCAACCGTGACCGTAGCATCCGCGATCGCCGCGCCGGTAGCAAGTTCAGTGAGCGTTCCGTTGACGCCGATCGCCGCGGTCTGTTCCCCCGAAAGGGTTCCCGTACTCGGCGTCACAGTGCCACTACCACCACTACACGCGGCGAGGAAAAGACAAAAAGTCATCCCCGAAAGAACGGAGCGAACGATGCGCCTCATTAGGGAATTTATCGTCCTCTTTTGCGCGCTTGTTGAGATTATCGCCGCCGCGCGTGCGGCCGGGCGGCGTCCTGGACAGCAGGGCGCGCAAGCGGCCCGAAGTGCGATATACCCGTTACCAATGCGAGCGATCAATATCGCGGCGTTGCCGCTTCTGGTTGCGCTGGTCTCCGCTTTGCCGGCCGGCGCGCAGTCACCGGCGCCGGATTTGCTGCGCCGCGCGACGGATCCAAATCCAGGACTCAAGTCGTACACCGCGTCGGCAAATCTCTCGGCAACACTGCACGTGCTCGTTCCGGTGCATAAAAGCTACGACGGAACCGTATACTACCTCAAGCCGAAGCGCAAGATCTCATTTTCCGGCGTATCCGGATCACTGAGCAAGTTCAGAGACCTGGTCACCTCGACGCCGACCTACGATGATGCGACCAAGACCTACACGATCGCGTTGCTCAACGACGACGGATCGGATTCGAGCTACTCGCTCGTCCCCAAGGCGACCGGCAGCCGCGTAAAAAATCTCACGCTATTTGTCAACGATCGCACCGGACTCATCGACCATGCGCAATGGTCGTACACGAACGGCGGTACGCTGAGCTTCAATGAGAGCTATGAAGCCGTCGGAATGTATCGGCTTCCCGCCAAGGCCGACATCGCGGCGCGCTTTCCCGGGTATAGCGTCGACGGCACGATCACGTTTTCGGCGTACGTGCCGAACGCGCCGGTGTCGCCGTCGGTCTTTGCGACACCCAAATCATGACGACGCAAGCCGTCCCGGTTACGCCGTCAGACCCAAGCCCGAAGGCAGCCGTTGTTGATATCTTTGTCACGTTCCTCATCATCGGCGCGACGAGCTTTGGCGGCGGGGTGGTCGCATATCTGCGCAACGCGCTCGTGAACCAAAAGAAGTGGCTCGATGACCAGCACTTCCTCGAGCTGATGTCGATCAGCAATACGCTGCCCGGTCTCAACGCAACGAATATGTCGATTCTCGCCGGCGATCGCATCGGCGGCACGCTCGGCTCGATTGCCGCGATGGTGGGCATGTGTTTGCCCGGCTTCATCTTTATGACGATCGCGGGGATCCTCTACGGTGTGCCGGGCGATCGTGTATTGGTGACCGCTGCGCTTCGCGGCGTCGCCGCTGCAGCGGTTGGCCTACTGGCCGCCACCTGGTGGCAGATCGGCAAGAAATCGGTCAAGGGGTTTTACGACGGCTTTTTCATCCTCGCGGCCGTCGTGATGGTGAACTACTTTAAGTTGTCGGTGCCCATCGCGCTCTTAGCCGTTGGCGCGCTCTCCATCTTTGCGCATCGACCGGCGCCGGCTCATCCGCCGGAGAAAGAATCGGAATGGATCAGATTCCTGCGATAGCGCGCGTATTTGCGTATCTTTCGCTGCTGACCATCGGCGGCGGGATGGCCGCCTATCCGGAGATGAAATCGCTGGTGGTTGGCACGCACCACTGGCTTACCGACGAGCAGGTCATTCACATTTACAGCGTCGGGCAGATGGCGCCCGGACCCAACATGATGATGGTCGCCGCGATGGGCGACCGCATCGCCGGATTTGCGGGTGCGGTTGTCGCCGCGCTCGCATTCTTCGTGCCCACCGGCGTCCTGACGTTCGCGGTGGGGCGCGCCTGGAACCGCCTCGCGAATTGGCCATGGAGAGCCTCGATTCAAAATGGCCTTGCGCCGGTAGCGATCGGTCTCGCGGTTGCGGGCCTGCTAACGTTCGGACGCGGCTCGATCACCGGATGGGTGACGGCGGCGCTTGGACTTGTCGTCTTCGCTGCTACGATCAAAACAAAAATCAACCCGGCGCTGCTGATTCTTGGTGGGGCCGCCGTCGGCGCCATCGCACTGCGATAGAGGAAGCACTATGGCTAGTCCAATCACTGCTCGCGAATTCAAACTGCTGCTCAAGCCGGAATTGTTTCTAACCAAACAGGCCGTGCTCCAGTTCAACGATCGCTTGACCAAGCTTTCGAAGGACGCGGGCGTCGTGTACGAGCCATTCGACCGGGTCGACTCCGAAATGCGTCAAGTCCAGTTTTTTGATACGTCCGAAAATGTGTTCCGGGATAATCGCGTCATCCTGCGCTTGCGTCGCGACACGTCCAGCGGATTTCCCGATGAGACGTACGAGGTGACGTTCAAGCGGCGCTCGCCGGACTTCGATGAGTCGGCGAACTTCGACGTCAACTCAACGATGAAGGACATCAAGAAGACGAAGAAGTTTAAGGAAGAGATTATCCGTGGCGACACGTTGGGAACCATCAAGAGTATCTATTCCAATAATTTGATTAGCTACTACCCGGTGGTGAAGTTCGAACGCCCGCTTTCGGAACTTATCGAAATCTTCCCAGGCCTCAAAACCCTCAATCTGGACGGGACCAAAGTGGTTTCCACCGTCGGCGGCGCGCGTGTCCTCGAGGTCGGAGCGCGACTGGGCGTCTACAACTTTGGCAAGAACACCTCGGCGCATGCCGACCTCGCGCTTTGGACGCGTCCGAATGTCGATAAATTCGACGTGCTCGTCGCTGAATTTGGCTGGTCGTATCACATGCAAGGTGACGGCGGCAAACAGAAGAAGGCGCACAAAGTCGCCGACGAGTTCTTCAAGGCGTTGCAAAAGCCGCTCGCCGATCAGCTTTTCGACGGCTCGACGAAGACCGCGCTGATCTATGGTATCAACGAGGTATGATCTCGGCGCGCTGACCGTTGTGCTTGTCTTCGGCACGGTGCTGACGCGCGTGCTGCTCCTGCGGACGCGCGGCATCCAGGCCATGAAATTTGGCGACCTTGATAAAACGGACTTTCTGATTCCGCCTTTTGCGTTGTTGTACTTTTATCTGATCTTCGCCAATGCGTTTGCATGGCCGACGGTGGTCCACAATCAGCTTTGGAACATGCCGTGGTTAGCCTGGATCGGCGTGGTTCTGTGCGCGACGGGATTCCTTTTGATGCTTCTGAGTCTGATTTCGTTCGGATCGAGTTTCCGCGTTGGTATTGATATCACGCACCCCGACCAACTTGTCACGTCGGGGATCTTTGCGCTCACCCGCAATCCGATGTACGTCGCGTTTGCATGCGTGCTCATCGGCGAGTTTTTGATTTGCCCGAGCTGGATTCTGCTGATCTATCTCGTCGCGGGGTTTGCCCTGTTTCATCGCCAGGTGATGCGCGAAGAAGCGTGTCTGCGCCGGCATTACGGAGCGGAGTATCTTGCCTACTCAGAACGGGTTCGAAGATATCTTTAGCGCCGTTCTAATTGGTGGATATAGGATTGTCGTGCTCATGTAACTCTTTCTAGGCGGCGGCGCATCTCCGGTGTGGGGACCTTGATATCGCTGGCGAGTCGCGCGAACGCCAGAAGTTTGATCGTGATCCACGTCAGGTCAAATTCATACCAGCGCAGCCCGTGCCGCGCGGAGAAGGGGAAGGCGTGATGATTGTTGTGCCATCCCTCGCCCCAGCCCAAGAGCGCGAGCCACCAACAATTCGTCGAGCGATCGGTGGTGCGATAGGTGCGATACCCGGTGGTGTGGCTGGCGCTATTGATCAGCCAGGTCACGTGGTAGACCACCACCGAGCGCACGAAGATGCCCCAGATGATCCACGGCCAGCCGCCGAGCGCAAACAGCAGCAGAGCTAGCGCCAGCTGCAACTGCAGCTGGTTGTGTTCGAGAAACACGTAATAGGGATCCGACGTCAAATCCACGACCGCTCGGCGGTACTCGTCGCCGCGCTCGCGCAAATGCGCTTTGGAATAGAGCAGCCATTCGAAATGCGACCAGAAGAAGCCGAGGTTCGCGTTATGCGGATCGCCGTCTTGATCGGAATGGGCGTGATGAATGCGATGCGTGCCGACCCAACTGATCGGACCACCCTGCAATGCCAGCGTGCCGAGCAGCGAGATGGCATATTCGAGCGGCTTAGCAAGGCGCAAACTGCGATGCGTCAGGAGCCGATGAAAACCGAGCGAGATGCCGATTCCGCTGGTAACGTAGACCAGGACGAACATGACGATAACGGCGGACCATTGGAAAAACATCGGCAACAGCGCCAGGAGCGCGCCAACGTGAAGCGCGATCAGCGCCGCCCCGACGCGCCAATCGAATCGCAAGGGTGTTTTGGTGGAGACGACCATACCGCTCAATCGTAGTGACCCGGGGGGTCGAGCGGTATCCTGGAACGGGGGGATATTCCTGACGCGAGGCGCTTGCGTCGCTTGGCGAACGGGTGGCGGATAGCGAACCCGCTTGCCAAGGAGTCTCCATGAACGATGAGTCGCGCGCGTTGCGCCACCAGCTCCGCGATCTTTGCGATGTCTATAACGTGCTCGTGGCGGACAAAGACACGCTGGATTTCCGTTTAGGATCGCACGAGGCGTACGCGGTGACAACCGAGCCCGTTGACGCCGAATCAATCTACGAAGGCGAATCGCAGTCGTTGAGCGCCGAGCTTCGCGATACCATCGTCAAGATGATCCACGTCGCTCAGCGCATACGAACGATCGAACGCTTCTAAATACGTCCCTCGACTATTGGTGCGGGGCAGCTGGATTATTCCACATGGTCCCATCGGCGTAGCGCACGCGCAGTGGAACGCACGACATTGCGGAATCTGCGTTGAAGACGCTCACGCCGTCAAAAGTGAACGCATGCATGATGACCGAACCCGGAGCGAATGTTCCGACGTCACGGACCACCGCATTCACCTTGTTATCTTGTAAGTAGGCAAACTCGATGGACTCGATCGGCTTATTCGAATTGTTTTGGAAGTCGATCATAAGCATCGGTGATGTGCTCGATTGGACAACGTGTGTCCCGAAGTAATCGGTGAATGATTGTGCGGGCGCCGCATGCTGCGCAGCGCAGCCGTTAATCTTCACGACCGCCGGTCCCATCATCGATTGCGCTCGCGCAGGAGCGGCAATTGTAACCGTGGCTAAAATGCCGAACAAGAGGTAAGAAAGTTTCATAAGCTCATCTCCTTTTTTATACCGCTATTACGCCGGGCGGAGCCTTGCGGATGAGCGACGCAAAAAAATTGCTTCAGGCGGAACATCGCGTAGAGCGACTTTGGATCTCGGCGCGAGCAACGCTTCCATCGCGTCGACGCGCTCGGGAGTTCGATTTCCAATAGAAAAACACCGCAAGATACGCGCGGTGTTTTTTGCAATTAGCCCCAGCGGGATTCGAACCCGCGTTACCGCCGTGAGAGGGCGGCGTCCTAGGCCTCTAGACGATAGGGCCGTGGCTCCGGGTGAGTGACTCGAACACCCATGAACAGATTCAGAGACTGTCATCCTACCGTTAGATGAACCCGGAACGGCAGCGACCGTTATACTACACCGTTGGCGGCCGGTCTTGCAAGGACCGCGTTCGTTTCATGTTCCGGCCGCTATAGGTCTCCGTCTGGCTGTGGCAGTTCGGGATAGCATTCGTAGATTCTCGAGTCGATTGTCGTCCTTGATACCGTTGACGTGGTCGATGTGAACGCTGAGGGGCCTTCCTCGCCACTCGCTCAGACGGCACTCGGCGCATCGATTCTCCAAGAGCCCGGCTCGCAAAAGGCGACCCTTGACGTGGGTACGGTTCCGTCGGCCGACGAGCAACGTCGCTATCGGCATTGCGAATGGCCGCGATTTGATCTCGCCGCGCCCAATGGCTTGAATCCTCGCGGCATGGGTAACTCCGAAACGCTCCTGACATTTCCGAAAGCCGTTGCCCTCATCGTGATAGCGCCGTACCTGAGCCCAGTCATGAATTTTCTTTCGCATACCCCATTATAGCGAACATACGTTCGTACGTTGTTGCCAAGATGTTACCGCAGCCTGAGATTTGAGCAAATAGAAAGATCTGCGCAGCGTCGAACGTACGCACTGCACATTTTTTTGAATAAGGAGTTGTCGTTGCAAGCGATCGTGCTCGTTGGCGGTGAGGGAACGCGTCTTCGTCCGCTCACCTACGGAACGCCGAAACCGATGGTTCCCATCGCCGGAGTACCGTTTCTCGCGCGCACGCTCGAGCGTCTTGCGCACGCGGGCATTCGCGACGTGATTCTGCCTGCCGGCTATATGCCCGAAGCGATCATCGATTACTTCGGCGACGGCGCCGCCTTGGATATGAAGATCACCTACGTGATCGAAGAGACGCCGCTCGGAACGGCCGGCGCGCTCAAAAACGTCGAGCAATACATCACCGGGCAATTTTTCGTGCTAAACGGGGATATTCTCACCAGCCTCGACCTGCGTACGATGATGGAAGACCACGAGCGCAAAGGCGGTATCGGTCTTTTGCATTTGATTCGCGTCGAAGATCCCTCATCATTCGGTTGCGTCGTCCATGATGCAAACGGGCTGATTTCAACGTTCGTCGAGAAGCCGCCGCGTGAAACGGCACCCACCAACGAGATCAACGCCGGCACGTACCTCTTCGAGCGCGAGATTCTCGATCTGATTCCGGCGGGACGTAATGTCTCGATCGAACGCGAGACCTTCCCGCAAATCATCGCGCAGGGCAAAGGCCTCTACGCGTACACGACCGACGACTATTGGATCGATCTCGGCAAGCCCGAGCAGTATCTCGATGCGCATCGCGACGTACTCGCCGGGCGCATGCCGTTACTCCAGGTCGAACCAGGCGTCACCGGGAAAGGCGGACCGGCCCTGGCCAACGTTGCCAAACTCCACCTCCCCGTTCATGCCGATGCCGGGATCCAGGTCGATCCGACGGCCGAAATCGGCCCCAACGTCGTGCTTGGCGAGCAGACTTTTGTCGCTTCCGGTGCGATTGTCCGCGACAGTGTCCTCTGGGACCGGGTTACTATAGAAGAGGGCGCGCTCGTTGAGGGCTCGATCCTCGCGACCGGCGTTCGGATCGGTCGTGGTGCCAAAGTGCACGCGGGCTCGGTGATCGGCCACGATGCCGTCATCGCTCCGGGCGAAGTGCTCGGGCCAGAGAGTCGCGTTGGCGCATCGGCGCCCATTACTCGGTAAGCAAGCGCGTTTTTGCGCTCGCGTTGGCGGGTAACCCCTGAATACCAGGGGAGGAGCAGTCCTAGATGGTCTTGTTACTTGGTTCGTATCCGCCGCGTGAGTGTGGCATCGCCACGTTCATGCATGATGTGAAAACCTCGTTCGATGAGGCCTTTGGATCGCGCACCGACGTCATCGCGATCGATGAGCCCGGCGGCGAAGCGCGCCGCTATCCGCCCGAAGTAGTCGCTCGCTTGCGCGAGCAAGATCGCTACTCTTATAAGGAAATCGCGCGCTTCATCAATCGCCATCCGGCTGAGATCCTGAACATCCAGCACGAGTACGGCCTCTTTGGCGGCGAGCGCGGCGAGTGGCTTGTCGATTTGCTCGACGAGATCGATAAACCGGTCGTGATCACGATGCACACCGTCCTGCCCGAGCCCGACGAAGTGATGCTGCGCGTCACCCGCGAGCTGTGCGAACGTTCGGACCGCGTGGTTTCGCTCTCGGTCACCGGTCGCGATCTGCTCGAACGCGTCTACGGCGTCGACCCCGAGCGTCTGCGCGTCATCCATCACGGCGTCCCCGACGTGCCGTTCACCGCGACCGACGCGCCGAAGGCGTCGTTCGGTATCGGTCAACGCATGGTGATCTCCACCTTCGGTTTGATCAACCGCGGCAAAGGGCTCGAGTTCGCGATCGAAGCGATGCGCGACGTGGTGAAGCGTCACCCCGAAGCGCTCTACCTCATCTTGGGTGAAACGCATCCGGTGGTGCGCCGCCGCGAAGGCGAATCGTATCGCGAATCGTTGCAAGAGTTGGTGCGTTCGTACGGGTTGCAATACAACGTACAGCTCATCGATAAGTATCTCGATTTCGACGAGCTCGTCTCGTACTTGCAAGCCACCGACATCTACCTCACGCCGTACCTCAACCCGGTCCAGGTCGTGAGCGGCACGCTCGCCTATGCGGTCGGCTGCGGAAAGGCCATCGTTTCGACCCCGTATCTGTACGCGCAAGAGCTTCTGGCCTATGGCCGCGGCTTTCTCTGTGAGTTCCGCGACGCACGCACGATCGCCGACAACGTCACGGCGCTGCTCGACGACCCGTCGCTGTGCCGCGCCACCGAGCGCCGCGCCTACCGCTTCGGCCGGCAGATGACCTGGTCGCACGTCGCGCGCGAATATGGCCGGCTCTTTGTCGAACTGCAGCCGCCGGGCGAAATGCCTTTAGTCACCTCGGCGTAGAACACCGAGGAGGATGGCTCGCTCGCTCCCTCCTCTCGACCACGTGCTGACCTTGACCGATAACGTTGGGATCATTCAGCACGCGTGCGAGAGCGTTCCGAATCGCTCGACCGGCTATTGCACCGATGACGTCTCGCGCGCATTCATCGTGATGGTGATGCGCCTGCAGCACGCCGCGCGCGACGCGGACGCGTTGCGCTTGGCCGGCACCTACCTTGCCTTTCTGCTCGACGCGCAACTTCCGGATGGCCGCTTTCACAACTTCATGGGCTACGACCGCAGCTGGCTCGACGATGTCGGCACCCAGGACAGTTGTGGCCGCGCGATGTGGTCGCTCGGGTACGGCGCGCGGTACGCGCCGCGCGCCTCATGGCGGCGCGTCTGCGCCGATCTACTCGATCGCACGATACCGGCGATCGGCCGGCTCGAGCATCCGCGCGCGCAAGCGTATGCAATGCTGGGTCTCGCGCACGCAATGCACGACGAGCCGTCAGCGGCGCGCGCCGACGCGTTGCGGAACCTCGCCAACCAGCTCGGTGCGCGTTACGAACGCGATCATACCGACGACTGGGAGTGGTTCGAGCTCACCATGACCTACGACAACGCACGGCTCCCCGAGGCAATGCTGCGCGCCGGCGACGCGCTCGACGACGTTCGGCTCATCGAGATCGCGCGGGTCACGCTTGCGTTCCTCGAGCGCACGGTCTTCGAGAACGGGATCTTCGTGCCGATCGGCAACGAGGGCTGGTACCGGCGCGGCGGTCCGCGCGCCCGCTTCGCGCAACAACCCCTCGAAGCTGCGGCAATGGTCGACGTCGAGCTTGCGGCTTTTGACGCATTCGGGAACCCAGCGCACCGAGCCGCGGCGGAATCCGCCATGGGATGGTACGACGGAAAAAATCTCTTGGGCGTCGGTATGGCACACGCCGGGGGATGCTATGATGGGCTGGAAGCGGACGGCCCAAACCGCAACATGGGTGCCGAATCGACGCTTGCATACCTTGCGGCGGCCCACGCGCAAGAGTAGAATTGCCTATTCCCGGCGAATACACTCCGGATGATGATCCTGGAGACTGAAACTCTCAACGATATACAAACACAGGCCGTCGAACATACCGACGGTCCCGTTTTGATATTCGCCGGTGCCGGAAGCGGCAAAACGCGCGTGCTCACGCACCGCATTGCGCTGCTGCTCGGACGTAAGAAGATCGCTCCGGATCGCATCCTCGCCGTGACCTTCACCAACAAAGCCGCGGGCGAAATGAAGACGCGGCTCGAGCGCATGGTCGGTGCTTCGGCGCGCGACCTGTGGGTCGGAACCTTTCACGCGATGTGCGTACGCATGTTGCGCCGCGACGGTAGCAAAGCGGGCATCTCGCCGAGCTTCGCCATTATCGACGACGCCGATCAGCGCCAGCTGGTCAAAGACATTCTCGACGATCTCGATTACGATGAGCGTCAACTCGCGCCGGGCGCGTGCCTGCACGAGATCAGCAAGGCGAAGAACTCGCTGATTTGGCCCGACAAATATCACGAGTCGCAGACCACGTTCCTCGGCGAGCGGCTGGCCAACGTCTACACCGAGTACGAGCGCCGTTTGCGCGAGTCGAACAGCCTTGACTTCGACGATCTGATCGTCCGCACGATCGATCTGCTCGAGCGCGACGAGAAGACGCGCGAGAAGTACCAGAACAAATTCGAGTACATCCTGGTCGATGAGTATCAAGACGTCAACGTCGCACAGTACCGTCTGATCGCGCTGCTCGGTGCCAAGCACAAGAACGTGACCGTCGTCGGCGACGACGACCAGTCGATCTACTCGTGGCGCGGCAGCGACTATCGCATGATCCTGCGCTTCGAGCAAGACTTCCCGGGCGCCAAAGTGTTCAAGCTAGAAGAAAACTATCGCTCGACGCAGCGTATTCTCGACGCCGCCAATGCCTTGGTCGCGAATAATAAGACCCGCGCGCCGAAGAAGCTCTTCACAAGCCGTGCCGAGGGCGAGGCGATTACCGTCTATGCCGCGGCCACCGAACGCGACGAAGCGCGCTACACGGTCGAGAAGGTCAAGCAGATGGTCCGCGACGGCGCGGCCTACAAAGACTTCCTGATCCTCTACCGCACCAACGCCCAGTCGCGCGTGTTCGAAGAAGCGCTCATTGCCGACGGCATTCCGTATCGCGTGGTCGGCGGGGTCGGCTTCTACGCGCGTGCCGAAATCAAAGATGTCATCGCCTATCTGCGCTACATCATCAACCCGGCCGACGCGCTGGCATTCAAGCGCATCGTCAACGTGCCGCGCCGCGGCATCGGGCAGCAGACGCTGGCCGCGCTCGTCCAAGCAGCGAACGCAAAGGGCATGTCGGTCGGCGAAGCGATTTTTGATTCCGAACTGCTCAAAGACGCAGTGCCGAAGAAGCTCAAGGAGCTGGAACGCTTCGCCGAGTTGATCCGCACCTTCCGCGAGCGCGCCGAAGATCTCAGCGTCGCCGACCTGCTGGTCAGCGTGATGGAAGATTCCGGCTACGTACGCGAACTGCAAGCCGAGGAGACGCACGACGCGCGGGCGCGCATCGAGAATCTCCAAGAGCTCATCGGCGTCGCGCGCGAATACGAAGGCGGCGAACCCGAGTCGTCGCTCTCCGGCTTCCTCACCAACGTCGCCTTGATCAGCGATCTCGATTCACTCGATCCCGAGTCGTCGTACGTCACCCTGATGACGATGCACGGCGCGAAGGGTCTCGAGTTCCCGCACGTGTTCCTGACCGGACTGGAAGAAGGCGTCTTCCCGCACAGCCGCGCGCTGACCGACGAGACCGAACTTGAAGAAGAGCGGCGTCTGGCCTACGTTGGCGTCACCCGCGCGATGGACCGGCTCTTCATGTCGTACGCGCAGCGCCGTGCTCTCTTCGGCAACACCTACGCATATCCGAAGTCGCGCTTCATCGAAGAGATGCCGGGCCTCGAAGTCCTCGAGAGCGACAGCGTCGTGCTGCCGCGTCCCTCGGGCGGCCGCTGGCGCGAAGTCTCGATCCACGAGTCGGCCGGCGCCGGTATGTCGATGGATCTGCGCGATGGCGACAAAGTGCGTCACCCGAAATGGGGCGAGGGCACGATCCGTGGGTTGGTCGGCGCAGGCGGCGATGGTCTGATCACCATCGACTTCCCGAATGTCGGTCAGAAGATGCTCATGCTCAAATACGCGCCTCTAGAGAAGGTCTAGCGACTAAGAGCCGATGCTGCGCGTTGCTGTAGCCGGCGCGCTCGGTCGTATGGGGCGCGTCGCCTGTTCTGCACTCAAAGACGCTACCGACGTTACCTACGCCGGCGGTTTAGCGCGCAGCGCTGACCCGGACGAGCAAATCGTCACCGACTTTGACGAGTTGTTGCGCGCCGGAAAGCCCGACGTGTTGCTCGATCTCACGACCTACCCAAGCACCGTCGAGATCTCGATGAACGCGCTCGCGCACGGCGTGCGGCCGGTCATCGGGGCCACCGGCTGGACCCCGAGCGAGTGCGAAGTGCTCGATCGCGTGGCGATGGAGCGCAATCTCGGCGCAATGCTGGTGCCGAATTTTTCGATCGGTGCGATCCTGATGATGCGCTTTGCTGAAGAGGCCGCGAAGTATTTCCCGAGCGCCGAGATCATCGAGTTGCATCACGACCGCAAGATCGACGCGCCCTCGGGCACCGCTAAACTCACCGCCGAGCGCATTACGGCCGGCGGCGGTCCATCGCAGCCGCCAATTCATAGCGTGCGGATGCGTGGTTTGCTTGCGCATCAAGAAGTGCTCTTCGGCGTCGACGGCGAGGTCCTCACCATTCGCCACGATTCGCTCTCGCGCGAATCGTTCGTGCCGGGAATGCTGGCCGCGGTGCGCGCGGTGATGAGCGTGCAGGGCTTACAAGTTGGTCTTGATGCTTAAGGTCGCGATCGTCGGCGCTACCGGCGTCGTCGGCGAGACGATCGCGCGGGTCCTCGAAGAACGCAACGTGCCGGTCGCAACGCTGGGGCGATTCGCCTCGCGTGCACGCGACGGTGTCGAAGCGACCACGCCCGAGCGGCTGCGCGATTTCGATGTCGTCTTCTTTGCCGGCGGCGAAGATGCAAGCGAAACCTACGCGCCGGCCCTAGTCGAGAACGGAACCTTCGTCATCGACAACAGTTCGACGTTTCGCATGCGCGCCGACGTGCCGCTGGTGATTCCCGAAGTGAATCCGGGCGACGTGTCGCCGGAGCACCGGCTCTTTCCCGTGGCCAATTGCACTGCGATCATTCTGTGCAGTGCGCTCGCGCCAATCCGCGATGCGGCCGGCTTAAAGAGCGTCCGCGTTGCCACCTACCAATCGGCCAGCGGCGCAGGGCGTGCCGGCCTCGATGAGTTGCTGGCCGGCGAACGCGCGATCGCGCGCGGCGAGAACGAACCGTCGCCGGCAACCTTTCTGCGTCCGCTTGCGCGCAACGTGATTCCGCAGATCGGGTCGTTCGATGACTCGGGCTACAGCGGCGAGGAGCGCAAAGTCGCCGACGAGACGCGCAAGATGCTCGGGCTTCCCGAGCTTTTCGTTAGCGCAACGGCGGTGCGCGTGCCGGTGCGGACCGCGCATTCCGAAGCGGTCTGGGTCGAGACGGCGCGCGACACCAGCGTCGAAGCGCTCGCCGCGGCGTTCGCGCAGGCGCCCGGCATCATCTATCACGCCGACGGCATCGTCACCCCGCGCGAAGTGGAAGGCACCGATCTCGTTCACGTGGCGCGCGTGCGCGCCGAGCGCCCGGATTCGCGTCGCCACTTCGTCTTGTGGTGCGCCGGCGACCAGCTTCGCAAGGGAGCGGCGACCAACGCCGTGCAAATTCTCGAGCTACTGATGGCACGAGGCGTAGTGGGATGACCAACGCCGTGGCGCGCGTTGCGGTACTCAAATTCGGCGGAACGTCGGTTGCGACGCGCGAGCTGCGCGAGGTCGCCTTCGCGCGAATTCTCGACGCGCGCGAAGCCGGCTATGCGCCGGTCGCAGTGGTCTCGGCCATGGGCCGCGCGCCCTCGCCCTACGCGACCGATACGCTGCTCGACCTCATCGGCGGTAACACCGGAAGCGCGAATGCGGATCTGCTGCTCGCCTGCGGCGAGTTGATCGCGGCGGCGGTCTTTGCCGAAGAGCTGCGCGCGATGAACGTCGAGGCGCAGGCGATGACCGGTGCGCAAGCCGGTATCATCACCGACGGCGCGCACAGCGATGCGAAGATTCTACGCGTCGAGCCGCGCGAAGTGAGCGCGCTCCTCGAACGTGGCGTCGTCCCGGTGGTTGCCGGCTTTCAAGGCACGACCGAGGACGGCACGGTGACCACCCTCGGGCGCGGCGGTACCGATCTCACCGCGATCGCGATCGGCCATGCACTCGGCGCGGATCGCGTCGATATCTATACCGACGTCAGCGGTGCGATGACCGCCGACCCGCGTCGCGTCCCGACCGCACACGTCATCGAGCGCGCGTCGCTCGAGGAGATGACCGAACTCGCTCAACACGGCGCGAAGGTGATGCATCACAAGGCGGCCGGTTTCGCCGAGCACACCGGGACGCGTTATTCGATTCGTGGATTACAGACCGATAAGGGCACAATCGTCGACGCGGGCTATGATGTTGAACGACCGGTTACCGGCGTCACGGCATCGGGCCGCGTCACCTGGATTCGCGTGATTCGTGGCGATATCGAAAATCCCGAGCACCGCATGCAGACCGAGCTCGAGATGTTCCGCCGCATCGCCGACGCGGGCATCTCGATCGATCAGGTCACCATCAATCAAGCCGGTGTCGCGTTCGTCGTCGACGGCGACCGCGGGAACGCGGTGCGCGCGCTGCTTGGCGACCTCAATCTCGCCGTGCGCGTGCGCGAAGGCTGCTCCAAGATCTCGGTGGTCGGCACCGGGATGCGCTACGCGCCGGGCGTCGTGCATCAGTGCGTGCTGGCGCTGAGCCATGCCGACGTCGAGATCATTCACTGTACCGATAGCAACATCACGATTTCGATTCTAGTGCCGGAGGCCGACGTGACGCGCGCGGAAGCGGCGGTTCACGATCAGTTCCACCTAGCAACGGGAGACAACGCATGAGCCAACTTGGCACGATCCTGACCGCGATGATCACGCCGTTCGATGCGAGCGGCAAGCTCGATAGTAAAGAGGCAGGGCGCATCGCGAACTGGCTGGTGGAACGCGGCAACGATGGCCTGGTAATCGCGGGTACGACCGGCGAGGGCATGACGCTCGATGCCGACGAGCGCCGCGCGCTCTTTACTTCGGTCAAAGCCGCGATCGCGGGCCGCGCCACGATGATTGCGAACGTCGGCACCAACGACGTGCGCTCGACGATTCGCGCCGGCAAGGAGGCGCAAGACGCCGGAGCCGACGCGCTGCTGGTCGTCGTTCCGCCGTATGCGAAACCAACGCAGGGCGGCATGCTCGCGTTCTTCGGCGCGGTTGCCGACGCAACGCCGCTGCCGGTGATCGTGTACAACATCCCGGGGCGCACAGCGGCCAACATGCTGCCGTCGACCTTGCTGGAGCTCAATCGCCGTCATCGCAACGTCGTTGGGGTCAAAGAGTCGAGCGGCGATCTCATGCAAATCGCAACGATCGTGCGCGACCGCCCCGCCGGCTTCACGGTGTGGTCGGGCGACGATTACTTGTTTCTGCCGTCGCTTGCGGTGGGAGCGGACGGCGTCGTCGGGGTCACCACGCACCTCTGCTCGCGCGAGTACCAGACGATGCTCGAGGCGTTTAGCAGCGGCGACGTCAAACGCGCGGCTGCGATTCACAACGGTCTGCTCGAACTCACCGCGACGCTCTTCACGGTCACCAGTCCGATCGCAGTCAAGTGGGCGATGGGTGAACTCGGCTTCAACGTTGGCGCATGTCGCCCGCCGCTCGACGAACTGCCACCGGCGATTGCTGAACGTCTGCGTCCGCTGCTTGTGACGTATTTAACAACCGCGTAGCGTGGATTCGATCGATATTCTCGGCTGTCGCCTCGACCTGCTCGATCAGGAGGGCGCGACCGAAGCCATCCTGCGCTTCGCGCGCGAAGGTGCCGCTGCGCAAGTCGTCACGCTCGGCACCGAGATGGTGGTCTACGCGCAGCGCGATCCGGCGTTTCGCACGGTGATCAATGACAGCGCGCTCTCGTTGTGCGACACGGTCGGCGTCTTAGCCGTCGCGCGTCGTCGCGGCGCGAAGCTCGATGACCGCGTGACCGGGGTGGAGTTGATGGAAAGGCTTTGCCAGAGCGCTGCCGTGGAAGGCTTGCCGGTCTTTCTGTTTGGCGGCGCCGAAGGCGTCGCTGCGGATGCGGCAGCGATCCTCGAAGTGAGCTTCCCGGGTTTGATCATTGCCGGGACGCGGAACGGGTTTTATACGACTGAAGAGGAAGCCGCAATCGTCGAGACCATTCGGAACAGCGGTGCGCGCATACTGTTCGTTGGACTGGGTTCGCCGCGACAAGAGATGTGGCTCGCGCGCAACCTGCGAGCAACCGGCTGCGGAGCCGGAATCGGCGTCGGCGGGTCGTTCGACGTGATCAGCGGCCGCGTCAAACGCGCGCCGATGATCTGGCGTCAACTTGGTATCGAGTGGCTCTACCGTTTGCTTCGCGAACCGCATCGCGTGCGCCGGCAACTCGCACTCCCATATTTTGTGTGGCTGGTCGTCCTCGACCGCCTCGGCATGCGAACGCAGAAAGGTACAAATCCGTAAGTGAAGGCGATGCTCCTAGCCGGGGGACTCTCGACGCGCCTGTATCCGCTCACCAAGACCGTGCCGAAGCCGTTGGTTCCGGTGGCGGGCGTGCCGAACGCGATCCATTTGATCAAGTACCTGAAGTCGCACGGCTACGACGAGATCGCGATCAACGTCCACTACCTCGCTGACGCGATCACGAGCGCGCTCGGCGATGGGTCGGCCTTCGGCGTTCGGCTCGAGTATCTCCACGAAGCGACCCTGATGGGAAGCGCGGGCGCGCTCAAACCGATGCAGTCCTTTTTCGGCGAGGAGACCTTCGTCGTGGTCGGCTGTGACGACCTCACCAATCTCCCGCTCGACCACCTCGTCGCACTGCACGAACGCAAAGGCGCGATCGCGACCATTGGGCTCGTCGAACGCGAAGAGGTCGACCAATACGGCGTCGTGGTCATCGATTCAGAGGGGCGCATCACCGGCTTTCAAGAGAAGCCACAAGCCGGCACCGAGCGCAGCAAGCTGGTGAACACGGGGATCTATGTGTTTTCACCGCAGATCTTCGAACGCATCCCAGCCGATACGTTTTACGATTTCGGCAAACAGGTCTTTCCCGAATTGCTTACTGACAAGCAACGTTTCTACGGCTACGATGCGGGCGACGCGTACTGGTGCGACATCGGTACGCCGGGCGAATACCGCCGCGCCAGCGCCGACGTGGTCAATGGCGTATTCCATGTGCCCGACACGCGCGCGAACGGGCCCGACCCGACGGCGCGCATTGCCCGCAGTGCAACGATCGACCGCAACGTGTGGATCGGCGCGCATGCACGCATCGGCGAGAACGTGCGGATCATCGGCCCATCGGTCATCGGCGACGGCACCGTCGTCGATGACGGCGCGACGATCGAAGCCAGCATCGTGTGGGAAGCCAGTACCATCGGCGCCGGAGCGCAGCTTCGGGACGCCATTGTCGGTAAGGATACGCCGATCGGCGCGGGCATCGAAGTCAACGATGACATTGTCGCGGTCGCTACGGTCTAGATAGAGGCACGCTCCGGAGGGATGGAAGCCGTGAATGTTTCACGCGCTTCTGGACGCCGTGTTTCCGCACCAGTGTGCGGGATGCAATGCGATTGGCATCGGCTTGTGCGAGCGGTGTTTTCCCTATGATGAACCGCCGTTATTGCGCATGCTGCCGACGCTGCGAGGGTACGCGCTGGGAGAATATCGCGGTCCATTGCGCCGGGCGGTGCTTGCGCTCAAAGACGGGCGACGCGACGTGGCGCAGGCGCTTGGCGAACGCCTGGCAGCGCTGATCTCGGCGCCAATGCTGCTCGTTCCGGTGCGAACGACGCCCACGCGACGCCGTGTGCGCGGAATGGACGGCGTCGAATATATCGCGCGCGTCGCCGCGCGCCGGACGGGGGCGACGGTGGCCTGCGCGCTCGAGCCGATTCGCGGCGACGCGCAGCGCGGCCGCTCGCGTTCGCAGCGGTTGTCGGCGCGCGATCGTTTCTGGTGCGATAGCGGGCTCATCGCCGGCCGAAGTGTGACCCTGGTCGACGACGTGTGCACGACGGGGACGACCCTCGAGGACTGTGCCGCGGCACTGCGGATGGGCGGTGCAATCGTCTCGCAAGCATTAGTGGTTGCCGTCGCGAACGACGACCCCTCATGTTCAGTGGACTCATTGGATATCGCGGAAGCGTCGTAAGCAGCGAATCTGGGCCCGACGGCGGCGCAACGCTCGTGTTGCGCGCGGACGGGGTTGGTGCCGAAGCGCCGGCGGTCAAGGATTCGATCGCCATCGACGGCGTGTGCCTCACCGCGACGCGTATCGATGGTGACCGCATCGCCTTTGACGTGGTTCCGGAGACGCTGGCCCGCAGCACGCTCGGTACGCTGAAGCACGGTGACGCGGTCAATCTTGAATACTCGCTGCGCGTCGGCGATCGCATGGGCGGCCACTTCGTCTACGGCCACGTTGATGCAACTGCTGCCGTGCTTGCGCGCACTGCTGAGGGCCAAGGCGAACGCGTGCGGATCGAACGGCCGGCAACGCTCGCCGCGATGATCGTCGAGAAGGCGTTTATCGCGATCGATGGCGT
>DATHMY010000261.1:0-2395 GCA_035486535.1 Candidatus Acidiferrum sp.
CCGAACCCACGCGCATCGTAGCTATATTGGTACACGAGCGTACGGATCGGCGCGTCGGCCTGCGCGGTCGCGACGTTCGCGCAAAGGAACACCATCCAGAGCGTAGCTATTCGCGCAAGCTTCATCGATGCAGATGTACGGGCGCGAACGGCCGTCGCCCTCTGCTGGGCCAATAGTCCTTTAGTACCAGCCGAGCAACCGCGTTTCGGCGCCGACTTCATGCATCACGCTGTGCGCTTGCGCTTCATCCGGGCAATCGAGTTCGGCGTAAAAGATGTACTCGAAGGGCCGTCCAGGCAGCGGTCGCGCGACCAAAGCGCGCAAGTTGAACCCGCGCGCGGCGAAGACGCCGAGCGCGGTGTGCAGGCTGCCGGGTTGGTGCGGCAAGACGAAAGCCAGCACTGCACGCCCCAGACGCCGGCGCGGCATGCCGTCGCATGCGATCGCAAAGAAGCGCGTGAAATTTTCCGCTTCGTCTTGCACCGCTTCCGCTAAGACCGCGCCCCCGTATCGCACGGCGCTCGCCGATGGTCCGATCGCGGCGCGCGACCGGTCGCCGGCGCCAACGATCTCGCGGACTGCGCCGGCGGTGTCGGCGACCGGCACAACCTTGATCTCAGGCATTGAGGCGAGGAAGCGACGGCACTGTTCGAGGGCGACCGGATGCGACTCGATCTGCCGGATCTGCGTCAACTGCGTGCCGGGGACGCCGATTAAGGTCTGGACGATGCGATGCGTCGCTTCGTCAACGATCCGCGCCCGCGGATGCGTATAGAGAAGATCGTACGCGCGCGTAACCGGGCCGTGAATGCTGTTCTCACACGGCAAGAGACCATAGGGGATCTCACCGCTATCGACCGCGTCAACTAGTGCATCAAAACTCGTGTACCCTCGCGTCTGCGCGTCAGGGAAGAGCGCGTTGACCGCCTCCTCGCTGAACGCACCGGGCTCACCCTGAAAGCCGACGACCATCGAGCGCCTTTCGAAAACGCTGCACTTCGCGGTCGAGCTCCTCGCGATTCTCACGAAAGATTTCGTCCCACATTTGCGGAGACGAACGCCCCAACCGCAGCAATTCTCGCGCAGCCGGACCGCAGAGCGCATCGACGATCTCACCGTCCGACGCGGCGCGCTCGTTGATGCGCTCGGTGAAGGCGTAGGCGAGCAGTTGCGGGAGATGCGAGGTCAGCGCGACGAGCGCGTCGTGCTGCTCTGCCTCGACGGCGACGGCCTTGGCGCCGAGCACCTCGACGAACGCGACGGCTTGCGCCGTGTGCGCTTCGCTGGAGGTCGGCACGTAGCACCAGACGCGCCCAGCGAAAAGATCGGCGCGCGCCGCGTCGGGACCGCGGCGCTCGGCCCCGGCCATCGGATGGGTGGGTACGAAGGTGTCGATGCCAACGGCCGCACGCGCAATCGGCGCCTTCACTGAAGCGACGTCGAGAATCACTTGATCGCTACGCAGCGAACGGCGCCGCAGCGACGCAATCTCTTCGAGCGTACCGCTGACGTGAGCGGCGATCACGACTGCGTCGCAGCCGGCGTACATCTCATCGCGCTCGCTGACCCGTTCGATTGCCCCAGCGCGCAGCGCACCCGCAGCTGCCGCCGGATCCCGGTCGCAGCCCACGACGTTCCAGCCGCACGAACGCGCTGCAAGACCGATCGACGCACCGATGAGTCCGGTGCCGATAATCCCGAGCTGCGCCACGGTTTAGCTGGTCGTCGTGCGCGCGAGATCGGGGCGCAGCACTACCGCTCCGTCAAGATAGACGTGTTCGATCGCATCGATGTTGCGCGTCGTATTGACGTGCATCAGTACGCGAATGACGCGCTCGAGCGACCCCGGCACATCGATCTCGCAGAAGTGTAACATCGGCACGTGCGTCCACCCCATCTCGCGCGCACCAAGCGCCGGAAATACCGCGCGCAAATCGGGGGTGAGGCTAAAGAGTACCGAAGCAATGTCGTCGATCGCGACGGCGTTGCGCGCGATCATCGCGGTCAGGAGTCGTTTGGTTGCGTCGACGATCGCCGCGGCATCGTCCCGGTCGACCGTAATCGCACCTCGGATGCCGCGCATCATCATACGCGAACCTGCGGGTGCGACCACGTGTCGATCTGCTTGAGGTCTTGCATGATTTCGCCGAAGTCGTCAAACGTCAGCGCTTGTTCTTTATCGCTCTTCGCTTCGGGCGGATTCGGATGCACTTCGATCAGGAGGCCGTGCGCGCCGACCGCCTTGGCCGCGCGGCAGAGCGGGCGCACCCAGCGGCGCACGCCGACACCGTGACTCGGATCGACCCACACTGGTAAGTGCGACCGTTCGCGCAGCACCGGTACCGCCGAGAGATCGAGCGTATTGCGCGTTGCTTGCTCGAAGGTGCGAATGCCG
>DATHMY010000262.1:0-4003 GCA_035486535.1 Candidatus Acidiferrum sp.
GGTCGTTCCGCCGTCATGGCGGCGCGACCTCACGATCGCCGCCGATTTAGTCGAGGAAGTCGCGCGCATCGAGGGCTACGACGCAATCGAGGCCGTCGAACCTGCGGTACCGGCGCACGCGATCTCGAGCGCTCAATATGAACTCGAGGATCGTATCGCTTCGACGCTCGCCGGACTCGGCTATCACGAGATCGTGAACTATGCGTTGCAAGGCACGACCATCTTGCACAAGATGGAACGCTCCGGGCTGCAACCGAGCCATCGGATCGTCGACGTCCTCAATCCGCTCACCGAAGAGCAGCGCGTGCTGCGCTGGGCGCTGGGCCCGGGGATCTTCGAGTATCTCGCCAAGGTCGATCGTCCGTATCGCGTCTTTGAACTCGGGCACGTCTTCTCCAGCGACGAAGGCGTCCCCAAGGAAGAGCCACAACTCGCGTTCGGATTCTCAGCCGAGCCGCTCGACGAGCCGGATTGGCGCGATACGCATTTCCTGCGGCTCAAGGGCGATGTCGAAGCGCTTTTGCGCGCGATTGCTGGTATCGAGGTCGAAACGGCGCGCGACGTGCGCGGCGGCTATCATCCGGGAAAGAGCGCCGTTGCGATGTGGAAGGGGCGCGAGGTTGCCGCATTCGGTAAAATCGATCCGCGCTTGACCAAAGCCTTCGGTGACCGGCTTTCGCTCTACCTCACTATCATCTACTTGGATCGGATTCCGGAATACCAGAGCCCGATCTATCATCCGCCGTCGCGCTTTCCCTCGACCTACCGCGACCTCGCAATCGTCGTCGACCTCGATGTCGATGCCGATCGCATACGCGGCGTCGTGCGACGCGCGATCGGCGAACTCTGCACCGGCGTCACCGTCTTCGACGAGTACCGCGGCCCGCAGGTCGGCGAAGGGAAAAAAAGCATCGCCGTACGCGCGACGATGCAGCGCTTCGATACCACGATCACCGACGAAGAGGCGGACGCCGCCGTCGCGCGTGCCGTCGTTGCGGTACGCGACGAGCTTGCAGGCACGATCCGCCAGTGATCGCCGGCATCCCATGGCCCGACATCCTCATCGCAATCATCGTGTTGATTGCGGCCTACAAGGGCTTTTCGCGCGGGTTTGTCTCCGAACTCGGCGGAGCAGTCGCGGTGGTAGCAGCGCTGATCACGCCGTGGTATTACAATGGGTCGTTCGATCCATGGCTCGAGAGCGTTCTCAAGCTCGGTCCGGGCTCGGCGCACGTGGTCGGTATGTTCGCATGCGGCTTCATCACCTACATCATTGTGCTAGCAATCGCGTGGGTGCTCAACCGCTTCGCCAAACTTCCGCTGCTCAACATCGGGAACTCACTCGGGGGCGCCGTGATTGGATTGGCCAAGGGGGCCGTGCTCATCTGGCTAGCGCTCTTCATCGCGCTCTACTTTCCGCTCTCGCCCGACATCCGCGACGGTCTGCACCAATCGCACCTTGCGCCGTACTTCGTGCAGCCCGACGCGCAGATCGACGGCGTGATCGAATCGGTGATACCCTGGTTCGCGCGCCCCGCACTGTTCCCGTACTTTCATCGCCATCATTTGTAGCTCATGACCTGGGACGAGCTGCTCGACGCATTCCGTTCGCTTGGCGGCATCGCCGATAACGTACGGTTGGGCGACGGACAGTACGGCCGCGGCATCTTTTCGATCGATCCGAGCAAGCCCGTCACGCTGCATACGCCGAACGCGCTGCAGGTTCGCGTCACCGATATCGAGATTCGCGACGGCCAAATGCGCGTCAAGCCGGATCGATTGGGCATAGACGAGCGCGAGTTTTTCGAAGCGTACGAGGCGAGCTTCGGCTGGGGAGCCGGCGGATATGAGGAGAGCCTGCAGCGACAACTCGCTTGGAGCGCGCTGCCCGTCGATGTGATCGCGCGCATCAAATCGATGGGCGGGCTCGACGAGCAACGCTTCTTGACGCCTACCGTCGATTTGTGTCTGCAGGACTTCTTCAACGCGCGAAAGTTTGGGCGCTCCGGCGCGAACTACGCCGTTCCGCTTATCGATCTCGTCAATTACTCCAGCACGGCGTCCGGTTACACGCGCGACGGTGGCTTTGGCGTCAAAGGCACGTTCGCCGACGAGGTCTTGGTGTGTTACAGCGAGGCTGATGCCTGGAGCCTGGCGGCGATGTTTGGCTTTACGGCCGCGTGCGCGGTCGCGTACAGCATCGGAATTGCCGTTGCCTTACCGGACGGTCGCAAGCTGTCGATTATGCGCGATACGCACGAGTTCGTGATGGAAGACGGTGTGCGAATCCCGATTGTTCAATCGGTGGGCGCCGACATCCGCCTATCGTATCTCGCCTTGCGCATGGAAGGTCACCCGGACCTGCCGCGCGGTATCTTTCGGCGCATCGCGGAACGCCTGAGCGTCACCCAAGCTGACGCCGTCTTTGATGGAATCGTACAGTTCAATCGGAACGAATATGCTTCGCTCCTTGGCGTCTTAGGGAACTACAACGGTCCGCTCGTGCGGATGCTGGAGCAAGCCGTTACTTACACCTTGGGGACGTAGCACGGCGGCCGCCGCAGCGACGCCGCTGCCCAGCGTTACCGGCGCGCCGCAATCCGCGAGCGCAAGCTCGAGTGCGGCAATCGCCCCGAGTAGATCGTTGATAGCCACGTCGCCCATGGTACCGAAGCGCACGATCTTGCCGGTCAGTTCGCCTTGGCCGCCCGAGATCACGACACCGTAACCTTCACGCAAGGTTTTGAGGAGTGCCGCCGCATCGACGCCGCCGGGCGGATATGCAGCTACGACCGTGACCGAATGCGCATCAGGACGCGAAAAAATCGTACAGCCGAGCGCCTCAAATGCCGCGCGCACGGCGTTTGCGTAGGTAGCGTGCCGTTCGAAGTTCGCGTCGAGACCGTCGGCGTGGTAGCGTTCCAACGCTACCGCTAAGGCGTAGAACTGTGAGATCGGCGGCGTCCACGGCGTCTGGCCTTTGCTCGCAAACTCACGCGCTTTCTTCAGATCGAAATAGAAACGCGTCCCGCGCGAAGATTCGATCGCCGTCCAGCCGCGCTCGCTCACCGCAACCATCGCCACACCGGGCGGTGCGGCGAAGGCTTTCTGCGATGCAGTGACCACGACGTCGAAACCCCAGTCATCCATGGCGAACGGCGACGCACCGAGTCCGCTCACCGAATCGACGATGGTCAGTGCGCCGTGATCGCGCGTGACTGCGGCGATTGCTGCCATATCATTCTGTACGCCGGTCGACGTCTCGTTGTGGGTGAGCAAGATTCCGCGAAAGCTCCTGCCGTCGCTTTGCTGCAAGCGTGCGCGCAGCACGCCCGGATCGAGCGCTGCGCCGAGCGGCGTCTCGAGCACCTCGACCGTGCAGCCCTGGACGCGCGCGATCTCGGCCAGGCGTTTGCCGAATACCCCGACCGGGCACGAAAGCACGCGATCGCCGGGAGAGAAGCAACTCGCAACCGCGGCTTCCAAGCCGCCCGTGCCCGACGAGCCAAGGAAGAGCACGTCGCTGCTGGTGCCGAATACTGGTTTCATTCCGCGCTCGAGTCGTGCGAGCAGTTCGGCAAATTCCTGACCGCGATGATTGATCATCGGCCACGCCATCGCTTCCAGTACCGGTGGTGCAACGGGAACGGGGCCGGGGAGCAGCAAGAGCGTCTTTCTCATCTTCGGAGAGTTCGTTATGGATGTCGAAGTTCCGGTCCGCCTCACTGCCCTCGCATCGTGCGGCGGCTGCGCGAGCAAGCTCGGTTCCGCCGAACTTGCGTCGGTGCTGCAAGGTTTACCCTCGACGGTGAATGACCGCGTGTTGGTTGGTTTCGGTACGGCCGACGACGCGGGCGTCTTCGTGCTGCGCGACGACCTCGCACTCGTGCAAACAGTTGACTTCTTCACGCCGATCGTCGACGATCCGTATGACTTCGGCAGCATTGCTGCAACCAATGCGATCTCCGACGTCTACGCGATGGGTGGCACACCGGTCACCGCA
>DATHMY010000263.1:0-31697 GCA_035486535.1 Candidatus Acidiferrum sp.
ACGACGACGTGGCACTCGTCGCCGAAGCTTCCAACGGGATCGACGCGCTCGATCTTATCGCGTTGACCAAGCCGCAGCTCGTCTTCCTCGACATCCACATGCCCGACCTCGACGGCCTCGGCGTCGCGGAAACACTGACGCGCAGCGAAGATCCGCCCTCGATCGTGTTTGTGACCGCCTTCGATCAGTATGCGGTGAAAGCGTTCGAGGTCAGCGCACTCGACTATCTGCTCAAGCCTTACGATCGCGAACGCTTTGAACTCGCGCTCGGTCGCGCCCGCGCATCGCTGGATGCCAAGCCCGACGCCGCCAAGCTCGCCGACACGCTCTCGCAACTGCGCAACGAGGAAAAATTCGTGCGCCGGCTGCTCATTCCGAACGACGGCCGATCCTTCTTCGTGGCGGCGCGCGAGATCGCGCGTTTAGAAGCCAACGGCAACAACGTCGCGGTCCACACGTCGCGCGGAAACCATGCCTTGCGTGCGACGCTCGAAGCGCTCGAGGCGCGGCTCGATCCCGCCCAATTCGCGCGCGTGCACCGCTCGCACATCGTCAATATCGATGAGATCGCCGAGATTCACCCGTGGTTCCACGGCGATTACAAGATTCTCATGCGCGACGGCGCCGAGATCGCTTGGAGCCGGCGCTACGCATCGCAACGGCCCGACCTGCTGAAGTAAAGGATCCCGCAACATGGCCAAACGCGTGGCGTGGATTGCCGCGGCCGTCGTCTTCCTCGTGCACGCGTTCGGCAACGCGCACTACGGCTTCTTCCGCGATGAGCTGTACTTCATCATCTGCGGCTTCCATCCGCAATGGGGCTACGTCGATCAGCCGCCGGTGGTGCCGTTGCTCGCCGCGTTCACGCAGCTTGGAGGCCACTCGCTCTTTTTGCTGCGGCTCGTGCCCGCGCTTTGCGCGGCAGCAGGCGTCTACGTCACCTGCCTGCTGGTCCTCGAATTCGGCGGCGGCGTCTTCGCGCAGGCAATGGCGTCGCTTGCTTTTCTCTTCGCCGGCGTGCTGTTGAGTTTTGGACAAAAGGTCGGGCCCGACGAAATCGGCCTGTGGGCATGGCCGTTGCTCGCCCTCCTTATCGTCCGCATTGCGAAAGGCGCAAGCCCACGACTTTGGCTCGCAGCGGGTTTGGTCTGCGGCATTGCGATCCAGAGCAAATACGCCGTACTGTTCTTCCTCGTCGCGCTCTTTCTCGGCTTGCTGCTCACACCGCAGCGCCGCATCCTCGCAAGTTGGTGGTTCGCCGGCGGCGCCGCGCTGATGCTCGTCATCGCGCTGCCGAATTTTCTCTGGCAAGCGCACTACGGTTTTCCGATGTGGGAGCTGCTGCGCAACGGCCAAAACGGCAAGAACGTCATCGTTGGCCCGTTGATCTATCTGCTGCAAGAGGTCCTGATCACCAACCTCTTCCTCTTTCCGGTGTGGGTGATCGGCCTGTATTGGTTGCTGCGCAACGGCACGTACCGTTTCGTAGGATATGCCTACGTGATTTTAATTGCCGAAATGATCGTTTCCCACGGCAAGCACTACTATCCGGCGGACGTGTACCCGATTCTGCTTGCGGCCGGCGGCGTACAAATCGAATCGTGGACGTCAGGTGCAGGGATCGCACGGATCGCGGTCGTCGCGTACACGCTCGTCCTGGGCCCAGCGTTCATCCCTTACTCGCTGCCGATTCTTCCCGAACCCGCCTTCGTTGCGTATCAAACACGGGTGGGCGAGATCACCCATACCTCGAGTAGCGTGCTCGCTACCGAACACAATCGCGAAACCTCAGCGCTTCCCGGCGATTGGGCCGACATGCACGGCTGGCCAGAGATGGCCGCTACCGTCAAAAGCGTCTATGAATCGCTCCCGCCGAGCGATCGCGCGGTCGCGGTGGTCTTCGGTGGCAATTACGGCGAAGCCGCGGCCGTGCAGTTCTTTACGCCGGGTATTCCCGTGATCAGCACGCACAACCAATACTGGCTGTGGGGGCCGGACGGCTATGACGGCCGCGTGCTGGTGCAAATCAATGGAACGTGCTGGGCTAAGGAGCATTACTTCACCTCGCGCTCGGTTGCAGCCGTGCTTCACGCACCGTGGGCGATTAGCTACGAGAAGGATGCACCGATAAATATTTGCCGTGGTCTCAAAATACCAGTCGCTCGGCTTTGGGCCGAATCGAAGAATTACGAGTGATCACTCGACAGGCTCAGGATGACAAATTGAGCGTCTCAATCAGCCTGGGATAGACGAGATCCGTTCGCGCGAGTGGATTTCCGGGATCGATGATGTCGTGATTCTTCGGAAGGTTGGTGAGCTGGACGTAGTCGATCCCGCTAGCACGGTGCTGCTGCCAGCGGCGCACCACTTGTAACGCCGCGTCATCACTGACCGCCGGATCGTGTGTGTTCACAACCGTCGCGATGCGGCCGGCTCGCGGTGCCTGCTTCTTTGCTGAAGCATAGACTGCGTCGCCGATGCGCACCGTTTGCATGAGGCCGTGGGTTGGGAAGCGCGGATACGCCGTCAACGGCAACTGCTTCTCCTTGAGGCGCGGGTCCCACCAAAGAAACAGATTCGGTACAAGCAACAAGATTCGCGCGAGCACGGAAAGCACGGCGCGCGGAAGTTTCAACAATCCGAAGTCGGGGGCGATCGGCATGCTCGTGGCAATGTCGGCGCGATGCTGGCCGAGATATGCGGCCAGCGAACCGCCCATTGAAATGCCGGCCACCGCAACCTGATCGCCGAGACCCGCAGCCGCGTCGACGGCTTCGTAGGCACTCTCGATAAGCATTTCGGCGGTGAGTGCTTTGAGCGCATCGGTCATGCGATCTGCATAGCCGTGGAATGGCATGCGTGGGACGACGACGTTCACGCCGAGCACGAAGAGCTCGGGTGCGAAATCGACGTACTGCGCCGGATTGTTGGTGAACCCGTGAAGAAGCACCAAGCTCCAGGGCGCGCGCCGTCCGTGGACGTAGAGCGCCGTGCGCGCGCCGCGCGCAATGCGATCGTCATCGCGGTCCATGATCGCCTTGAGCCGGGCGATGCCTTCGTCGTACGAGGTTGCGGGCCGGCTAGCGGGCGCTTTTAGCATGCCACGGACAGCCGGCTATGTGATCGTTCACCAGGCCCGTCGCCTGCATGAATGCATACATGATCGTCGGGCCGACAAACCGGAATCCGCGTTTTTGGAGATCCTTGCTCAGCGCGCGCGACTCGTCGCTTTCCGCCGGAAGATCTTCACGCCGTTTGATGTGATGGACGATGGTCTTCCCGCCGATGAAGTGCCAGACATATTTATCGAACGATCCAAATTCTTTTTGGATCTTCAGGAATGCCTTGGCGTTGCTCACCGTTGACTCGACCTTCGCGCGATTGCGCACGATACCGGGATCGAGCAAGGCCTTCTCGATGCGCGCCGGCGTCATGCGCGCGACCTTCTGCGGGTCGAAGTCGGCGAAAACCTTGCGGTAGTGATCGCGCTTACGCAGGATCGTTTCCCAACTCAGCCCCGCCTGCGCACCTTCGAGCGTGATGAATTCGAAGAACGTCCGGTCGTCGTGAACCGGCCGGCCCCACTCCTTGTCGTGGTACTCCTGTGACAGCTCGGTCGTGGCCCACGAACAACGCGCCGGTTCGGGCATTGTTCAGAGCGTCTTCAACGACGATTCGAAGGCTTTGAGGAATTCCTTGACGTCGTCGCCGCTGAAAATCAACGGCGGCTGGATGCGCAACACGTTGCCCCAGCGTCCGCCCTTGCCGAGCAGAACGCCACGTTCGCGCATCGCTTCGAGCATGCGATTGGCCGCCGGCGCGTCGTAGGCTTTACTCTTGGGATCTTTGACGAGTTCGACCCCGATCATCAGGCCGTGGCCGCGCACGTCGCCAATGATCGGGAAACGCTTCTGCAGTTCGCCCAAGCCCGCAAGCAGCGCATCGCCCTGTTTTTTTGCATTCGCGATCAACTGCTTCTTCTCGATGACCTCGAGCGTGACGGTAGCAGCGCGCGTCGAGAGCGGGTTCCCGCCGAACGTGTTGATGTGCGGTCCCTTGAAGGTGTCGGCGAGCTCCGGCCGCGTGATCGTGATACCGATCGGCAATCCGCTGGCGAGGCCCTTTGCCGACGTGATGATGTCGGGAACGACGCCATAGGTCGACACCATGCCGAACCATCCGTCACCCAATCGTCCCCAGCCGGCTTGCACTTCGTCGGCGATGAGCAGCGTACCGAACGGCGCGAGCGTTTCCTTGAGCACTTGGAAATACTCGAGCGGCGGCGCGATGATTCCCGCGACACCCTCGATCGTCTCAGCGATCATCGCCGCCGGCGCACCGTTGGTTTGCGTTTCGATCACGCGCTTCGCGGATTTGGCGCACGCGATCTCGCACGACGGATAGCTGAGGTTGAGCGGACAACGGTAGCAGTACGGATTCGGGACGAATGCGATGTGCGGCATCTGCGGGCCGAAGTTACGCCAGTTCGAAAGACCGGCCATGGCCACCGTGTAGACCGTGCGTCCGTGATAGGCGTGCTCGAGCGCCAGAAAGTCGGCGGAATTCGTTGCCGTCCGCGCGACCAGCGCGGCGGTCTCGTTCGCTTCGGATCCCGAATTGCTCACGAATGATTTGGTCATGCCGGGCGGCGCGATCTCGGCGATCTTCTCGGCAAAGTCGAGCTGCTGCTCGGTGAGGTAGAGCGTCGAGACGTGAATCAATTCTTTGGCTTGTTCTGCGACCGCTTGCGCGACTTCGGTGTTGCCGTAGCCGAGCGTTGTCGTCGCGATGCCGGCAAAGGCATCCAGATATTCGCGTCCCTCGTCGTCGCGTAGTCGCGTGCCCTCGCCGTTGACCAGCGTGAGCGGTTGCTCGTAGTACGGCTGCTGCGCTAGGAACAGGTGCTCCTTTGCGCGTTGCGCGTTTGATTTCTTAGCCACGGTATCCATGTCACGCACCTCTGGCGAGCGCTTCGCCGTCGTCCTCGGTTATTGCGTCGTATTCTGCTTCCGACAGGACGGAAGCCTCCGTGCGCATCAGCAGCCAATACGCGATAAGGCCGCCAAGCAAACTAAAGATCCAGCCGCCGCTCCATAAGAAGTGCAGTGGTGGGATCACGAGACCGAGCAGCGCGAGGCCCCAGCCTACCAATACCGCGATGAGCGCACGCACATTGAAACCTCCGGCGTACGAATAGCGTCCCGCCGGCACATAGAGTTGCGCCAGGTCGAGACGCCGTTTGCGCACCAGCCAGTAATCGGCGATCGCGATGCCATCGAAGGATCCGAGCATCGCACCATACGTGCCTAACCAGGTGAAGATATACGTCGCGAAGGTGGAGAGCACGTACCACGGCTGCATTGCAAGGCTCAATAGCCCGGTGAGCACCGCGCCGGTCGCAAACCCAATGCGCCTTGGCCACAGATTTTGGAAGGCGCGCGCCGGTGCCATCACATTCGCGCCGACGTTGATCGTCACCGACGAGAGGATGACCAGGATTCCGCCGACGATCACGATCGGCGTCGGGAAGGTCACAATCAAGTCGACGGGATTCCAGAGCGCCTTCCCGTAGAGGATGACGCTCGTTGACGTAACCGCGATACCGATGAACGAGAATACCGCCATCGTCAGTGGCATCGAGAGGATCTGTCCGAGCATCTGTCCGCGCTGCGTTCGCGCGTAGCGCGTGTAGTCGGGAATGTTCAGCGCGAGCGTGGCCCAAAAGGCAATCACGCCGACGACCGAGGGGTAGAAGACGCTCCAAAACGCTGCGCCATGAATCGTCGCCGGCGCCGCCAACATCGGTCCAAAGCCATGCGCGCTGCGCAGCGCCCACACGAGCAGCGCGATTGCGCCGATGGCAAGCGTCGGCGCCGAGAGTTGCGCGAGCCGCCCGATCGCTTGTGGTCCGCGCATCGCGACGAGCACGTTGATCGCCCAAAAGACCGCAAAAGCAAGCGCGAGATGCGCGCCGACGCCACTCCAAAACGGCAATGCCCGAATGAGTATCGCATCGAGCGCCTGACCGCCGAACCACGAGTTGATGCCGAACCAGCCGGCACCGATTACCGCGCGGGCGAGCGCGGGGAGATGCGCGCCGCGTGTGCCGAACCACAGCCGCGCAAACACCGGATACGGAATCCCATATTTCGTTCCGGCGTGCGAGACAAGCAAAATCGCGCCCATTACGACGAGCGAGCCGATGAGAATCGTGAGCACCGACTCCCACCAGTTCATACCGAGTGCAATCATGCCGCTCGCCAGCGAATAGGTCGGAAGGCACAAACACATGCCGATCCACAGCGCAGCGAACTTCGATCCCGGCCATGAGTGTTCGGCGAGTGTACACGGACGCAGGTCGTCGTTCCACAGCGCGTGATTCTGCGAAAGCAACGCCGCTTCGGACGGCGTCAAGACCACGACGTCGCCGGTGCGTTCCTGCGTGTATGCCACTACTGCGCCACCAGCGCGTCGTAGCTGTCGGGACGCCGATCGCGGAAGAATTGCCAGGTGTTGCGTACCGTGCGTATCACCTCGCGATCCATCACGCCGATGACGACTTCATCCTTGTCGCGGCTGCCCGTTGCAACGAATTCGCCGCGCGGATTGACCAGATAGGACTGACCGTAGAATTCGCCCATGTTCCACGGTGCTTCGATTCCCACGCGATTGATCGCGCCCACATAGTAGCCGTTGGCCACCGCGTGCGCAGGCTGTTCGAGCTTCCAGAGATACTCCGAGAGACCGGCGACCGTCGCTGAGGGATTGAAGACGATCTCCGCGCCGCCAAGTCCCAGCGCGCGAGCGCCTTCGGGGAAATGCCGGTCATAACAGATGTAGACGCCGACCTTGGCAAAGGCGGTATCGAAGACCGGGTAGCCGAGATTACCGGGACGGAAGTAGTACTTCTCCCAGAAACCGCAGCCCGGCGGTCCGGCTTGCACCTGCGGGATGTGATGCTTGCGATATTTCCCGAGATACGTGCCGTCGGCATCGATCACCGCGGCCGTGTTGTAATAGACGCCCGAGAACTCTTCTTCGTAGATCGGCACGACCAGCACGATGCCGAGTTCCTTCGCGAGCTTGCACATCAGTTGTGTCGTCGGACCGTCGGGAATCGGCTCGACCGCATCGTACCACTTAGTCGTCTGCTCGGTGCAAAAGTACGGTCCGTAAAAAACTTCCTGCAGACAGACGATCTGCGCCCCGCGCGCCTTGGCATCGCGAATGAGGCGCACGTGTTTTTCGATCGCAGCGGCCTTGTGTTTCTCGACCGGCTCCGCGCCGTCGACGTCGTTGCGGGCCTGAATCAGTCCGATCGTAACTTTTGAATCCACACTTCCTCGCTTAAACTTGGACGGGATAGAATTTGTCGCTGCGCACGAACTTGCCGTGGCCTTTGCGACCGGTAAACGTGTCGCCATCGGCGACTTTGAGCCCACGGGAGAACACGTATCGCGGCCGTCCTTTCACCGTCATGCCTTCGAAGACGCTGTTGTCCACGTTCATGTGGTGCGTTTTAGCCGAAATCGTCCGGGTTTGATTCGGATCCCACACCACCACGTCGGCGTCACTGCCGACGGCGATCGTGCCCTTGCGTGGGAAGAGGCCGAAGAGCCGCGCGGGGTTGGTCGCGCCGAGCGCGACGAATTGATTCGGGCTGATCACGCCTCCGTTCACCCCGACGTGATACAGAATCGCTAAGCGATCTTCGATCGTCGGCGCACCGTTGGGGATCTTGGAAAAGTCATGCCGCCCCAGCTCTTTCTGCCCGCACAGATTGAAGCTGCAGTGATCCGAGCCGAAGGCGTGCAACTCCATATTCTTGAGCTTGCGCAGCAAGACGCTCTGATTCCACTTGTCGCGAATCGGCGGTGAGAGCACGTACTTGGCGCCCTCGAAATCGGGCCGCAGATAGTCCTCGGTGTCGCAAACGAGATACTGCGGACAGGTCTCGCCGTAGATCGGCAGTCCGCGCTTGCGTCCATCGCTGATCATGTCGGCCGCCATCGCGCTCGATACGTGCACCACGTAGAGCGGCGCGCCGGCGATCTCGGCCAGACGAATGGCGCGATGCGTCGCCTCGCCTTCGCATTCCACCGGACGCGTCAGCGCGTGCCACACCGGCTCGGTCTTTCCGGCTGCTAACGCTTCCTTGGTGATCACCTCGATCACGTCACCGTTTTCCGCGTGCACTTGCACCAAGCCGCCGGCATCACGGCATGCTTGCAATGTCTTGAAGATCGTTTCGTCGTCTACGTAGAGCACGTGTTTGTAGGCCATGAACACTTTGAACGAGTTCACGCCCTGCTCGTTGATGATGACCGGAATCTCGTTCATCGTTTCGTCGCGGCCGTCGGCAATCGTGAGGTGAAAGGCGTAGTCGCCGCAGGCTTTGTCCTTGGCTTTCGCGTGCCACGTTTTTAGCGCATTGTGCAGTGAGTCGCCGCGCGTGTGCAGCGCGAAATCGATTACCGTCGTGGTGCCGCCGAGCAATGCGGCGCGCGTACCGCTCTCGAAGTCGTCGGCCGTGACCGTGCCGCCAAATGGCATGTCGAGATGCGTGTGCGGATCGACCCCGCCCGGAAAGACGAACGTTCCGGTCGCGTCGATCGTCGTGTGGCCGTTGCTCGGGATCGACTCGGCAAGCATGGTGATGCGCTCGCCTTCGATAAGCACGTCGGCACGCTGGGTGTCGGTGGCCGTGACGACGACGCCACCACGGATTACGGTTCCCAAGAAGCCTCCTACGACAGGGTTGCGCTAATTTTGCTGCTGCGTTCTTTCCAAGACTCGGGCGGCAGGCCGTTTTCGACTTGCAGCATCGTGATACACTCGTCGACCGGACACACCATCATGCACAGATTACAGCCCACGCAATGATCTTGGTCGACGGTGAGGATTGCGGTTCCGTCGACGACCTTCCGGTCGATGCACTGGTGCGCTGCATCCTCGCACGCGATGTAGCACTTGCTGCAGTGGATGCACGTCTCCTGATCGATTTGGGCGACGACGGCGTAATTGAGATTGAGGTTCTCCCAGGTGGTGATGCGGTTCTTGGCAGCGCCAACCAGGGCTTCAACCGAAGTAAGGCCGCGCTCATCGAGATAGGTGTTCAACCCATCGCAGAGCTGCTCGACGATCCGAAATCCGTGATGCATGACGGCGGTGCAGACTTGCACGTTGCTCGCTCCGAGCAAGAGAAACTCCACCGCGTCTTGCCAAAACTCGACGCCCCCAATCCCCGAAATCGGTATATTGACCTGCGAATCGCGCGCACAGTCGTTGACCATGTTGAGCGCAATCGGCTTGACCGCGGGGCCGCAATAGCCGCCATGGGAACTCTTTCCGTCGACCTGCGGAATCGGATTCCACGTTTCGAGATTGACGCCCATCAAACTGTTGATCGTGTTGATCATGCTTACTGCGTCGGCTCCGCCGGCCGCAGCTGCTCGCGCGGGCACGCGAACATCGGTGATGTTGGGCGTGAGTTTCACGATGACCGGAACGCGCGCGACCTCTTTCACGTACGAGGTTACCGCTTCGATCAGATCGGGATGCTGCCCGACCGCCGCACCCATGCCGCGCTCGCTCATGCCGTGGGGGCAGCCGAAGTTCAGCTCGAAGCCGTCGATGGCTTCCTCTTGCACGCGCTTGACCAACTCGTGCCACGCCTCGCGTTCGCAGACTTCCATCAACGACGCGATGATCGCCCGGTCCGGAAATGCCGCCTTGCACTCGCGAATCTCGCGCAAGTTTTCATCGAGGGGGCGATCGGTGATCAGCTCGATATTGTTCATGGCCAGCATCTTGTACGCTTTATAGTCGAGGCCGGCGAAGCGCGAGGTGACGTTGGTAATCGGCGTGCCCAGGGTCTTCCAGACGGCGCCGCCCCAACCGGCTTCGAACGCGCGCATCACTTGATAACCGCTGTTGGTCGGCGGCGCCGACGCAAGCCAGAACGGATTCGGGCTGGAAATACCGGCGAGGGTGCTGCGCAGATCCGCCACGGTTACGCGACCGCCTTTGCGCGCACGTAGGCGTCGACACTTCGCGCGGCAATTTTGCCCTGCTCGGCTGCCTCTACCACCATCGCTTCACGCTCGCCCTTGGCGTAGATACAGTCGCCCGCAGCAAAGACGCCGGCACGCGTCGTCTGTAGCGCATCGTCGACGCGCACGACGCCTGCGTCGATCGCAACGCCGAACGCCTTGAGCGTTTGTTCCAGGCGCGACTGGCCGATCGCGCTGATGACCGCGGAGACAGGCTCGGTGAACTCACTTCCGGCGATCGGCACCAGCCGACCATCGCGCAGCTCGGTACGGACGAACGTGACTTCGCTGCTGCCAATACGAACCGGCGCGCAGTAGAAACGAAACTCGATGCCTTCGTCCTTTGCAAACGCGTATTCGAAGTCGTAGGCGGTCATATGCTCTTCGCCACGCCGATAGTACATCGTTACCCGCTCGGCGCCGAGCCGCTTGGCGCAGGTGAGCGCATCGATCGCCGTATTGCCCGCGCCGATCACTGCGACGCGATCACCGAGATCTCCGATCCGGCGCCCCATCTTCACGTGCTCGATGAAATCGAGCGCATCCCAGGCGTAGTCATCGCCCTCGATGCCGAGCGCCGGAACGTCGCCCATGCCGCAGGCAAGGATCACCGCGTCATGATTTCCGAGCAACGAATCGACGGAAACGTCGACCCCAACCTCAACGCCGGTCTCGACGTCGACGCCGAGTTGCACGACGTAGTCGGCCTCCCACAGCGCCACGTCGTTGGCGAGGCGAAACGGCACGATGCCATAGGTATTGAGGCCACCGAGTTGGTCGTGCATCTCATAGATCGTCACTGCGTGACCGTAGATGCGTAGATCGCGCGCCGCCGAAAGACCCGCCGGTCCTCCGCCGACGATCGCGACCTTCTTGCCGGTCGGCGGCCCGGGCGTGAAAAGTTGTTCGCCACTACGCTGCAATGCGTCGACCGCATAGCGCTGCAAATCGCCGATGCGAATCGGCGTGTCGTCCTTGGCATAGACGCACGCGCCCTCGCACAGCTCGCTGGTCGGGCAAACGCGCGCGCAACTCGCACCCATCGGATTAGCGCTCAAAATGTCTCGCGCACTTCCTTTGAGATTACCCTGCGCGATCTTGGCAATGAACGATGCCACGTCGATATGCGTCGGACACGCACGCATACAGGGCGCGTCATAACAATAGAGGCACCGGTTCGCTTCGAGCTTGATTTCCAGATCGGTCAGCGGGCGTTGAATTGACGGACCCGTATCGCGCGACGTCACTTGTGTGTGGGGAATCCCAAGTTTACGCCGGTGCTCTCGTCCCAGCGCGCGGTTATGACCTTGCCGCGCGTATAGAAACGGAAGCCGTCTTCACCGTAGATGTGCAGATCGCCGAAGAGCGACGCCTTCCAGCCGCCGAAACTGTAGTAGCCGACTGGGACGGGGATCGGCACGTTCACGCCGACCATGCCGGCCTGCACCTCGCGCTGGAACTTGTGCGCGGCGCCGCCGTCGCGGGTGAAGATTGAGGTCCCGTTCCCATATGGATTGCGATTTACCAAATCGAGTGCCTCATCGAGTGACGCCGCGCGGACATTGACCAGCACCGGACCGAAGATCTCGTCGGTATAGATCGTCATCTCCGGAGTAACGTTATCGAAGAGCGTCGGTCCGACGAAGAAGCCCTCCTCGCATCCGCGCACCTGGAGTGCGCGTCCATCTTCGATCAGTGTCGCGCCGTCGCGATCGCCTTGCTCGATGTAGCCGGTGATGCGCTCCTTGGCCTGCGCAGTGACGACCGGCCCCATGTCATTGCCCGCATCGGCGCCCGGTCCGATCTTCAGTCGCGCAATGCGTTCCTTGATCTTCGCCATCAGCGCTTCGTGCGCGTCGCCGACCGTGACGCTGGCCGAAATCGCCATGCACCGTTGCCCCGCCGATCCATACGCCGCCGACACGAGCGCATCGGCCGCGGCGTCCATGTCGGCGTCCGGCATCACCACCAGATGATTCTTGGCTCCGCCGAGTGCTTGGACGCGCTTCCCGTTCGCGGCCGCGGTCGCGTAGATATATTTCGCAATCGGCGTGCTGCCGACAAAGCTTATCGCGGCTACACCCGGATGCATCAGCAACGCATCGACCGCGACTTTGTCGCCGTGGACGACGTTGAACACACCCTTGGGCAAGCCGGCCTGCGTCCACAACTCCGCGACCAGCAGCGATGCCGACGGATCGCGCTCCGACGGTTTGAGCACGAACGTATTCCCGCACGCGATAGCAATTGCAAACATCCACGCCGGCACCATCATCGGAAAATTGAACGGCGTGATGCCGGCGCAGACGCCGAGCGGCTGGCGGATCGAGTAGGTATCCACGTTACGTGAAACGCTCTCGCTAAACTCGCCCTTCGTCATTTGCGTCAGCGCACACGCGTAGTCGACCACCTCGAGTGCGCGAGCGACTTCGCCGGCGGCGTCGGTGACGACTTTGCCGTGCTCCGACGATACGATCGCGGCGAAGCGCGGCGCATTCGCACGGAGCAACTCGCGAAACGCAAACAGGATCTCCGAGCGTTTGCCAAGCGGCGTGTCGCGCCATCCGGGAAAGGCTGTGGTCGCGGCGCGGACGGCGCGATCGATCGTTGCGGCGTCAGCGAAGGCGACGCGCGCCTGGACGACGCCACGCGCCGGGTCGAAAACCTCGCCATAGCGCTCGGATGGACCCTCGACGGGGGCACCGTCGACGTAGTGCTGGATCAGACGGGTTGCAGTTGAAACGGTCATCTGAAGATTATAGCGGACGATCGATCAAATCGAGCAACTCCGGAAAGACCTGATCCGCAATCGCAACGTGGCGCAGCGGTTCAATGATATCGTGCGAGATCGGAATGCCCCGCAGAACAACGTGCTCGAGACGGCCGCCGGGCCGAGCGCGCAAGAGCCGAGCCAGCTGCCGTACGGCGCGATTGCTCACTGCTGCCTCTTTCGCGTTGGTCACCAGAATTAACTCGCGCGCAGCGATACTCTCACCTGCGCGCGCGAAAACCTCGCGCGCAACCAGCAGTGACTGTGCGATTGCGTGCGACGAGTAGCGCGGATACCCATGCTCGGGCTGCTGCCGCTCGCGCACCAGCGGATTCCACCAGGCGAAAACATTGGGTAATTTGAGGACCAAATCGGCAAACGGTGCGGTAAATCGTATCGGCATCCATGACATGCCAAAAAACGGAGCAATCGCTACCGCTCGATCGATCGGATAGCGCTGCGCCGCCCACGTCGCCAGCAGGCCGCCGAGCGAAAATCCCGCGACCACGACACGCTCGCCCAGGCCTTGTGCCAATTCGATGCTCTCGGAGCCGAATGCGCGTAGGTCGTCGGCGCTCAGGCGGGCGAGAGCGTCGGTCAGCCGATCGCGGTGACCGTGCCGCGGTAAGCGCGGGACCACGACGTTGTGACCGCGCGCGTGCAATTCGTGCGCAAAGCGGACGAATTGCTCGGGGCTTGCCGCGATGCCGTGAAAGAGCACGACCGCGACCGGCCGGACCTCGCCATGGAGCAGGAGCTTGGTACGCCCTGCATCGGCGACGCCGCCGTGATCGCGGCGCCGAAATCGTTCGAGCAGGGCGCTGGTTTGATCGGATAGCTGGTGCATGGTCCCCGTTGTTCCTACGAAAGAAGTGTTCTCGTGATGCCCGGCGCAATCTTTGGGAACCATGCTTCCGCGCTCCCAACTCAGCCAAAGCTTCATCGACCTCGATGAAAGCTATGGCGCCAACATCTACACCCCGCTCGATCTGGTGGTCGAGTGCGCCGAGGGCGTCTGGCTTTACGATGTCGACGGAGCGCGCTATCTCGACTGCATCAGCGCCTATTCCGCCGTAAATCAGGGGCATTGCCATCCCCGCATCCAGGCGGCACTGCTCGAACAAGCGGCCAGGGTCCCGCTAACCTCGCGCGCGGTCCGCAATGACCGGATGGGCCGCTTCCTCAAGAAGCTCACCGACGTTACCGGCTTTGAGCGCGCACTGCCAATGAATACGGGCGCGGAAGCTGTGGAAACGGCGATCAAACTCGCACGTCGCTGGGGCTATCGCCGCAAGGGCATCGCTCAGGATGCCGCCGAGATCATCGTCTTTAGCAACAACTTCCACGGCCGCACGACCGCGATCGTCAGCGCAAGCAGCAATGAAGCGTACCGCACGGACTTCGGTCCGTTCATGCCGGGATTCGTCTTCGTCAACTACGGCGATGCCGACGCGCTCGAGCGCGCGATCACGCCCAACACGTGCGCGATCTTGATCGAGCCGATTCAAGGTGAAGGCGGCGTGATCGTTCCGCCCGACGGATTTCTCAAACGCGCGTGGGCGTTGTGCAAGGAGCACAACGTCCTCTTTGCCGCCGATGAAATTCAAACCGGATTTGGACGGACCGGCGACCTGTTCGCCTGCGATTTCGATAACATTACGCCCGACCTGCTGATCGTTGGCAAGGCACTTGGCGGTGGCTACTATCCAGTGTCGGCAGTGCTCGCGAACGAGTCGCTGATGTCGCTCTTTGCGCCCGGCGACCACGGGAGTACGTTCGGCGGCAATCCGCTCGCGAGTGCCGTTGCTGAAGCGGCGCTCGACGTGATCGTCGACGAGAAGCTTGCTACGCGTGCACGGTACGCCGGCGCGAAGCTGATGCAAGGCTTGCGCGCGATCCATTCGCCGCTGGTCAAAGAGATTCGCGGGCGTGGCCTCTTGATCGGCATCGAGCTAACCGCGCCGGCCAAGACGCTCTCCCTCGCGTTGCTGCGCCGCGGTATCGCGGCCAAAGACACACACGAATTCGTGCTGCGCATCGCGCCGCCGCTGGTCATAAGCGACGACGAGATTGAATATCTACTGGCGCGCTACCGCGAGGCATTGGAGTCGCTGTGAACGTACCCGAGCATTTCAACTTCGCGCGGGACGTGATCGATGAACTCGCATTGCGCGATCGGCGCGGTTTGCTGTTCGTCGCTGCCGATGGGTCGCGACACGACCACACCTTCGCGCAGATCAGCGATGCATCGCAACGCTACGCCGCCGTGTTGCGGGACCACGGCATCGAGCGCGGCTCGCGCGTGATCGTCGCGTTGCCGAAGATTCCGCAGTGGCTCTTCGTGATGCTCGCGCTCGACCGGCTGGGCGCGATCGCGATTCCCGGACCCGAACAACTGCGCGCCAAGGATTTGATCTTCCGCGCCAAGCATGCCGAAGCCGTCGCGATGATCGGCGATGCGCCAAATATTAGCGAACTGCAAGCTGCGCGCAAGGAATCTAACCTCGTTCGCGCCGGCTTTTCGGTACGCGGCGCCGCGGAGGGCTGGCTCGATCTGGACGCACTGGCTGCCGCGGCCGCGCCGTTTGCGGGCGTCGCTACCAAGGCCGACGAGTGGGCCTATATCGTCTATACGAGCGGCACCACCAAGGATCCCAAAGGCGTCGTTCACGATCGCGCGTACACCTACGCCAAACGGATGCAAGCGCAGTTCTGGCTCGATGCGACTCCGGGCGATCTCGTGTGGTGCTCTGCCTCGACCGGCTGGGCGAAGTCATTGTGGAACGTGCTGCTCGGCCCGTGGTCGCACGGAAGTACGATCGTCTTGCACGAGGGCGCGTTCGTGCCGACAGAGCGCATGGATCTGCTGGCGCAGCTCGAGGTCACAATTCTCTGTCAAGCGCCGACGGAATATCGCCTCGAAGCGAAACTTCCCGACCTTGCGCACTGGAAACTCCCCAAGCTGCGTCACTGCGTGAGCGCGGGTGAACCGCTCAATCCCGAAGTGATTGCACGTTGGAAGGATGCGTTCGGTCTCGAGATTCTCGACGGGTACGGACAAACAGAAAACACCTTGCTCGTTGCGAATCTGCGCGGCAGCACGGTGCGGCCGGGATCGATGGGCAAACCTACGCCGGGTCACGACATGACGGTGATCGACGAGGACGGCAACGAGTGCAAGACCGGTGAGACCGGCGACATCGCGTTGCGCGGCACGCCGCCGTCGCTCTTCAAGGGGTACTTGAACAATCCCGAAGAGACGGCCAAGAGTTATCGCGCCGGCTACTACCTCACCGGCGATCGCGCCTATATAGATGAAGACGGCTACTTCTGGTTCGTGGGCCGCGCCGACGACGTGATCAGCTCGGGCGCGTATCGCATCGGTCCGTTTGAAGTCGAGAGCGCATTGCTCGAACATCCGGCAGTCGCGGAATCGGCCGTCGTCGGCAGTCCCGATGCTGACCGTGGGAACATCGTCAAGGCGTTCGTCGTGCTCCGAGCGGGGCATGAGGGGAACGAGGCGCTGATCCGCGAGCTGCAAGAGCACTGCAAGCGCGTTACCGCGCCGTATAAATATCCGCGCGAGATCGAGTTCGTGAGCGAGCTGCCGAAGACGCGCTCCGGAAAGATTCGCCGCGTCGAGTTACGGCAGCTCGAGCTACAACGCAAGGGCGCAACGAGCTCAAGCGGCTTCGTCTAGTACCTCCGGTTTTCCGAAACGTCGTTTCAGGGGCGCAATGCTCGGGAAGCTCATGAGCATGAACGTTTTGGATATCATCAAGCGAGAACACCGAGAAGTTTCGGGCCTCTTCGATGCGGCGAAAAAGTGCGATCCCGGCGACAAGCGGATCCACGACCTCGCCGGCGAGATCGAGCAGAAGCTCTCGATGCACCTCTCGATCGAGGAACGGCTTTTCTATGCGAAGCTTCGTGACCGTGCCGAAGAGCAGGACGAACGCGTCGAGATGTTCGAGGCGTACACCGAGCACGCCGCCGCACGAGCATTGATGGAGATGCTAAACTCGGGCCGCAAGCCCGACGAGAAGTTCAAAGCCGAACTCCAAGTCTTGGGCGAGAACGTCGCGCACCACGTTAAGGAAGAGGAGTCGACGGTCTTCGGAATTGCACGGGAGTATCTCGAGCCAGAGGAACTGGAAGAGATCGGCGAGGCCTGGGAAAAGGCGAAAGCACGCAAAAAATCCATACGCGGCACGACGGCGGCGCCAAAACCAAGGGCCCGGCGCTAGCAAGGTAAGCAGGCCGGGGGCGTCGTTGACACCCCTCCCCCGGCCATGCTATTCTGCGCAAGCCGAAGAAGCGCTTGGGGTACGCCCCAGGAGCTCACCGGATGCCCACGGGCGATCCGGTTACTACTCGAGGGGCCGTCGGTAGGTTCCGCGCGTGGGGTTGCTTCGGCAACGCCATTTTTTGTCTCTCTTGAAAGGGAAAACGCCATAGCTCGACCGCTGCGAGTCAACGAGCAAATCCGTATTCGACAGGTCCGCGTGATCGACGAAAACGGCGAACAGCTCGGCATATTGCCGACCGAGGACGCGCTCGCGCGTGCCCGAGGTGCGGGTCTGGATCTGATCGAGATCTCGCCCAACGCGCAGCCACCAGTGGTTAAAATCGGTGACTACGGACGGCTAAAATACGAGCAGTCGAAAAAAGATAAAGACGCGCGCAAGAAACAGCGCAACTTCGAACTCCGTGAAGTAAAGTTGCGCCCGAAGATCGAGACCCACGACTACGAAACGAAAGCACGCATGACCGAACGTTTGCTGCTCGACGGAAGTAAGATCAAGGTCACGATCATGTTTCGCGGACGCGAAATTACATACACGGCGTTTGGCCGGCGGTTACTCGACCGCATGGCCGAAGATATGGCGCCCCTTGCCACGGTCGAACGCGAACCGCGGCTTGAAGGCAAAAACATGTTCATGATCCTGGCGCCGCGCGTGACGCCGACCGGTCCACCCAAGTTCTCGCTCCACAAAGAGAAAGAGGACAAGGACCATAAGGATGGCGCGCACGCTCAGGAACATAAGGACGACTCGCACGTCGTCGAGGATCACGAAGAACCAGCTAAGGAGCCTACCAGTGCCTAAGATTCGTACCCATCGCGGTACCGCAAAGCGCGTCAAAGTGACGGCGACCGGCAAAGTGCTGCATCGCCATCAGTTCAGCGGCTGCGGCCACATACTCAGCAAGAAGACGCGCAAACGCAAGCGCAACTTCCGCAAGGATCAACCGACGTTCAAGGGCGATTTGAAGCGCTTGGCGCCGACGATCCCGTACTTGGTGTAAGGAGGGCTCGAACACATGGCACGTATCAAACGTGGCGTCGCTGGGCTCAAGCACCGCCGCAAAGTCATGAAGCTCGTCAAGGGCTTCCGCGCCGCTCGCCGCCGCAACTATCGCGTCGCGAACGAAGCACTGCTCAAATCGCTCGCCTATGCGTTCCGCGATCGGCGCGTGCGCAAGCGCGACTTCCGCTCGCTCTGGATCAGCCGCATTAATGCGGCCGTTCGCCGCGAGGGCATGACGTACTCCGTCTTCATGAACGGTTTGAAGAAGTCGGGCGTGACGCTCAATCGCAAGGCACTCTCTGAGCTTGCGATCAACGACTCCAAAGCGTTCGGCTCGCTGCTCAAGATCGCCAAGGATGCCGTCGGAAAATAAACGGTAACGTACCGCAATGAAGAGCTCGGCATGGCGCCGAGCTCTTTTTGTTTGTGCCGCGTGTGCGTCACACGTTTGTTGCATTGCACGTTTCACGCGGATATGAAACGCATCGCATCGCTCGTCATTGCCTTCATCGCGTCGCTTGCACCACTTGTTGCGCCGGCCGACGTACCCGAACGCGCAAGCACGCTGGCCGATCAGCAATCGGTGAATCTCACCGTGTACAACAGCGGTACGGCGCTGATTCACGACCAACGACGCGTGAATCTTACGGCCGGTTTGAATCGGATCGCCTGGCGCGACGTCAGCGGTGGGATGGACCCCTCGTCGGCAGTGGTCGACTCCTCGGGCTCATCCTCACGCATAAGCGTGCTCGAACAGAATTTCGACTACGACGTACTCGATCAAGATTCGCTGCTTCGCAAGTACGTGGGAAAGATGGTCACCATTGTACACCCCGCACGTTTTGCCGGTGAACGCGATACGCGCGAGGGCGCCCGAATCCTAAGCATTGACAATGGCGTCGTACTGCAATATCGCGATCGCATCGAGACGCAACTCAATGGCTATATCGCCTTTCCCAATGTACCGAAGACCCTGCGCGATCGCCCGACGCTCGCGCTCGACGTCCAAAGCGAGCAGAGCGGCGCGCATCAGCTCGATCTGCGCTATCTCACTAGCGGCCTTTCATGGCACGTTGACTACATCGGCACGCTGAGCCCCGATCAGGCGCATATGATGCTCACAGGTCTCGTGACCCTGGAAAATACGAGCGGCACGTCCTACCACAACGCAAGGCTGCAACTCGTTGCCGGCAACGTGAACACCCAGCCGGCTGCACAGGCGCTCAAGACCATTGCCCGCGTTTCATCCAGTGCGCAATCCAACATCTATAACGTGAACGCCTCGCAGGAGAACTACTTCGAGTACCACCTCTACACGTTGGCCGGCCGCACGACGATCCTCGACAAGCAAACGAAACAGCTCGCGCTGCTGAGCGCACACGACGTTCCCGTTACGAAGACACTCCAACTTCGCGGCGAGCCATGGTACTATCAGCGCACGGTTGCGGATCTCGGCACTCGATTGCCGATCGGCGTCTACGTGTCGTTCGTCAATCGCAATGGCGATCTTGGCATTCCGCTTCCGGCCGGCCAGATGCGTATCTATGAGGATGACTCACGCGGTCTCGCGCAGTTCCTCGGCACCGATAACATCGGGCACACGCCCAAGAATGACACCGTGCGGCTCTACGTCGGAAACTCGTTCGACATCGTCGCTCGCAAACGTCAAACCGATTTTCACCTAATCAGCAATTGCCAAAGCGCGAGCTCGTACGAGATCGATTTCACCAACGGCAAGGACGTCGCGCAAGACGTGCAGGTGATCGAGCCGATTCCCGGCGACTGGACGATCTCGAGCGAGAGCCAAAAACACGAGAAGTCGTCAGCATCGAGCGCCACCTGGACGGTGCACGTCCCACAAGATGCGCAAGCGGCGTTAACCTACACCGCCGACGTCACCTGGTGCCGCCACTAGCCTAGGAGGGGGTTCCATCCGATAAAGGATTTGTGGAACGCGGTCGGATTAGGGAGCGCCTAAGAAAGGCGTCGCAGTTCCCCATCGCGATACTGCACGGCGCCGCCGGCTGCGGCAAGAGTTTTGCGCTCCGCGACGCCCTGCGGGCCAATCCCCGGCCCCACGTGATTTTCGATGTAGCGCCGGAACAGGCCACGCTCTCGCGTTTCGTCGCCGGCTTTGCTGAGGCGCTCACTGCCCACGCGCCCGGCGTTCGTCTCGCCTTTGCCAGCGCGTATGAGCGCGCGATTTTATCGGAGCAGCCGGCGACGACGCTTGCGCATTGGTTGCACGAGCACATCAAAGATCTCGACCTTACGATCGTTGTCGACAATGCGCACAACGCCGAGAGCGGACTGGTGCAGTCTTTCCTTGGCCGGCTCATCGACCGTAGCGCACCACGTTTACGGTGGGTAATAGCATGCCGATCGTGCGACTACTTGCCGATCGCAACTTGGTTGGCGTCTTCGCGCATGAGCCTCCCCATCGAGGAGGACGAGCTGGCGTTTACGCCCGGCGAGATCGAACAGCTCGCTTACGAACGGCAGCTATCGTTTGGCGCAGCCGAAGCGCTTGATGTCCTCACGCGCACCAACGGCTGGGCAACGGGCGTCGCCTTTCTTCTGCAGACGAGTGCTGTGCGTCGCCCCTATGGCGGCGCCGCCCACGGTTTCGAGCCGATCATCGAGTATGCGTTAGTCGATTGCACGGCCGCCGAACTGCGCGGCTTACTGCCGGCATCGCTTCTCCCCGATCTGAGCGTTGAATTGCTCTCGACGCTCGGTGGCGAGATGCTGGTGCGGCAAATCGGAGCGTTGCACGCGCGCGCGCCATTCCTTTTCGTCGAGACGCCGGTGGCGCTACGCTTTCACAGTCGATTCCGCGAGGCGATACAGGAACGGAGCCACGCGGACGATCTGTTGCAGCGCGAGCGAGAGGAAGAACGCGTCGTGGAGGCACTCCTCGCCCACGGCCGGCACGTCGACGTGTTGAACTTTCGTCTCGCCGGCAGCGCCTCCGTCCTCTTGCAAGTCCTCGACGAACACGGCATTGGGCTGCTCGAACGCGGGGAACTCGACCTTGTTGAAGCCGCGATCGTACGCCTCGATAAAGCGGGCATCGCCTTACCGGCGCGTGTGATTGCCTTGCGCGCAATCGTCGAGTCGCGCCTCGGACGCCCCGACACGGCCGAAGCCTGGTTTAATCAGGCAATCGCGCTGTCGGAGAGCGACGATGCGCGAATGATCGAAATAAAATACCTCTATGCATGCGACCTTCTGCACCGCGAGCGCGTCGACTGCATCGGCCTCTTGCGCGAGCACGTCGATGATCCGGGCATCTCGCCGGCACTGCGCGCCGGAATTCTTTCCGCGCTTGCCGAGGCATTGCAGCTCGAGAGCCAACCCGACGAGGCCCGGCGTGCGCTCGAAAAGGCGATAGAGCTCGACAGTTCGATCGGCGATCCAGAACTGCACGCACGGATCCTAACGCGAGCCGCGTTCGTGCTCCACATGCAGGAGGACTATGTGACGGCGCGCGCCTATGCAGCGACAGCCGCCGCGATCGCTCGCGAATCCTCGGCCTATACAGTCGCAGCCGGCGCCCATAGTATCTTGTATGTGATCGAGCACAATCTTGGCAACATCGATGCCGCGCTGTGGCAAATCACGCAACTCATGGAGAGCTGCCTCAAGAGCGGCAACATACAGTTTCAGTTCTACTGCCTGGCAACGACGTACGAGCTTGAAGTGGAACGCAATAACAGCGCCGCCATTGCGCGCATCGACGAAACGCTTGCCGATTTCGATCTTTTTCTTAGCGACAAGGCGTCGGAGCAGGCGTTTCTCCCCGGCGACGCCATGCGATCGGCGGCGCATGGCGACTTTGAGCGAGCGTATCGCCTACTCGAACCGACGGCGGCGCATCAGACGACACCGGAGCGGGTTGCGCAGCGCTGGTCCGAAGTCGCACTGTACGCGATGGGCTGCATGCGGACCGAGGATGCTTCTCGAGCGATCGAGCAAGCTCGCCTCGCGCTCCAGGCTTGCGACGTGCCCGGAGAACGCTTATCGAGAACACGCCTGTACCTCGCACTCAGCCTAGCGTTTTTGGCGCGCGCCTCCGAAGCGCACGACCTCTTGCAAGCTCACTCGGCCGAGGCCGATGTTCCTGTGCGCTTTCGCGAGATCGGCACGGCGGTTAGTGCATTGTGCGAGTATGCACTCGGCGCCGAAAACCATCGAGATATTGCGCTCGCATTACAAGCGCTTCACGCGCATTCGCTGGGCGGTTTCGCGCGCGTCTTTGAATCGCTTCCCGCTCGCAATGCCCCGGTGGATCTTGCCGTATGACACCCGAGATCGCGCGCCAGGTTCGGGTTGTCGGCGCCGACGTCGCGCGGCTTGTCCTAGCGCGAGAAGGCACCGCGGCACACCGTACCATCGCTGCGGAAATCGTGGCAACGCAGCTCTGCGAGCACATCGCTACCGCGCTGGAAGAACGCGACACGGTCGCGCTGGAAGCATGGCTTGACGCTACCTTCGAGGGCTTCGGCGCGCTTACGTATTTACCGAGCATACTCGAAAACACGGCGCTGGTCCTGATTGATCTCGGGCGGACCGAAGGCTGGCTTGGCGATGCTGAGGCGATGCGTCCCGTGACCATGGCCATCGGCAACGCGATTCGCCGCCCGCGCCCCGTCGCGATCGAATCCGATGGTGAGTCCATCGACGACGTTGACGTCACAATAAACAATTTGCTCGCGCGTTTGTATGAAAAGGATAAGCTCACGGGCGAGCATTCGCAAGCGGTGTCGCTATGGTGTGTGCGGCTAGCGCGTAAGTTGAATCTTGATGACGACCTGTCGACGCTCGTGCAACGCGGCGGAATTCTTCATGACATCGGAAAGATCGCGACGCCGATTGAGATTTTGAATGCACCTAGGCGCCTTAGCGACGAGGAGCGGCGTGTGATTGAGCTCCATCCCGCTGAGGGTGCTGAGATCGTCGTCGACGTGCCGTCGCTCTCGCGCTACATGTCGATGGTGCGCTCGCACCACGAACGGCTGGACGGCTCGGGCTATCCGGATCGTCTTGCAGCCGCCGACATTCCGACCGAGGTGCGGATCGTCACGGTGGCCGACTGCTTCAACGCGATGATCGGCCGCCGGCCCTATCGGCCGCCGCTGGCGCCGTCCGTCGGGCTCGAAGAGCTGCGCCGGCACTGCGGGACGCATTTTGACCCGGACGTGGTCGAAGCGATGGTCCAGGTCGTGTCCGAGCACCGGATTATGTAACGGTTCCGTTCGGACTGTGTAGCGATTCTGTAAAGAAGCCTCGGCGCTTACTCTGACCTTAAAGCAACGGGCACCCGGTTGGTTAATAATAGGGCGGGGTGCGGTCTCTTGCTTGAAGGGCTATATGCGCGCGAAGATTTTTTTGTCCGCGGCCAAGCGGCTCGCCACCCTAACCCTGCTGATAGCACTGGTCGAATGCTCGGGCGGCGGGACGATACCCGCAACGCAAGCCGGGGCGCAAACGACGGCTCGCAGCTCGGCGCACGCTGACAGCACGTCGGTTCTTCCAGCCGGCGCGCGTCCGATCGCCGCATCGGCAATACCGATCGGCGCGGCAGCCATTCCGATTGGCGCTTCGGCAATACCCATTCTCGCCGCCGCGATACCAATCGGCGCTTCGGCCATTCCGATCGTCGGACGGGCACTCGCCGCCAACTCGACGTCCTCGCCGTCGACGACCTCGGTTTGTGGGCTCGTAACCGGTTCGGGATCGTGCAACGCAATTCGCCGACTTGATATCATACCGGCGCTGAATCTTTTACCGGCGCTGATCGCCGGGTACCAACCGCAAGATTTGTGGGGCGCCTATAACGTTCCGTGGTCGAAGGGCTCGGGACAAACGATCGGCATCGTCGTCGCAATGGACAACCCTAAGGCCGCCGCCGACCTCGCCGTCTACCGGTCGACCATGGGTCTTCCGCCGTGTACCGTCGCGAGTGGTTGTCTACGCTTTGCGGCGCAGAACGGCTCATCGGCGCTACCGGCCGGAGATGAAAACTGGGGACAGGAGATGTCGATCGATCTCGACATGGCGTCGGCAATTTGTCCCAATTGCAAGCTGCTTGTCGTCGAAGCGAATTCTTCCGATATCGAAAACCTCACCTCGTCCGTCTCAACTGCGATTTCCTTGGGTGCGACAGTTGTAAGCAATAGCTACACGACGCCCGAGACTGCGGCGGTTGCGGCCGATAATTCGAAGTGGAATCACCCCGGCGTGCCGATCGTCGCCGGTGCCGGCGACAGCGGTTACGGCGTCGGTTGGCCGGCAAGTTCATCGTATGTCACCGCGGTCGGCGGCACAACGATGGTGCCGGTTCTCAATGGCATCGCGGTGCTCGAGACCGCGTGGTCCGGCACCGGAAGCGGCTGCAGCGCCTACATCGCCAAGCCGTCATGGCAGCACGACCCGCTGTGCAAGCGTCGTACCGTTAATGACGTCGCGGCCATCGCCAACCCGGTTCCGGGCGTCGCGGTCTACGACACGTACTTCTCGTCCAGTTCGAGTCAGGGTTGGAATGTGTTCGGCGGCACGAGTGTCGCTACGCCCATCGTTGCGGGTCTGTACGCACTCGCCGGCAACGGCAGCAGCGTGAACAGCGCGCAGGGTCTCTACGCCGGTAGCGGCTCGCTCAACAACATCATCCTCGGCGCGAACGCGCTGTGTCTGACGTATCTGTGCACCTCAGGGCTCGGTTACAGCGGACCGACGGGTCTGGGCACTCCAAATGGAGCCGGCGCCTTCTAGCGTTATTTTCTACGAACCCAATTGCGTGGGCCGGGACCTTCCCGGCCCATTTTGTCATTCGGATTCGCGAAGCGGCACGCGGGTAGCGACAGACACCCGCAGCCGATGCAGACCGTAAGCCCCTTGCGTAGGCGTTTCAGTTCGTCGATGCGCTCATCGATACGCGACAGCCAAAGATGCGAGAGCTTCGACCAGTCGGATCGCGCGGGAGCGCGCCCGTCGGGCAGCTTTGCGAGCTCTTCACCGATTTCATCAAGTGAAAAGCCGACCCGCTGGGCAAAGACGATGAACGCAACTTGGCGCAGGGTCCAGCGCGGATAGAGGCGATGCCCTGACGACGCGCGGTGCGATGCGATGAGGCCGCGGTCTTCATAGAAGCGCAGTGCCGACGAAGCGACACCGCTGCGTTGAGAAACATCGCCGATGCTCAGCAGTTCATCCACGGGCTCATCCTAGCGCACGCGGGGCTTGACTTCAAGTGCACTTTAACTTGTACGATGGCCCGCATGATACTCGTCACAGGCGCGGCCGGTACCATCGGGAACCAGGTCGCACGCATTCTTGCAAGCACCGGAGAAACGGTGCACGCCCTATCGCGCAACCCCGAACGCGCATCGCTTCCGAGCGGCGTAACCCTCGTTCGCGGCGACTTCACCGATCCATCGACGCTCGAAGCCGCAGCGCGCGGTGCCGACGCAATCTTTCTCATGCTGCCGACGCTGGATGCCGATCTCGAGAGCGCGATCGCGCGAGCCGCAGCACACGTCCATCGCATCGTCTTCCTCTCGTCAGCGCTCGTGTCGCTCGACGAGACTCGCGCAAGCTTCATCGCCAAGCGACACGCGGCCGTCGAAGAAGCGATCAAGGCCGCCGGCGTCGACTGGACGATTCTGCGACCGGGCTATTTCGCAGCGAACGCGCTGCGTTGGTGGTTGCCGCAGCTCGCGAATAGTGATGTGCTGCGTTGGCCATATCCCGGCGCGCGTTTTGCACCGATTCACGAAGGCGATATCGCGGAGATCGCCGTGCTTGGCCTCCGGGGCAGCGACCATGCGGGGGGAACCTACAACCTGACCGGACCCGTTGCAATCACCGCGGCCGAGCAGCTTTTCGCCATCGCGCGAAGTACGCACCGCGACCTGCGTTGGGAAGAAACCCACGGCGACACCGCTCGTGCCGCGCTTTCGTTCTTGCCGCCGCCGCTACTCGAAGGCATCCTCGCATCGTGGGAGCGCGCGACCTACGAGCCACCGTTCGTATCCGACGCCGTTGGCCGCGTGCTCGGGAAACCGGCGCGAGACTTCGAGCAATGGGCAGCCGACCACGCTGGTGCCTTCGCTAAATCCGCAGCGTAATTTGCTCGCCGTCCAATAACGGAATATCTTGCGGCGCGCCCTTAAACGGCGCGCCGTTCACGTACGCGCGAACCTGCCCGCTGTATGGGCCGATGCGTGTGCTCGAAAGCGGTTGATCCCACACCGCAAAGAAATCGGCCAGCGTGAAGTTGCCACCCGGAGCCTCGACGTGAATCGTGCCGGACTCATCGTGCGTGTGGAGCCAGTAGATGCAGAGTACTGTGCCGCCGCTCTGCACGAAGCCGATGTTCGCCGGAATCACGACCGGCGCGCCCTGATGCTCGATCGTTAGGCGGGGGTGCAAGTGCTCGCCAAACATTTCGGTGACGTTGCAGCCGACGTGGTGCGGCCCGACCGGGAGGCCCGTCGGAAGCGCCGCGATGAGGACAGCCAAAAGCGCGATTTGCATATAGTCATCCGTAAGAGGGCGCAGTGCGTTCCCTAGGTGATGAGCGCGCTTGCCGTCGAACGCCCCCGCTCTATGCGTCCTGCCCCGGGTGACGACGAGGCGCTCGCGGCGGCTTTTGCCGCCAAGGAGCGGTGGGCCTTCGACGAAGCGTACGCGCGCTTCGGAAGGCTTTTATATTCGACCGCATACCACGTGCTCGGCAATGCAGAAGACGCGCAGGACTGCGTGCATGATGCGCTCACGCGCGTATGGCGATCGCCTGACTCGTATACACGTTCACGCGGCGCGGTGCGCAGCTTCCTTACCGTGTGCGTGCGCAACGAGGCGATCACGCGGCTGCGCTCAAAGACGCGCCGGCGCAAGCTCGAAGAACGCGTTGCTGCCGAGCCGCAAGAGCACGATGAATTGGAAGCGAGCGACGTGATCGAGCACGATCGTCTTCGCGCGGCGTTGCGCACGCTTCCGCCCGAGCAGCGCAAGCCACTCGAACTCGCCTACTTCGGCTATAAGACGCACGTCGAGATCGCGCGCGAGTTGAACGAGCCACTCGGAACGATCAAGAGCCGCATTGCGCTGGGTTTGCGAAAGCTCGGCGCGGCGCTTGGAGCAAGCGAATGACCGATCATCTGGGCGAACTCGCCGCGCTCTACGCGCTTGGGATGTTGGAACCCGCGGAAGAGCGCGCAGCCGACGAACACTTGGCGCACTGCGATGCCTGCCGTCGTCTGCTCGCGCAGGCGGAATCCGATGTGACGGCGATCGCCGCCGCGCAAGAGCAGTTTGAGCCGCCGGCACGACACGTCGCGCCGAAGCCCGCGCCGGTGATCCGCCGATACGCGCCGTGGCTTGCGGTAGCTGCCGCTGTGCTCATCGCAATACTACCAGCCGGCTATCTGCTTGAAGCCAATCTCGCGATGCATCAGGATATGCTGGCCAATGCGCAAGCGATCGCTCGGGTCGCAACGAGTCCGCATCGCACGGCAACCTTCTCGGGCGCCGACGCGCGCGTGATGTATGCCCCTGATGGCTCCTGGTACTGCATCGTCATACGCGGTGCAAGCGCGCCCTTGCATGTCTTGTGGCCGCACGACGGGACGATGACAATGCTCGGTACGGCGATGCCGCACGGCGACGTAGCGCTTCTTTACTTGCCCAAGAGTCATCGCATGGGGCATCTCATGCTGATGCAGGGCGATCGCCAGGTAGGCCAGGCCCAGCTCGTTTTCTAGCCGAAAAGGCGCGACATGCTGACGGGCTTTGTTCTTGCCGCGCTGCTCGCCGCCATTACGCCGGTTTCGCCTCCGCCGCCGGCCCACTCGCTGAGCGCGACGATGGAGCACCGGATCGACGATCTCGGTAATCGCATCGTTCACGATGGGCGCTCGCCTGGTCTCGCGATCGGCGTGGTGGAGGAGGGGCGCGTCGTCTATGCACGCGGGTTTGGTTACGCCAACGTTGCAAAACGCGTGCGCTTCGAGGCGTCGACGCAAACGTATGCCGGTTCGATCAGCAAGCAATTTACCGCCGCGGCCGTCCTCCTGTTGCAGCAAGATCATAAGCTCAAGCTAGACGATCCGGTGACGCGCTACGTTCCCGAGTTAACGATCGCCAAGGACGTGACGATTCGCCAGCTCCTCGATCAAACCGCCGGCCTTCCCGACGCAACGGCGTTGCAAAGCATCGATCAGGATCGTACCAAGACCATCAAGCTCTCCGACCTGATCGCCGCGATGAACAAACTGCAGCCGGTCTCGCCTCCCGGTTCGCAGTTTCGGTACAACAACTTCAACTACGCGATCGCCGGCTTGATCGTCGAGCGCGTGAGCGGTATCCCGCTCTCCGACTATCTGCAGCAACACATCTTTATCCCACTGTTGATGAATCAAACGTTTCTCGCCGGCGATAGCGGCATCTCGCCGCAACACGCGGTCGGCTATACCGGCGCCGCCGGGTCGTTCACGCTTGCAAAACCGTGGGATCCTGCGTGGCTCTTTGGCGCGGGCGGTTTGGTAACCAACGTCTACGATCTCGCGAAATGGGATATCGGCTTGCCGCTGCTCTTACGCGTCGATGCCGAACGCGACATGCTTACGCCTAGCGGAGCACCAGGCGCTTTACAGTATGGCCTGGGGTGGGTGATCGACGAGCGCGGGGGCAAGCGCTATGTATGGCATAACGGAGAAATCGCCGGCTATTACGCGATGAACGCGCTGCTGCCCGACGATCACGTCGCCGTCATCGTGCTTGCCAATACTGATTCGCTGCATTCGCGCGACGTCGTCGCGCCCGAAGACGTAGCGGCGCAGATCATCGACATCGTGCTGCCGCCGCCGCGTGCACACGTCGACAACGCGATCGTCGAGCGAGCCACCGAGTGGCTGGGGCGGATTGCCGACAAGAACATCGATCGCACGCAGCTCACGCCCGCGTTCTCGTCGTATCTGACCGATGATTTGGTCGCGCATGCGGATTTTGCGGCATTGGGAAAACCGCTCGACGTCATACCTATTTCAAGCAGCGCGCAGGCGGATGGCGGAACAGTGTACGAATTCTTGGTGCGCTTCGCGCACGGACAGTATCACTATCGCTTTGGATTGACGCCTGACGGGAAGATAAACGAAATCCTACTGCTCCCATAAGGGAGCTCTGGGTTAGCCCGATTGAGGAAGCGAGGCCCGAAGTTTGCTACAACGCAAATGAGGACTGAGCTGACGAAGAGCCGGCTAAGCCAGAGCTCCCTTATTCGTCGCCATCGGCGAGGCGGCGCCCCGTCGCTTCCACGACCTTGCCGAGCATCGTGACGGCTTCAGCGCGCGTCGCGTTGCTGAACATGTAGCGCAAGCGCTCGTCTGCATCCTCGACGATCAACACGGCGCGTCGTCCGCAGCGAACCGAGGCAATCAGCGACGAGAGATACGACTCATCTTCGGGCGCAAGCATCGACTGGTCGGGACCCTCGAGAGAGCCCTCCAAAAGGCGCCGCAATACCGCGTCGATGTCCTGAGGTACTTCCACTGCTTCCTCCACGGTTCGACGGCCGCAGTTGTTAGTTAACATTGCAGTCGTTCGAACCCGTACCTCAATTATCGGCACGGTTCGGCGCAAGTTCACCTCGTGGGCCGCGTAACCAAAGTAGCGCTAGAAGCGTTTTGGCGTCCCCGATTTCGCCGTTACGCACGAGTTGCTCCATTTCGTCGATTGTAAAATTTCCGACAACGATCCGTTCATCTTCGTCGGGGCTCGTTTCGCCGGCCGAGAGCCCGTCTGCATGGACAAAATGCATCATCTCGTCGCAAAATCCAGGGGTCACGTAGAACCCCCCGAGCGACCGAGCCGTGGCCGCGCGATAGCCGGTCTCCTCGGCCAATTCCCGCAGCGCGCCTTCCAGCACGCCCTCGCCCGGCTCCGCGGTTCCGGCCGGAATCTCCCAAATGTACCGGCCCGTCGGGTGCCGATACTGGCGCACCAATACCACCGAATTTTTGGAGGGTGTGGCGATGATCGCGTACGAGCCGCGATGCTCGACGACGTCGACGCGCGCGGTTCCACCGTCGTCGAAAACGAGCTCGTCGGTGCGCACGCGAAATACGCGTCCGGTGAAGCGCTCGACCGACGAGATGACTTGCGGCTTGCTTTCCATAACCTCCCTCACGTGCAACAACGGTCCTCGATCATGGCCGAGATCGGCTGGCTTGCGTACTTTTTCGCCATCTTCGTCATCCTCGTGTACGCCTTCAACATCTTCGTCGTACCGCATCATTTTAACGACAAGATCGCGATTCTATTGGCCGCCATCATCGCCGCGATCGTCATGATCGTCACCCGCGCGCGATGGCGACGGTAACCGGCGCGCACGCGGACCGCGTCGACCGCGTTCGCGATCTACAGACGGCCAAAGGGCGCAAAGAACACGGCCGTTTCGCGTTCGAGGGACCGACCCTGCTCGAGGAAGCGCTGCGAAGCGGCGTCGCGGTCGAAGAGCTCTACGTCACCGAAACGGTCCTGGCGAGCAACGCGCGGGTTCGGGAGCTCGACGAACTCGGAACCCCGGTCTTCATCGTCGACGATCGCACGCTACGCAAAATCTCCGATTTGGAAACCCCGACCGGCCTGGTCGCGGTCGCCCCCCAACCGATCGGCGATCCGCTCGCGATCCTGCGCGGACGGCTCAGCCTGGCGCTGGCCGACCTCAATGACCCCGGGAACGTCGGGACCCTGCTGCGCTCGGCTGAGGCCTTCGGTGCCTCCGGCGTAATCCTGGGCCGGCTCGGCGTTGATCCCTACCACCCCAAGGTGGTACGGGGCGCGATGGGCGCGATTTTCCGCCTGCCCCTGGCGGTGGCTACGGCCGAAGAATTTGGCCGCGCGGTGGCGGCCGTAGGCGCCCGGCCGATCGGCCTGGCGACGAGCGGTCCTGACCTGGCATCGGTGCAGCTCGGGACGACGACGGTGTTGGTGGTCGGGCACGAGCGTCGCGGCCTTGGCTCCTGGGAGCCATCTGGGATGGCGCTCGGCAGCATTCCGATGCAAGGGGCCTCGGAATCGCTCAACGCCGCGATAGCCGGCTCCATTGGCCTCTACGTCTTAGCGCGGCGTTGTCAAGAGAGCCTTGGAGGCGTGAAAAGTCAAGACTTCTCCTAGCAAAAGTCGCATGGTACAATCTCGGCATTCCCACGGTTTCAAGGCCGATTTCCGCGGCTGGAAGGAGACGTCAGCAAGCAATGGCAACCAGCGATCTCTTCTGGAGACTCTTCGCCCAAACGGGTTCGATCAGTGCCTATCTTGCCTACCGTCGGATCCCGGTCCAGAGTCCGGGCTGACCAAGAAGTCTGCATTAGTTTCCCGAAGCGCCCGGCATATGAACCCGGGCGCTTTGAATTTAACCACCCAGCTTGACGATTTTTACCGCCGCTTCGAAGCGGCGGTTGCGCGAGCAGCTGATGCACGCGAACTCGATGACGTGCGCGTCGCTTTTCTTGGCCGTAGCGGCGAAGTGACGCAACTGCGTCGCAGCATCGGTCAACTTCC
>DATHMY010000264.1:0-12727 GCA_035486535.1 Candidatus Acidiferrum sp.
CTGTATTGCACCGACGCTTCGAACTCGCCCTTCGGCACCATCGCGAGGATGCCCGGGATGATCTCGACGAGCAGGTAGTTCGGCGTAACCTTGACGACCTGCGCGGTCAGCTTGTTCGTCTCGTAGAGCTTACCGGCGTGCTCGTCCCACGGATCCGGAAGCGCGTGCTTGAGCGAGAGACTGACCTTCTTCGCTTCCGCATCGAACTTCATGATTTCGACTTGGACGGTATCGCCGATCTTCACGACTTCCGAGGGGTGCTTGATCCGCGCATAGCTCAGTTCACTATTGTGAATGAGACCATCGATGCCGCCGAGGTCGACGAATGCACCGAAGTCCGCGAGCCGGACGACGACGCCTTCGCGAATTTGGCCGACTTCAAGCGTGTCGAGCATCTCTTGCTTCTTGGCCTGCAACTCTTCTTCGAGCACGAGGCGCTGTGAGAGCACGACGCGATGGCGCTTGTGATCGAGATCGATCACTTTGAGGCGCAGCCGCTGACCGACGAGTTCGTCGAGATTGCCAACCGGTTGACGACGGATCTGCGACGCCGGCACGAAGCCGCGCATGCCCAAGTCGACGAGGACGCCGCCCTTGACGACTTGCGTCACGGTCGCTTCGATCACTTCGTCGTTCTGATGCGCTTCAATGACCTTCTCCCAGGTCTTGAGCGCGCGCGCGCGACGTTCGGACAGGAACAGTGTTCCGTCCATATCGTCGATGCGGTGGATCATCACCTCGAGGCTGTCACCAACCTTGAGCGCCTTGGGATCGATCGCGAGCGAGAGTTCGCGGAAGGGAAGCACCCCTTCGGACTTGCCGCCGACGTCGACGAGCAATTCATCTTTGTCTTTCTGAACGATCATGCCGTTCAGAACTTGTCCCTCGTCGAGGACTTTCAGCGACTCTTCATAGAGGCGCTGTTCGAGTGCGAGTTGATCTTCCTCGTAAGTAGCGGGAGCGATTTCAGTTGTAGAGATGTTGTGGTTCCTACCTAACAATTTATAATTTTGCGGATTAACGCTGACAGTTTCTGCACCACCAGGTTCCGCGTTGCGCGATCACCGTTCGAACGATCGGCTTTCCGCAGCGCGGACAAGGCTCACCGAGCTTGCCGTACACCGAGAGGACATTTTGAAATCCCCCTCGGAGGCCTTCGGCATCCACGTAATCATCGACGCTCGAACCGCGCATTTCGGTTGCACGGGTAAGTACGTCGCGGATCGCATGGTACAGCCGGAGAATCGCCGGCTTGGTCAACGCTTTGGCAGGCCGGCCGGGACGGATCCCGGCTTCCCAAAGCGCCTCGCAGGCATAGATGTTGCCAATGCCCGCGATGCGATGCTGATCGAGCAATAAAGACTTGATCGGCGTCGTCCGCCCAGAGAGCATACTAGCAAAGCCCTCCGGTGTAAAGGCGGAAGAGAGGGGCTCAACCCCGAGCGCGACGTCCCACGCCTCGCCGGGCTCGACCAGCCGCATCCGGCCAAATGTCCGCACGTCGGCAAAACTCAGGCGCGTTCCATCCGTATAATGGAGCACCACGTGGGTTCCCGGGAAATCGCTCTCTTCCGGCTGCTGGAGCACGAGACGCCCGGTCATCCGCAGGCTGGTGACGAGTTTGCGCCCCGAGCCCAGTTCCATTACGACGTACTTCGCACGGCGCCCGACGCCCGCGATCCGCTCGCCGGGAAGGGCAGCAGCAAACTTGACGCCCGGGGGCGCCTGGGCCATTTTTGGAAGATGAATCTTTACGGATTCGATCGTCTTGCCCGCGACCGTATGCGCTAGACCACGGGCAATCGTCTCGACTTCAGGTAGCTCGGGCACACGCCCAGATTACCGGCCTCCGCCGAGCTCCACCTGGATCCACTGCGTTTTGCCGGGGACCGGCGTGATGTGCGCGTTGTATTCGCCCGGTTGATTATCGCCGAACGCACTGATCTCGTGCAGGTCGGGTTGCAGATGCGCGAAGCAGAACGAGCCATCGAGTTGCACGGACGTGGTTACGACTTCGGTCGCAGAGCGCGCGACGATGACGTTCTCGGGGCTACCCGGGGCGTATGCCAAATCGACGACCTTCATGGGATCCACGTCGATGCGTCCGCAGATTGCTCCGGTTTGCGAGAGGTCGGGCGTAAAGTTGCTTTCAGCGGATGCACAGAGCGGTGTCGCGAGCAGCGCTGCTCCCAGTGCTAACGTCGACAGAAATAAAGCTTTCATGCCCTCTATAACGCGTGTTGCGCGGAATTAGTGACGGGCATCGGTAGGCCGGTGAGGCGCGTACCGCTCACAATCCCGTCGGTCGCCGCTTCGCCCGCCGGCAATTCAATCACGTATTGCGCGGTGCCGGCTCGGCGCGGGATCGTATCGTCGGGGGCCGTTTCCGGAACCACCGGGACGTTGGCCGCGACGCTTCGCACCGTGCCGTCAGCCGCAACGAACACCATGTCGAGCGACACAAGCGTGTCTTTCATCCAAAACGTCACCGCCGCATCCGCATCAAATACGAATACCATGCCGGTATGCGCCGGTAGCTTCGTGACGCTCATCAGACCGGTTTCACGCTCGTCCTCGGTGTTCGCAACTTGCAGCCGCAGCGACGCTTGCGGTGCATGCACGACGATTGTCGGCAAATGCTGCGGCGCGGGCGTCGCTTGCGCAATGAGCGCCGCGAGAATCATCGCAATCACGCCTCGGCTTCCTCCACCATCATCTCGACGTCATACCAATTCGCACCGGACTTGACCGTTACTTCGAGCGGGACCGTGAGTGCTAACGCCTCCTCCATCTCTCGTCGCACGAGATTAGCAAGCGCCTGCGCCTGATCGCGACGTACCTCGAAGATCAACTCGTCGTGGATCTGCAAGAGCATCGTCGCGTCGAGCCCGGCGGCGCGAACGGCGCGGTCGGTCTTCACCATCGCGAGCTTCATCAGGTCCGCCGCGCTGCCTTGCAGCGGTGCATTGGTGGCTTCGCGTTCCGCTGCCGAGCGCAGCATGTAGTTGCTCGAGGTCAGTGCCGGCATGTACCGGCGGCGTCCCAGAATCGTCGTCACGTAGCCGAGCTCGCGCGCTTCCTCGAGCGTGCGGTCGATGTACGAACGGACCGAAGGAAATCGTGCGAAGTAGGCCTCGGTGATTTCGCGCGCGGCCGCGCGCGGAATCTCTAAGCGTTGCGCCAGCCCGAAATCCGACATTCCGTAGAGCAGGCCGAAGTTCACGCTCTTAGCCATGCGACGTTGATTGCCGTCGACGCTCGCGCCGCGCGCAACGTCGAAAATCTGACGCGCGGTGAAGTCGTGAATGTCTTGGCCCTCTTCGAAGGCGGTGCGCATCGCTTCGTCGCCCGACAGATGTGCCATGAGGCGCAATTCGATCTGGCTGTAGTCGGCGGCGAGCAAGAGATGCTCGGGGCTCTTGGCGACGAACGCCTTGCGAATGCGTCGCCCCAAATCGCCGCGCACCGGGATGTTCTGAAGGTTCGGATTGGTCGACGAGAGTCGCCCGGTCGCGGTCGCCGTTTGATTGAAAACGGTGTGCAGCCGGGAGTTGGTATCGAGCAGCTGCGGAATCACGTCGATGTAGGTGTTCTTGAGCTTGGTCACCTCGCGCCACTCGAGCACCAGCGCACAGATCGGATACTCTTTGGCCAGCCCCTGCAAAACTTCAACGCCGGTTGCCCAGCCGGTTTTCGTTTTCTTGCCGCCCGGAATCTGCAACCGCCCGAAGAGGATGTTGCCGAGCTGCTGCGGGGAGCCGATGTTGAATTCTTCCCCCGCGAAATCATAGATTCGCTGCTGCAAGCGTGCGGCGGCGCCTTCCACTTCATTCGCAAGCACGGTGAGTTCCGACGGATCGACGGCAATGCCGGCCGCTTCGATGCGCGCGAGCAGCGGCGCTAGCGGCACCTCGACCTCTTCATAGACGCGCATCTGCATGCGCTCTTCGAGCGCCGGGCGCATGACATCGAGCAACTGTAGTGTGGCATCCGCATGCGCAGCGGCGTCGTCGGCGGGTGCGGCTTGCAAATGTTCGGCCGCGGCGTCGGTAATCGCCGAGAACGTGCGCGACGGATTGAGGAGATGCGCCGCGATCATCGCGTCGTCGGTCACGTCGCCGAGGGGGACACCTTGGGCACCGAGCACGCGCGCGACGCGTTTGGCATCGTAGGCCATGACGTGCGGCACGTTTTCGAGCGCGTGCGTCAGCGCTGAGCGCACCGGCTCGTGCGCGAGCGCGCCCGCTGCGAACGCAATGCCGGTGCCGCTCGCACCCGAGACGCCGATAGCCTCTTGGCGCACCGCCAATGCCAACTGCTCGCCGTTCGCAAGCGCGTGCAGCTCCTCGGCCAGCCGCGCGAATTCGGGCGGATCGACCGAGGCAACGTACCTGCGATAGGTTCCCTCGAGTTTGGCGTCGCCGGCAAAGAGCGGCAGCCCGTCGACCGGCGCTTTCAAGCGCGCGAGCAAGGTCTTGAACTCGAGCTGCGCATAGAGCGGATAGAGCGCGGCGTCGCTCGGCGCTTCGTAGCGCCGCTCCCAGTCGATGTCGAGCGGCAGATCGCGACGCACGATCGAGACATCCCGGCACACTTGTGCCTGCGCGCCGTATTCTTGCACCAGCTTCTCGAGCTTCGGGCTGCCGGCTAGTGACGGTTCCGCAACCAACGCGTCGAGCGAGCCGGCGGCCTTGAGCAACTTGGTTGCGGTCTTTTCCCCGACGCCCGGAATGCCGGGCAAGTTGTCGGACGGATCGCCCTTGAGCCCACGATAGTCCGGAAGTTGGTTTGGTTGGAGTTCGAAGCGCTCGTACACCGCAGCCGGATCGTAACGGCCGAGGTCGGTGATTCCGCGCCGCGTGGTGAGCACCGTGGTGTGTTCGTCGACGATCTGCAGCAAGTCGAGATCGCCGGTGACCACCAGCGTATCCTCACCGGCCTCTTCCGCTTGGCGCGCCAGCGTTGCGATGATGTCGTCGGCCTCTTGCCCTTCGATCTCGACGATTGGGATATGGTGCACGGCCAAAACGTCGCGCACCAGCGCAAATTGACTGCGCAGATCATCGGGCATCGCGGTACGTTGCGCCTTATATTCTTTATAGAGCGCCACGCGCTCGGCGGGCATGCCTTTGTCGAAGGCGGCGATGATGTGCGTCGGTTTCTCGTCGTTGATGATCTTGTTGAGCATCATCGTGAAACCGTACACCGCATTGATCGGCACGCCACGTACGGTCGTGAGCGGCGGCAGCGCGAAGAACGCACGGTAGACGAGACCGTACGTATCGAGCAGCATCAAACGATTCGGTTTTTTCCGCGGCGGCATTACTGAACCGTAATCGGCAACGAAGCGGAAATCACCCGCCCGTCGTCAGTGATCGTGAGAATGGAGAGGACGTAGCGTCCGTGCACGCTCGGGATTTGCACCGCGATCGCGCCACCGCTGGAGTGGGTAACGTTCCACCACACCGCCTGCGTATCGGATTGCTCGAGCGAAAGATTCTGCGGCGGCGACGAGCGCCGCTCGAAGCCCAAGACCTGCGCATGTTCGCCGGTCGAATCAACCCAGGGGTGCCAGGTCTTCCCCTCGGGCGCGCTCACTTGCGTCGCGGCCAGTCCCACCGCGAGCAACGCCGGTGCCGATTCGAAGAGCGCTCCGCCCGATGGCGCGCCGCGGCTGACGCGCACGATCGTGGTTGCCGCACCGATCGTAACATCGCGCAGCGTCACGTTTACCGGGGCGCCGGGCGTAAGGCTGCCTGACGGGATCGCAATCGCGGCAGTCATCGGGCGTCCAGGAGCGTCGAGCGCCAACGGCACACTCGTCCACGCGATCGCACCGTTGCGCACGAAAGCCGCGCCAACGCGCAGATCGCCTGGTGCATCAGCAATCCGCAGCGATGCCGACGCGCGTCCGCCACGTACCGGTACAACGACGGTTTGAGCTCCGCTCGCGCTCTCAAGCGTCAGCAGCGCTTCGCCTTGCGCACCGTCAAGCGCTGCGTCGACGCGAACGTCGTCACCGGCACGGTAGATGCCGCGATCGAGCGTGATGCGCACGTTGGCGCTGCCATTGAGGCTCGTATCTTGCGTGGCTTGCGGCACGATGTCGACTTGTTGCACGTCGGTGGCCGATGCGCCGTTCGAATCGATCGTGGCGAAGACGAGGTTGGTCCCCAATGACGGCGCCGTGAACGTACCGTGCGCGTGACCGTCCCCATCGAGCGTAAGTTCTTGCTGCTGCACGGTTGGGCCATGGTGCAACTGCACCGACACGCGCGCGCCTGCCGCGGCCTTACCGCTCGCGATGTCCTCACCGAAGACGTCGAAGTTCACCGGTGTGCCGAGCGTTTGCTGATCGCGATCGAGTTGCAATCGTACCGCGAACGATGCGGTCGGAACCACCACGCGCGTCACCGCACTCGCGCCGCCGGCGTCGATGCGTACACCGTAGGTCGAGGGCAGCCCGTCGGTTGGATGCGAGATCAACACCGTGGCGTGTCCGTCGCCGTTGGTTTGCACCGTTTCATCGAGCCACGGCGAGGTGCCCCACGGGCTCTCCGGCGGCGAGTACCCCGGAAACACGTGCGGCGAACGCACGATCGCGACGTGCACCGGCACGTTGCCGCGCGACGACGTGATATTCACCGGAACGTCCTTACCGGAATCACACGGGCCGTCGCATCCGCCGGCGACTTCAAGCGAGAGCCCATTTGCATCGGCATCCACGTGCACGGTCGCGCCACCGACGCCGCCATCGACTTGCGCGAGCATCGCGTAGTCGCCCGCCGCGGCCGTCGCGGGGATCGGAATATCCGCGGTAAATGCGCCCGCGCCATCGACCGGTGCATCGACTTGTGCGAGCACCGTGCCGCCGAGGCGCATCGCGATCGACGCCGTTCCGGTTGCGGGCTTGAGCGAACCGTTCGCGCGGGTGCGAGCGAATCCAACAACGCGCACCGTACCGCCCGCATGTACGACCGCGGTGTCGGTACGGAGGCCGACGATGGTAGACGGAAGCGGCGCTTGCGGAAGGAAGCTCGCGAATGCGTAACTCGATCCCCATTGTGCAAGCGAAAAGACCGGGCGCGGGGAGCGATTCCAGCGAACCAGTCCGTGCGCGTCGGTGTATCGCACCTCGAACGTACCATTGACCACGAATTGCATGCGCATGTGCGCGAGCGCACGACCCGTGCCGAGATCGGTTGCGTACAACAAGAGTTCGCCCGGCGTTTCCTTCGTCAGCAGGCCGATGCGCGTGCGATTGATCCACACTTGTTCACCGACGTCGCCCCGGCGCGCCTCGACGACGAAGAAACCCTCGCGCGAACCGAGCTGCGCGTCCACTTCGCTGGATTGAAATTGATAGCCGCCAGGTGGCGTAAAGCTGAACGTGCTAAGCGGACGGCGACCGCGCATATCAATTGCGCGCGGTCGCGCATTTGAACCAGCGGTCACGACATCGACCGGGTCGACTTGATAGACGGAAAATTGGACTGGTGCGCTGGAATATGTATCTAAGCGAACCGTGGTCGGTTGCCACGGCACGTTTGAATCACTGGCGAAGAGGGCAAAGTAAGCGTCGAGTTTATGAAGATCGACGATCGGCCGCGCGGCAAGCACCGGTGCGGTAAGCAGCGCAAGCGCCGGCAGGATGCCCAGGAAGACACGCATTCGAAACACGACGCCTGTAGGGTTTCGCGGCGCCCCAGGAACGGTCCCACGGGCAGGTTGGCCCTCGAGCGTCGCATAAAGCGTGACGCGTGAACGAGTCCGACTCCGCAGGGAACTCCCTGTCGACGCGCTGCCGTTACTGCGGGTGTGAAGAAACCATCGAGCAGCTACCCGACCCTGCCGAGCACCGCCACTTACAAGTCATCGTCGCCTGCGCCTCGTGCGGGCGGCAATTTACCGTTCTCTCTGCGAACTGATATGCGCGCACTCGCACTTCTCCTCGCGCTCGCCGGCGCTGTTCTCGCACTGCCGGTAGCCGCGGCCACACCATCGCCGAAGGCCACGGCGGCTGCACACTACGTTCCACCGGTCCCGAAGGTCGCAGAACACACCGAGTTCGTGGTGGAAGTCAATGCCAAGGGGCAAGTCGTGCGCGTAAAGACCGCTAAGGGTACGGGCGCTAAAGACCCAATTTTCAACGCACAGACCTACGGCAACGTGCTGCAGATGTGGATCCGGCATCCCGACGGCAGCGCCGAAGTCGGCCTCTATCGCGTCACCTACGATTTCAATCCGGTGACGAAGAAAGTGCGTCGCGGGGTTGCGCTGGTGCAGCCTGGCGGCGACTGGGGCAACCAACCCGGCGCGGCAACAGAGATGATCGATACCGCAAACCGCGAGTACCAAGATGCGGTCAAGGCCCAACAGGCAAAGGAGCAGGCGCAGAACAAGAATCTTCCGCCGTTGGATACGATCGTTGCCCCGTCGTCGTCGCCGACCCACCACCCCTAAACCGGCGTTGCCGCGCGAGTTCACACTCGATCCGATCGCCGATCGCGAGCGTAGCTGCACGAGCAAGGACGCCTATCAAAGCGAAGAGCACGCCCGCGCGATGATGCTGATGAACGGCGTCTCGCTCTCCGTCTACCAATGCCGCTACTGTAACCTGTGGCACCTCACCAGCCGGCGCGCTTAGCGCTCACGGGCGTTGCAATCAACGCCGCGCTTTTTATACTCGTGCTCTTCGTCCCGGCGTGGACGCTCGATTGGTCGCGCGCATGGGTGATCGTCGCGATCGTCATCGTCGGAACCGCCGGCAGCACGATCGACCTCGCGCACGCCAACACAGGCCTCATCGAAGAGCGCTACAAATCGCCGGTACAACCATCGCAGCCGCTCGGTGACAAGATCGCGTTGATCGCCTTGCTGCTCTCCTTCCTTGGCTACCTCATCTTCACGTCGTTCGATGCGACGCGTTTGCATGTGCTTCCGCCGCCGCCCGACTGGCTCTCACTCGCCGGTCTGCTCGCGACGATCGGCGGCTGGGTGCTCGCATGGCGCGCGTTGCGCGAAAACGCTTTTGCCGCACCGGTGGTCAAGCTCCAAGACGACCGGCAGCAGCACGTGGTCGAGACCGGGCCCTACCGCTATGTCCGCCACCCGCTCTATGCCGGCGGGGCTTTGTTGATTCTCGGAATACCGCTGTGGCTCCAATCGACCGCCGGAACGTTGGCGTCCTTGGTCCCAATAGCGATATTGGTCATCCGGATCTTGCTCGAGGAACGCTTTTTACGGCGCGAATTGCCCGGCTACACGGGCTACACGCAACGCACGCGCCACCGACTGATTCCGCTGATCTGGTGAGCGGCGGATGATACACTAAACGAGTATGAAATTCGTCAGCTACACCTCCGACGGCAGCGACCCGACGCCCGGCCTGCTCGAAGGCGAGATGATTCGGCGCATCGACACGCCCACGTTGCGTGACTACATCGCGTTGCCACCCTCGCAGCGCGCGGCCCATCACACGAGCCAAACCGTGTCGCTTGCGATGGTCGAACTCGACGCGCCGGTGCGGCCGTTGCGTAACATCTTTTGTGTCGGACGCAACTATCTCGAACATGCCAAAGAAGGCGCGGCGATCTTCGGTAAGGAGCTCAAGCTCCCCGACGTGCCGACCTTCTTCACGAAGGCAACGCCGACGTCGATTGCCGCACCCGAGCAAACGCTCAAGCTCGAGGCAAACGTTTCGAGCCAATATGATTTCGAAGCCGAGCTGGCGGTGATCATCGGCGCGACCTGCAAAGACGTCACCGAAGCTGACGCGATGAACGTGATCTTTGGTTACACCGCGTTCAACGACGTGACTGCGCGCGATCTGCAGCGCGCGCACTTGCAGTGGTTTAAAGGGAAGAGCCTCGACGATTGCTCACCCTACGGCCCGTGGATCGTTTCCGCCGATGAAATCGGCGATCCAGGCAAACTCGAGATAATGTTCCGGCTCAATGGCGTCGAAAAGCAGCACAGCAATACCTCGAAAATGATCTTCCACATCCCGCGTTTGATCGCCGAACTCTCCAAAGGTATGACCCTCTTGACGGGCGACGTACTCGCAACCGGCACGCCGGAGGGCGTCGGTTTCGCGCGCACGCCGCCAGAGTTTTTAAAGAACGGCGACGTGATGGAGGTCGAGATCGAAAAGATCGGCACATTGCGCAATACCGTGTCCATCACCTGACGCGCAGCGCAGGGTTGCGCAAACGGACGCGTGAACGCTAGCGCCCATGATCGTCGCCGTACCTCGTGAGGCCGCTTCGAATGAGCGCCGCGTGGCGCTGGTTCCGGAGACGGTAGCGAAGCTTATACAGGCGGGCGGTTCCGTGCGCGTGCAGCGCAATGCCGGAACCGCGGCTGCCTTCCCTGATGAGTTTTACACGCGGGCCGGTGCGTCGATCGTCGACGAGCCGGCCGCGCTCGTCTCCGATGCCGACGTCGTCGTAACCGTCGGAAAGCCCACGCCGGCCGTGCTCGCAGCAATGCATCGAAATGCGACGCTGGTTGGATTTTTGAACCCGCTTGGTGATCCGGCATACGTCAAGACCGTGGCTGATGCCGGATTGACGGCACTGGCTATGGAGATGATTCCGCGCATCACACGCGCGCAGTCGATGGATGCGCTCTCTTCACAAAGCAACATCGCGGGCTACAAAGCAGTGCTGCTCGCATCCGGGGAGCTTCCGAAGTTCTTCCCGATGCTCACCACCGCTGCGGGCACGATTCCACCGGCGAAAGCGCTAATTCTCGGCGCCGGCGTCGCTGGTCTGCAAGCGATTGCGACCGCGCGCCGCCTCGGCGCAGTGGTTAGCGGATACGACGTGCGGGCCGCGGTTCGCGAACAGGTTCAATCGCTTGGTGCATCATTTTTGGAGTTCGATCTTGGTGAGAGCGCCGAAGGCAGTGGTGGCTACGCTAAGGAGTTGACGCCCGAGCAGCAAGAACGCCAGCGCGCATGGATGGTCGAGCAAATCGGAAAGAACGACGTCGTTATCACCACCGCGCTCGTGCCGGGACGTAAAGCGCCGATCCTCGTGAGCGAAGCGGCGGTGGCAGCGATGAAGCCGGGCTCGGTGATCGTCGACCTCGCCGCCGAAGCCGGCGGCAACTGCGCGCTCACGAAAGCCGGCGAGACGGTCACTTCCGCAAACGGCGTCAGCATCATCGGCGCCGTCAACTTGGCATCGACGATGCCGTACGATGCAAGTATGCTCTACTCGCGCAACGTCTACGCCTTACTCTCGCCCTTCATTAAAGATGGCGCGCTTACGCTCGATCCCAACGACGAAGTGATCAAAGGCGCGTGCATAGCGCGCGACGGCCACGTGTTGCTCGGAGGAAACGCTTAAGTGACCGACGTCAATCATCTCATTACCTTACTGACCATTTTGGTGCTGGCGGTCTTCGTCGGTTTCGAAGTGATCTCGAAAGTCCCGACGACGCTACACACACCGCTGATGTCTGCCACGAATGCGATCCACGGCATCGTGGTCGCGGGCGCAATCGTCGCGACGGTCTCGCTCTTGGGCGGTGGCAACACCTCGGTGGTGATGACGGTCGTCGCGATCGCAGCGGTGACGCTCGGCGCGATCAACGTGTTCGGCGGGTTCGCCGTCACCGAGCGTATGCTCGAGATGTTCCGCGGGAAGGGGACACGTAAGTGAGCATTGCGGCTCCCCTGATCGACCTCGTCGCGATTGCCTGTTTCATTCTTGGCCTGCATTTCTTGAATGCGCCGCCGACCGCGCGCTTCGGCAATCGTCTCGCGGCGTTCGGCATGTTGATTGCGCTCGTCGTCGTGCTCATCCAAACCATGGGCGTCGGCTGGTGGGCGATTGCGATCGGCATCGTACTGGGCGGCACGATCGGCGTCGTGGCGGCGATTCGCGTCAAGATGACCGCGATGCCGCAGATGGTCGCACTGTACAATGGCGCCGGCGGCGGTGCCGCAGCACTCATCGGCGTCGTCGAGTACGTCGTCTTCTTGCACGGCGGCGGCGCGGGCCTCGATCCGATCGTGTCGGTCTCACTCGTCGTCTCGATGATCATCGGGTCGGTCAGCTTCGCCGGTTCGATCATCGCGTTCCTCAAACTCCAAGAACTGATGACTGGCCGTCCGATCACCTATCCCGGACAACAGGTCGTCAATGCGATCATTGCGCTCGGCATCGTGGCCCTGGGGATTTGGTTTGTCTCGAGCGGCGGGACGCTGGCGGTGTGGGGCTTCTATCTGTTGCTGGTAGCGGCGCTCGCACTGGGCGTGCTCTTCGTCATGCCGATCGGCGGCGCGGATATGCCGGTCGTCATCTCGCTGCTCAACTCGTTCACTGGTTTAGCCGTCGCGGTGGCCGGCTTCGAAATCAATTCGGAACTGCTGATCATTTGTGGCGCGTTGGTCGGTGCGAGCGGCACGATCCTGACCGTCGACATGAGCAAGGCGATGAATCGGTCGCTGACCAACGTGCTCTTCAGCGCGTTCGGTTCGGCGGGCGGATCGGAACCGGCGGCCGCCGGTGGCGGCGGACCGCAAAATGTACGCAGCGTCAGTGCCGACGACGTCGCGGTGATGCTCGCGTATGCGAGCAAGGTGATCTTCGTGCCGGGCTACGGCATGGCGGTAGCGCAAGCGCAACACAGTGTCAAGGCGCTCGCCGATCAACTCGAGAAGCGCGGCGTCAGAGTGTTTTATGCCATTCATCCGGTTGCCGGCCGCATGCCAGGG
>DATHMY010000265.1:0-6852 GCA_035486535.1 Candidatus Acidiferrum sp.
CGCCGAAAAGATGGGATTATTCACCGCGACCGGCTGGCCGCCCGAGAAAATGTACGAAAGTCCGAGCGTGACTTCGAGCATCGCGAAGGTCGTGATGAACGGCGGCAAGTTGAGTTTGACCACCGGCAGCGCATTGATCCAACCCGCGGCGGCACCAACGGCAAGACCCGCGAGCAGCGTTACGAGCACGAGTCCGACGCCGCCAAAACTTAAGTGATTGGCAGTCTGCGCCATCACGACGCCGGTGAGCGCGACCAGCGATCCGATCGATAGGTCGATACCAGCGGTGATAATGACGAACGTTTGGCCCACGCCCAGAATGCAGTTATAGGAGATCTGCTCGAGCACGGTGACGAGGTTACGGGGATTGAGAAACTCGCCGTGTGCCGCGGCATTTACGATGCCCATGAAGATCGCGACAACGATCACCAGAATCGTATTACGCAGCCACAGATTCTTGAGAATCGCGCTCATGCGGCAGCTCCGGTAGCCGCGGCGATCACCGCGTCGGGCGTGGCACCCTCGCGCGTGAATTCCCGAACAATGCGTCCGTCGCGAATGACGAGAATGCGATGCGACATTCCGAGGACCTCGGGCAGTTCGCTCGAGACCATCACAATTGCCGCGCCGCGTTCGAGTAAGGCTTTCATCAGCGCATAGATTTCGGCTTTCGCGCCGACATCGATCCCCCGAGTTGGTTCATCAAACAAAAAGACGCGCGCCTGCCCCAGCAGCCACTTTGCAAGCACGACCTTCTGCTGGTTGCCACCCGAGAGATTGCGCACGAGTTGCTCGGGGCTCGGCGTACGCACGTGCAGATCCGCGATCATCTTGCGAGCCGCCTCCTCTTCGCGCGATTGCGAGATCAGATGTTCGCGATTGACGAATTGCGCAAGGTGCGCCAGTGTGATGTTTTCGCGCACGGTCATGCCCAACACGAGGCCCTGGCCTTTGCGATCCTCAGTGATGAACGCGATGCCGGCTTCGATACCGTCGTGCGGCGTGCGAACGTTCGCGGGTTTGCCATCGATCGTAATCATACCGCGCGAAGGCACGTCGGCCCCCGCGATTGCGCGAACGATCTCGGTTCGTCCCGCGCCAATCAAGCCGGCGAGTCCGACGATTTCGCCCGCGTGCACCGCGAAAGTGATGTCCTCTATCGCGTGGCGACGCGAGATGCCACGCACGTCGAGCACTACCGGAGCGTCCGGCCTGACCGGATTCAGAGGCGGAAAGTGCGCGTCGAGCGGCCGGCCCACCATCGCGCGGATTACGTCGGAGGGCGAGAATTCCGTGGCCGTTCGGGTCTCGACGATCGAGCCGTCACGTAAGACCGTGATGCGATCCGCAATTTTCGGCAGCTCCTCCATGCGATGCGAAATGTAGATGATGCCCGCGCCGCCGCCCTTCAGCCGTGCAATCAGCGCGAAGAGGGCATCGATCTCCCGCTCGGTGAGGGCCGCGGTGGGTTCGTCCATCACGATGATGCGCGCGCGCTTCGAGAGCGCCTTGGCGATTTCGATCAATTGCTGCTGGGCGACCGAGAGGCGGCTCGCCGGACGATCGAAGGGAAGTTCGATCCCAAGCTCGTGCAGGACCGAGGTCGCGCGCTCGCGCGCGGCGCGCTCGTCAAGCATGCCTCCGCGGGTTGGTTCGTTGCCGAGCATGATGTTTTGCAACGCATTGAGTTGCGGTACCAGGTTGAACTCCTGATAGATCATCCCAATGCCGAGACGCTCTGCGTCGTGGGGCGAGTCGATCGAGACCTCGGTGCCGTCGATTGTGATCGCGCCGTGGTCCGCACGCTGCGCCCCGGCCAAGATTTTCATCAACGTCGATTTGCCCGCTCCGTTTTCACCGACAAGCGCGAGCACTTCACCCGCGTACAAGGTCAGCGAGACATCGGCAAGCGCGCGAACGCCGGGAAACGACTTCCCGATGCCCCGCATCTCGAGCAGTGGAAGGCCTGCGCTCAATGCGTGTACGTGCCGACTGCGACGTGCACGACCTTCGGCGGCGTCTTGCCGGCAAAGTAGTCGTGGATCGTATCGATAGTCAGCTCACCGATCTTATCGGGATACTGAATCGCGTCACCGTACATCGATCCGGCCTTGATCGCGGCCTGCGCTTCCGGCTCCGCATCATAGCCTACGACCGCGATCTTTCCCGTGGCACCCGCCGCCTTGATCGCACTCACGGCACCGAGCGCTGAATCATCGTTGATGCCGAAGACGCCCTTCACGGTCGGATTCGACTGCAAGATGTCACCCATCGAGCTATCGGCCTTCGAGCGCTCGCCGCCGGCGTCAACGTCGGCAACGACGGTCACGCCGGGGCAATCCGCTTTGAGGCCGGCCTTGAAGCCCTTGACGCGATCTTGCACGCTGGTCACTTCAGGCTCGTCGAGAATCGCGACCTGGCCATTCGGGCCGACCGCCTTGCAGATCAGCGTTGCGGCTTGCATCCCGCCTTGGACGTTATCGCTGGCGATGTGCGCGACGACCGTGCCGATCTTGCTCGTGCTCGCGATGTCGGCGGTGAAGACCGGAATGTTCGCTTTGTTGGCTTCGGCAATCGCACTGCCGATCGCCGTCGAGTCGTACGGCGTAAGCACAATGGCATCGACCTTACTCGAAATGAAATCTTCGACCTGACTCTGCTGCTTGGCATTATCGCGATTAGCATCGACGACGACCAGCGTATAGCCGTACTTTGCCGCCTCAGATTTCATCCCGCTCTCCATGCCTTGGTAAAACTGGGCTTCGCGGTTCTGAATCGAGACGCCGATCGTCTTTCCGCCTGACGCGGCGGACGTTGGTGCCGATGACGCGCTCGAACTCGAGGAGGATCCCGAATTCGAACACGCGGCGAGTACGGCGCACAGCGTTGCGCAGAGCAGGCGAGATGACTTCAACGTGGTCTCCTTTAGGTGATGTACGGCACTTTGACCGGCGGGCACTTTTTGACCGCATTGGGCTGTTCGTCACGGGCGGTGTCAAAAAACCAACAGTCTCCCAATACCGAACAGTAGCAAATCTGAACCGAGAAGTGAAAACGCGCCGCGCCGATCGATTCATAGTCGCGTGGATCCGTCTTACCCGGAAGTACCTCGATGAATGTCATGTCCTCGTGCGCCATGATCACGCTATCGCGAACCGTGGACGATAAAATCCCTTGGTGATGTCTGTTGGCCTGCAGTTTGCAGCACGCAGACAACACCGCGCGAAGCCTCGGGTAGGGACGGCCGTTGTATTCGACGGCAAAAGTGTGGACAATCGCCGGGCCAACGCCGGCATTGCGAAGCACGAAAGCGAGCCGCTTATCGCCATTTTCTGTCGCGTCGCTCGAGAAGTACTCGATGTAAGGCCAGACGCTCGCTTGGAGCAGCTGTTCTTGCGTGCGGTCCGCTCGTAGTGCCACCCAGAGCGAGGCAAACGAGATGATGATGGCGCTGACGGCAATGATCAGATCCAGGGCAAGCATGCCGCTGCGATGTGGCCGATCCGGAGTCTCAGGCATCAGCAGGCGCTTTTTCCGTGGCAGAACGCCGCCCCTCGTTGTCCACAATCAGCGACCTTAGCCTTGTGCAATCTGTGGAGAAGCAACACGGACGAGGCGGATCAAACCAACGGTCGCCCCCGCAGCGACCAGTAACCAGATAGTACCCGGCAATGGCCGGCCATAGACAAAGGCGCCGGTGGCAAAGAGAATTCCGTAGATTGCCGCCAAGCCCAGGACCCAACTCCCCAGCGCTTGGGCCGGTGAGTCAGGCGAGGGCGGAAGCCCGGCCACCTCGCGCACCCGCCGCCATCCGGGACCGGCCGGACGGACCTTTGCGTAGAATCGCGCCAACGTCGCTTCGTCGTCGGCGGGAGTAAGAAACGTGACCGTAATCCACACCACGCTCGTGACCGCGACCGTCACCAACAGCACGGTGGTGCTGTTCGCGCCGTGACCGAGCTTCCCGGCAATGAAGAAGCCCAGCGAGACGACGAACGAGACACACATCGCGCTGATCTCGCTCCAAGCGTTGATGCGCCACCAAAACCAACGCAATAGATAGATCAATCCCGTGCCTGCGCCGATCGAGATCAAGAGCGAGAAGGCATCCTTTGCGGTGTCGAGCAGATAGGTCACCCCGATTCCCGCGATCATCAACAACACCGTGACAACGCGGCCCACGAAGACGTAGTGACGTTCGTCGGCGTCGCGGCGAATGAGGCGGCGGTAAAAATCGTGCACGAGGTACGACGTGCCCCAGTTGAGATGCGTTTCGATCGTCGAGCGGTATGCAGCGAAGATCCCGGCGACCATGAACCCGGCGAAACCTGCGGGGAGAAAGACCAGCATTGCGGGATACGCGATGTCGTTACCGAGCAGCGCCGGCGCAACCGATGGAAAGCGCGCATGAATGTCGGCAAGCGTCGGATAGACGATCGTTGACGCGAGTGCGACCACGATCCACGGCCACGGGCGAAGGGCGTAGTGCATGGCTTGAAACATGAACGTGCCGAAGAGCGCATCGTTCTCGGCACGCGCGGCCAGCATGCGTTGCGCGACGTAGCTTCCGCCGCCCGGTTCGGAACCGGGATACCAGGCCGACCACCACTGTACGGTGAGCGGAATCACGAAGATTCCGAGTGCCGTTGGCCAATCGCCGAAGTCCGGAAGTATCGAGAGCAGGTGCGGATGCGCGGCTGCGACGTGTGCGATCATCCCGTGCAATCCACCGACGCCCGGTGCGCGTAGGGCGAAATACGCGGCTGCGAGCGCAGCGGTCATCGTGATGCAGAACTGGATCATATCGGTGACCATCACGCCCCACAGCCCGGCGGCGGCGGCAAAGATGATCGGGACTATCGCGCAAAACAACAGCGTCTCTTCGCGGGGCCAGCCAAAGAGCACGCTAGCGATTTTCACCGCAGCCAGATTCACACTCGCGATGATGAAACAATTAAAGAATAACCCGAGATAAACGGCGCGTACCGAGCGCACGACCGATGCCGCCTTGCCGGAATAGCGGAGTTCGTAGAATTCCAAATCGGTGAGCACGCCGCTGCGCCGCCACAAGCGCGCGTAGAAGAACACCGTCGCCATGCCGGTGAGCAAGAACGACCACCAGACCCAGTTCTCGGCGACGCCGCCGTCGCGCACGAGATTCGTAACGAGATTCGGCGTGTCGGTGGAGAAGGTCGTGGCAACCAGCGAGATCCCGATCAACCACCACGGCGCACGGCGCCCAGCGGCAAAGAATTCGGTGGTGTTTTTGCCGGCACGACGCGCGAGCACGATCGCTGGGACGAACGTGATCGCCAGTGAGACGACGACGATCCACCAGTCGAGCGCGGTAAGGTGCACGCGTTAGTCGGGAAGCAACGCGAAAGTTACGGTCCGATCGGCCTCGCGATGATTGGTCCAGAACCGGCTCCCGTCCCACGCAAGTCCGCGCGCGCGAAACGGCACGCTGGCAAGATCGTCGGCAACGCCGGTGCGCAGATCGAGCCGCGAGAGAAAGTACTCTTCGGTGTCTTCATCGTCCGTGCCCAGTAGACACGCCATGTCGTCGATGACCGCAACACCGCAAACTTCGTGTGGCGTGTTCCACGTATGCGCGACCGTGCCATCGTCGTTCAACAAGAGCAGCCGTTTGTTGTACCACTGACCGAGCAGCACGCGGCCGCCGTAAAGCGCCAAGTGGGAGCCGGCATCGTCGGGGCACTCGATGACGACGTCATCGAAGCCGTCGCCGGGAATGTAGCGGCGCACGCGCCGATCGTCATCGGGCGCTTCGCCGCAGGTCATTACGACCGCGCCCCCGCCATAGTTCATTCCCCAGGGCATACCCGGCGTCTCGATTTCGTCGATCTTGCGCCAGCCGTCGCGTTCCATGACATCGATCCGGCGCGTGGCCCGCGAAGCGATCCAGACCTCTTTGCCGCGCAGCACCGCGACCGAGTGCGGCTCGGGCGAGGCGGAGACAAAGCGGTCGATCTCGACAATGGGCTTGAGCATGAAGGCGCAAGTTCTCGGCTCGACAAACAAGCTCCGCCATGCGCGTACGAATTTACGAGCAGCGCACCGGGGCGCTGTTAGCCGACGCGAGCGGCGATCAAGTCATCAAATCCGAAGGGAATTGGTACGTCGACGCTGCTGCGGTGAGTAAGAAATTGCAAATGTCGTCGCACGATTACACGTGTCCGTACAAAGGCAAATGCTACTACGCGGACTACGTCGACGGGCCGATACGCGCGATCGATGTCGCCTGGGTCTACGGCGATCCCAAGTCCGGCTGGGAGCAAATCAAGGGGAGATACGGCTTTTACGCGGGCGAGCGCAGCAACACGCGCGATGAGGTTACGCCCTAGCGCGATCTCACAAGCACGAGCCGGCGCGGTCGAAGTACTCGAGCAGTGGTCCGGAGAGTAGCGCTAGCAACGATGCCTGGGTCCGCGCGACGCGTTCGTCGGGCCTACCAGCGCGTGGTTTCCGTTCGGTGGCGCGCGGGCGATCCGGGTGACCGGCAGCTGAGCCCTCTCGCAGGACGGCGGCACTTTGCCGCGGTCGACGAGCGCGCCCTCCGAACCCGGACGCGCAAGTCGATCTCACTGGTCACGCTCGGTTACGGCGATGCCGGCAAGCTCTTCTCGCGCAATCCGCGTCCGGACTTCGAGGAAATTGCTTCCTTCGCCTAATGCGGCTGCTCGTACATTTGGCGGCGCGTTTGCGGCAGGTTCGGGTTGTGAACCACCGTGCCGTCGGCAAATGTCACGCGCAGTGCAATGCAGCGCGGCAGCCCCGTTTGCAACGGAAAGACATTTGGGCTAAGGCCGAATTTGTGCTTGATCTCGGCGC
>DATHMY010000266.1:0-6639 GCA_035486535.1 Candidatus Acidiferrum sp.
CGCGCTGCGCGCCGAGCTTGGCGCGACCGATACGCCGGCGGGGAAAGCCGCCGAACGCGTGTCGCTCGAACCGAACGATCGCGTGCACGTTCGCTCGTTGCATACCGATGGGACGGTCGTCGAAGATTACGGCCAGACGGTCTTGATTGCGATTGGACCCATGAAGACGGTTGTGCAGCGCAGCGATGTCGAGAAACGCCCGAGCGGCCAGGCGCGCAAACACCCCGAACGTGCCGCCGGCGCGAACGCGAAAGTGGAGGCTGCGGCACGCTCGATGAGCGAGCTCGATGTGCGCGGGAAACGCTTCTCCGAAGCGGAGCCGCTGGTCGAACGCTGGATTGATGAAGCTACGCTTGCCGGCAACACGCCGTTACGCCTGATTCACGGTAAAGGCACGGGAATGCTGGGTCGCGGTCTGCAGGAGTATCTTCGTACGAATCCGGCCGTCAAGAGTATCCGTTACGGGCGCGAGGACGAGGGCTCGGGCGGCGTGACGATAATAGAACTCGCGTGACCGCTGACCCACGTACGACCGACGCCGAGTACCTGCTCGATGGTTTCGAACATGTTGAGACTGTCGAGGATTTTCGCGCCCGCCTCAAGCTCGGGCGGCCGATCCGCGTCAAGCTCGGCATCGATCCCACCAGCGCCGACCTGCACTTGGGATTCATGGTCGTCTTAGAGAAGCTGCAGCGCTTTGCGGAAGCCGGGCACGAAGTGACGCTGATTATCGGCGATTTCACCGCGAGCATCGGCGACCCCAGTGGCCGCAACGCAATGCGGCCACCCCTCTCGCGCGAAGCGATCGAAGCCAACATGCAGACCTATCGCGAGCAGGCCGGAAAAGTGCTCGATCTCGAGCGAGTAAAGATTCGCTACAACTCGGAATGGCTGGCGAAACTGGATTTTTCGGATATCGTGCGCCTGGTCTCGCACGTTACCGTGGCGCAGATGCTCGAGCGCAACGATTTTCACAATCGCTACGAGTCGGGGACGCCGATCTCGCTGCACGAGTTTCTCTATCCCGTGGCACAGGCGTACGATTCGATCGCGATCGAAGCCGATGTGGAACTCGGGGGCACCGACCAACTCTTCAATCTACTGCTTGGGCGTCAGTTCCAGCGCGACTACGCACAACTGCCACAGATTTGCGCGACCGTCCCGCTGCTCGTCGGTCTCGACGGCGAGAAGAAGATGAGTAAATCGCTGGGCAACTACGTCGGCATCGCCGAAGACGCCCAGACACAATTCGGGAAGTTGATGTCGATGCCCGACGAGTTGATGCCGACTTACGCAAGGCTCGCCGCCTTTCAAAGCCAGACGCAGGCCGATGCCTTGCGCGACGCGCTCGCAGCGGGAACGATCAGCCCGATCGAGGCCAAGAAGGCGCTGGCCCAAGCGATTGTCGCACGCTATCACGGTGCGCCGGGGGCAGCCGCCGCGCGCGACTACTTCGAGCGAACCGTACAGCGCAAAGAGATTCCGCAGAATGACTTACCCGAGGTGACGCTGGGCGATGCACGGCGTCTCGCCGACGTCTTGGTGCGCGCCGGCTTTGCAGAAAGCCGGCGAGCGGCCGAGCGACTTATCTCGGGGAACGGCGTGAAGGTGGATGGTATAGTCGTGGACGATCCGCGAGCGGCGTGGACGGCAGCGGGCCCAGCCGTGCTCTCGGTCGGATCGCGTCGCTTCGCTCGCATCGTTCCGTAGGAGAGGAATCATGGCCGACAAGAAATTCGTCTGCAAGCGCTGCAAGCGCGTCTACGCCTATCCGCAGGTCGACGGGCCACCGATTCGATGCGAATGCGGCTGGTGGTACTTCAACGACGGGCCGTTCATTCGCGAAGCCTTTTGGCAACGCATCGAGCCGTATCGCGCGCCCAAGAGCCTCGTCAAGTTGTTCGAACCCGAGCTACCGTTTTAGAAGCTAGGCACTCCGTTCGGCGAGCTCACGTAGCTCGTCAGATGTAAAAACGTAGCGTTTCTTGCAGAACTCGCACGATGCTTCCGATTCGCTGCGCTTGTCGGCGAGCGAGCGCAAATCGTCGGCGCCCATGCCGAGCAGCGCTGATTCGACCTTCTCGCGCGTGCACGTGCAGGCGAACGCGATCCGTACCGTGCGATGCGCGCGCAACTCGATCGGGCCGGCGAGCGCCTGTAAAAGTGCGTGCGCGTCAGCGCCTTCGTCGATGAGTTTGGTGACAGGCGGCATGGCGAGCGCGCGCTCTTCGAGCGCTGCGATCGCGCGTTCATCGGCGCCCGGCAGCACTTGCGCAAGCACGCCGCCCGACGCACGCACACCGTCGGGATTGGCGAGCACGCCAAGCGCGACCACGCTAGGGATCTGTTCGGAGTTGACCAGATACGAAGCGATGTCTTCGGCAACTTCGCCCGAATAAAACGGCACGACGCCGACGTACGGCTGGCCGACTTCGTAGGATTTCGTCACTTGCAGCGAGCCCGCGCCGATCACGCCGGCAACGTCGAACTTCCCCTTGGCATTGAGCGGCAGATCGGCATGCGGACGGGCCGCGTAGCCGCGCGCGCCGAGCACCTCGGGCTCGAGCAGCCAGGCATCGGCCGCAATGGTACCGGCCGGGCCGTCCCCCGACATCTGCAGTGTGATGCGTTCGCTGCCCTTGAGCGCGATGCCGAGCAGCGCCGCTCCGGTCGTCAACCGGCCCACGGCTGCGCTGACCAGGGGTGAGAGATCGTGGCGGCTGCGTATTTCAGCGACGAGGTCGGTGGTGATGGCGGCGGCAATGGCGATACCGGCCTGCGGCGCGGACGCGCTAACGATGAGATCGGGCATGATGACGTCCTCGGCCGAAGGCGCGGGCTTTTCCTCCTGAGAAGGACGCAAGATGCGCGTTCTCGTCATACACGGACCGAATCTCAATTTGCTCGGTGAGCGTCAGCCCGAGATCTATGGCCGCATGACCTTGGGTGAGCTCAACGAGTTCATCGCGACGTCGGCACGCGATCTCGGTGTGAGCGTCGATTGCGTGCAGCATAACGGTGAAGGTGAAATCATCAACGCGATTCACGACGCGCGCACCGGCTACGACGGCGTGGTAATAAATCCGGGCGCGTATTCGCACTACTCGTATGCAATTGCCGATGCGATTGCATCGGTCGCGATCCCGGTCGTAGAAGTACACTTGTCAAATATTGCCGCGCGCGAGGCGCATCGTCGTATCAGCGTCACCGCTGCGTCATGTGTCGGAAGCGTCTCCGGCTTGGGCCCGCTTTCCTACGTGCTGGCGCTGCGTGCGCTCGCGCAAAAAGCCGATAATTAGAGGACCGAAGGCGCCCCCTTCGTATACCCCCACCCTGGAAGGAGACAGGTAGTTTGACAAAAGCCGATCTGATTGATGCCGTCGCCGGCGAAGTCGAGATTTCAAAACGCCAAGCTGGCGAAGTCGTCGACTTGATCCTCGAAGAAATCAAGACGGCGCTGCAGAAGGGCGACCGCGTTGCGTTGACGCCGTTCGGCAGCTTCGTCGTTCGCAGCCGTAAGGCACGCGAAGGACGCAATCCCAAAACCGGTGAGAAGATCAAGATTGCGGCGCGCAAAGTGCCGGCATTTGTTGCGGGTAAATCGCTCAAGGACGCCGTTGGCGGGACGCGTTCGAGCGGCGCGAAGAAAACCGCCGGGAAAAAGAAGAGCGCGAAGCGCAAATAAGTGACGCTGCCGGATGAACGCGGGTTCACCCGGCTTCAGCGGGCTGTGGCGCAGCTTGGTTAGCGCGCTTGACTGGGGGTCAAGAGGTCGCAGGTTCGAATCCTGTCAGCCCGAGATTGCAAGAAGATACGTACGCTGCTTCGCAGGGCACGTATCTTTTTTTACTCGCCCAATCCATCGATGATACCGGCGGATTTGCTTCTGCCACAACCGTCTTGCGCAACTAACTGCACATGATAGAGTATGCAATAAGAGTTACTGACGCCTCCGGGAGGGTGATGGTGTACCGATGTTTTGTTGCCGGCCTCATGTTTGCGCTCGCGCTCGCGATCGTTCCCGCAATGGCTGCTGACTTTCATGAAGAGCCGGTTTTGGTGCCGATCCCGATCGGTGCGCTATCGGGGACGCTCATGCTTCCCGCAGGGAAAGGTCCGTTTCCCGTTGCCCTCATCATTGCCGGTTCCGGTCCGACCGACCGTAACGGCAACGCTGCCGGCGGCCTAACCACCGACGCGTACAAAAAGCTCGCGCAGGGACTCGCGGCGCAAGGCATCGCGACACTGCGTTATGACAAGCGCGGTATTGGCAACAGCGTCGATCGCCAGACCGAAAGCGACCTGCGCTTCGATGATTTCGTAAATGATGCCCTTGCGCTTACCGCATGGCTCGAACATGATCCGCGCTTCCACGGTGTTGCAATCATTGGGCACAGCGAAGGATCGCTGATCGGGATCCTTGCCGCCGAGCGCGACCCGCATGTTGGCGCCGTCGTCTCGCTCGAAGGCGCGGGCCGCAATTTGGCCACGATCGTCGAGGAACAAGTGCGCGCGAACCCCGGCACGCCTCCTGCGATCGTCAACGAAGTCGTGAGCATCAATGCCTCGCTGCTCGCTGGCAAGACGGTGCCGAATCCCGACCCGCTCCTAGCGGCGCTCTTCCGTCCAAGCGTGCAGCCGTACGTGATCTCGGAGTATCGCTACAATCCGGCCACCGAGATCGCCAAGCTCACCATCCCGGTGCTCATCGTACACGGCACGACCGACATTCAAGTCAGTGCGGCCGATGCAAAATTGCTCGCGGCCGCCGATCCGAAGGCACAAGTCCTCACCATCGACGGCATGAACCATATCCTGGTCGATGCACCTGCAGGCCGCGATGCAAACATCGCGACCTATTCCCAGCCGCAGTTACCGCTCAGTGCGCCGCTCGCACCGGCGATCGCGACGTTCCTCCACGCCGCGCTTTGAGCGCTACTTCGTCGGATCCACTAGTGGCAGCAACGATGCCAACTGCACGTTGACGATCAGGTCGATCTGCCGGTCGATCTGATACCACAGCGCGACCTGCTTGGGCGAGATCACTTTTTCCAATATCGGTACATACTTCTCGCGCAGCGCGATCATCTGTTGATCCACCTGCGTCGAGCGGGCCATGAACCCTTGAGCTTGTTCCGGAGTCACGTTAGGATAGCTCGCAGCATACTCTTTCATCCACTGCCAGCGCGTGTCGCCGATCTTGTTGAGCTCCGCTTGATACTGATCGTAGATCGGCCAGAACTTGGTGGCCTGGTCCGAGGTGAGGACCATGTTGGCGGCCATGATCTTCTTGCGATCGGCGCGGATGTTTTCGCGCAACAGTTGGATATCTTGTTCGGTGGTGGTTGACGGCTGGGCCGCCGGCACCGCAACTTGCGCGCTCGCGGGTACCACGCACAGCGCCACCGCCAGGATGGCCGAGCCGAGAAGGACGTGATGCTTATTCATAGGCCCATCCTACCGGTCGGGGCCGCCTTGGCAGTATCCGAATATAGAAGCCCGCATATAGAAGAGGCGCCGCACGAGTGCGGCGCCGGGAGTAGCAGGGATACAGGAAGCGCTTATTGGGCGCTGATGCGTTGGTTGGCGTTGTTCATGATGTAGATCTTGTCGGCATGGCGCATGCCGAGCGCCTTCTGATCGTAAATGATCCCGACGTATTGACCGTTATGAAGATCCTTCATCTGGTACGTGGTCTTGCCGTCGCCCGAGAAGACCTGGTCAAACTTCGGCAGAATTTCGAAGCTCAGGGTCTGGTGGGTACGTGGATCTTGGACCTTGATGTTATTGGTGGAAACGTGAACCGTCAGGCCGTAGAACGTACTCGCCGCCCAGGCCGCGTTGGGCACGAGGCTGAGCGAGAGGAGTGCGAGAGCGGCGAAGCCGCGCATAAGAACGTGTCGCATGGCTGCATTATACCAACGCCGAAGACAGTCAAAACGATATGGCAACGCTCTTTGACGCGCTTCCGACCGACGCGACCCTCTTTGCCGATGGCGGCTCGCGCGGAAACCCCGGGCCGGCGGCCAGCGGCGCCGTCCTGATCGGCCCCGACGGCGTCGTGCTCGACGAAGTCGGGCGCTACTTGGGCACCGCCACCAACAACGTCGCCGAGTGGACCGCGCTGTGCATCGGGCTCGAGCGCGCCGCCGAGAGGGGCATCCGCCGTCTCGCCGTGCGGCTGGATTCGGAGCTGGTGGTCAAGCAAATGCGCGGCGAGTACCGCGTCAAACACGCGGATCTCCAGCCGTTGCATCGGCGGGCGCAAACGCTGCTACGCCGTTTCGAACACGTCGATATCAAACATGTCCCTCGCAAGCAAAACAAGCTCGCCGACCGCCTTGTGAACGACGTCCTTGACCAGGAAGCGGAACCGGCGGATTCGTAAAGACGCCCGACATGTTTCGCCGAACCACCGTCGTCCCGTGGGCAATCTTCATCTTCGTCGCCGCGATGACCGTCATCGGTCTGCGCCTGTATTGGTCGCATCCCGAGTTTACAGAGTTCGCGGGCGTCGACAAAGTGCGCGCGCAGCCGAGCGCGCTTTACGCGCGCTTACTCATCCGCTATGACAAACCTCCGATCTTCGAAGAAGAGTACGACATGCAAGACGTTGACGGCGAGTCGACCTTCTCGTAC
>DATHMY010000267.1:0-5545 GCA_035486535.1 Candidatus Acidiferrum sp.
ATGACCTGTCGGCATCGGCTCCTGTCGGACAATGCGCGTACACGTCAGTCATCGGCCAAGGCGCGACGCCGACCGGTTTGCTCTACATCCCGAATCCGCAAACCGGCAGCTTCGACACCATCGGCGCGTACCACAACCCGAACATCATGGTTGGGAACATCGCGTTCAGCTATGATCTCTCACCGCGAATCACGGTGAACCTCACAGTTGCCAACGTGTTCCACACCTGCTTCGGTGGTTCGAAAGAGCCGTGGACGTCGGCCTATCCGCCGAGCAACAACGTCTGCTCGTACGGAGCGAACGGCGAATACGTTTCGAACTACCAGTTCGGATCGGGCTTCGCCAACCCAGGCAACACCGCATCGTACGATCCGGTCGCCAACGGTACCACTCTGGCACCGTGGCAGCAGCAATCGTACGCGCCAGGTCTCGGCTCGGTCGCCGGCGTTATCCCGCCGCCGATCAACGCCTACCTGACGTTCAACGTCAAGCTCTAGCACTCGCTCGAGTACGACACACATCGAGGGCCTCCGCGAAAGCGGGGGCCCTCTTCGTTTCACTCGAAAAGCGCTCGCGCGATGCAGTATGGATACAAGTGCGAAGATTGCGAGGTCGCGATCTTCCCAACGACCACGCGCTCGGAGCTGGCGTGGCTGCGCGATCGCGTGCACGTCGTGCGCGAAGTCGCGAAGCACTCGTCCGGCGGCCTCGATACGTGGATGATGGATGGTCTGGAGTTCTTGAACGATCACGTCGGCCACTCGATCGTCCTTGTTAGCCGCGGCAAATAAAAAGAGATCGCATAGTACGATCTCTTTGTCACCCTGAGCTTGTCGAAGGGTTATTCGGGGATACGGAGCCGTTCGCCGGGCTGCAGCATCGAGGCTTGCAGATGGTTGGCCGCGCTGATCGCATCGATCGTTTCCTGAACGTCACCGCTTGCGCTCGTGTGCGTCGAAGCGATCGACCACAGCGTGTCGCCGGGCTGCACCGTCACCGTCGCATAGCGTTGCGCCGTTGCGGCGTACAGATGCATGCTCGAAAGTGCAGGCACCGTCACCATCAAACTCAGCGCTGCGAGCGCGATTGCGGGCATGAGCGTGAACCGTTTGCGCGTAACCACCAGCTCCTCCATATCTTGTGCCAAACGGGTGTTCGGCCACGAACCTGTCTACATGTTGGGGCAAACAGTTGTTCGTCCCCTAGATTTTACCACATACGCTCTCTGCACTGTCAAGGGTGATCCGAACGTATGTTTGCCTTTGCGGGGATCCTGTGCTAGGGTTGTAAGGCATACCCATGCCATACGGGTGGCATTGCGCTGCAAATCCGGAGGGAGCCTTGACCGAAAAACCAGCGACGGAACGACAGCAGCGGATCCTGGATGTGATCCGCGCCTTCACGGTGGAGCGCGGCTACCCGCCCTCGGTTCGCGAAATCGGCGAACGCGTCGGCCTCTCATCGTCGTCAACCATTCATGCGCATCTCAAGGCGCTGGAGCGTCGCGGGCTCATCTCGCGCGATCCTACCAAGCCACGCGCACTGCGTTCGGACCTGGGTCTGGCCCCGGTGCCCGAGAGCATCGTGATGCCGATCGTCGGCAAGGTCGCCGCCGGCGTGCCGATTACCGCGCAGGAGCACCTTGAAGGCGAGTTCGTGCTGCCGGCATCCTTTGTGCCGCGGGTCAGCGATGCATTCATGTTGCGCGTTCAAGGCGATTCGATGATCGAAGCGGCGATTCTCGACGGCGATCTCATCATGGTGCGCCCGCAGCGGATCGCGCGCGACGGCGAGATCGTGGTGGCCATGCTCGACGGCGAGGCCACCGTGAAGCGCTACTACCGCGAGGACGGCCGAATCCGGCTACAGCCGGAGAATCGCAGCATGGCGCCAATCTACGCGAGCGATGTCGAGATCATCGGTCGCGTCGAGGCTGTCGTCCGCCGCCTCTAGCCCCTTTTTGGCGGCAATCCGCGAGGCGCTGCCGTGGAGCTTTATTGGCCTGGTCGCCGCGTTCGCGGCGACTCTGCCCTTCGCGCATGAACCGGGCCCCGTCTTTGGTCCCTCGCTCGGACTGCGCGTCTCTTCGGCGCTGCTGCCGTCGTTCGGGGTAATGGGATTGGTCCTCGCGCCGACGCTGGGGTGGTTCTACGGCCGCCGCGCCCACATCGATCCGATCGCGGTTATCGCCGGATCCTTGCTCGCGTTTCTCATCGTGTTGCCGCCGCTGCGTGCGCCGCTCCTCGAGTATCTGCGCACGATCGGTCCAAGCGGGCTGTTCCTAGCGTTTGCCGCGTGCGGCGTCGTCGCATTGGCGGCACGAGCGAGCGGCAATGCCTGGGTTGGCGCAGTGGCGGCAATCGTTATCGCGCTGACGTTACGCTTCTTGCACGTGCCGGTTCTGGGCGCCCTCGCGGCGATCATCGAACCGTTGGGACGACTCGGCGACACGTATCCGGCGTTGCTCGCGATCGTGCTGGCGCAGACGCTGCTGTGGGTTATCGGGATGCATGGTCCGGCGTTGCTTGCGGCGGTGGTCACGCCGGTGTATCTCACGCTCCAGATGCAGAATACGCTCGCCTACGCGCATCACGTACCATTGCCGCACATCGTCGTGGTCTCACTCTTCCTCTTTATCTTCCCCGGCGGAGCCGGATCGACGCTCCCGCTGGCTGCGCTCCTTGCGCTCTCACGCGTCGCGCGTCTGCGAACCGTCGGCCGCGCGACGATCGTGCCCGCGCTCTTCAATGCGAACGAACCGCTGCTCTTCGCGGTGCCGGTCGTGCTCAATCCGTTTCTCGTTCCACCGTTCCTCGTGGCGCCGATCGTGCTTGCGACGACAACCTACCTTGCCGTCAGTCTCGGTTGGGTCGGCCGCGCGATTTATTACGTCCCCTCGTCGATTCCGACGCTGATCTCGACCTATCTTGCCACGCTCGACGTGCGTGCGATCGGGCTCGTCGCGCTCAATATTGCCCTGGCAACGGCGATCTATTTACCGTTCGTGCGCGCGTTCGAAGGTCACGTCGAAGCGGAGCTCGCGGCAGCAGCATGATCGATTTGCTTTGTGACTCGTTCGGAATCGATGTGCGCGTTCGCGGCGCGGCGATGCGCGCGTACGAGCAAACACGTGCGCTCGAATATCCGGCGCAAGCGCGCGTCAAGGCGCGCGTGCTGCGCGCATTCTTCGACGAAGGCGTGAACGAAAGCGATCTTGCCGGCACCAGCGGCTACGGCTACGACGATCCCGCCCGCGAGCGCTATGAAGCGTTGTTGGCGCGTGTACTTGGTGCGCAAGGCGTGTTGGCTCGGCTCTCGATTGTGAGCGGTACGCAGGCGATCGCGACCGCGCTTGCCGCCTGCGTTGCGCCGGGTCGCCGCCTGATCGCGGTGGCGGGACGCCCATACGACACCTTGCGCAATGCAATTTGCGACGCTGAATATTCGCTGGTTTCGCAAGGCATCGTCTATGAGGAGATCGCGCTTCGGGCCGACGGCACGCCGGATCTCGATGCGATTGCCGGCGCGGTCGCGCAGGCTGACGCGGATGCCGTCTTCGTGCAGCGCTCGCGCGGCTACGCGCCGCGCCCTTCGCTCGATGTCGAGGCGTGCGCGCAGATCGCGACCTGCGTGAAGCGCGCCGCGCCGCACGTCGCGGTGCTGGTCGACAACTGCTACGGCGAGCTGGTAGAAGATCGGGAGCCGACGCACGCAGGCGCCGATCTCATCATGGGTTCGCTGATCAAGAATCTCGGCGGAGGACTCGCGCCGGGCGGCGGCTACATCGCCGGCCGCGCCGACTTGTTGGAGCGTGTGAGCGCACGGCTCTACGCCCCAGGATTGCGCGGGGGAATTGGTCCCACGTTTGGTTTCGGCCGCGCGTTTATTCAGGGCCTTTTCGTCGCGCCGATGGTCGTAGAGCAAACGCTGCGCGGGCTCGATTTTGCCGCCGCGCTCTTCGCGCAGCTCGGGTTCGACGTCGATCCGGCGCCCGGCTCGATTCGAACGGACATCGTGCAAGCGATTGGTTTGCGCGATGCAGCTCGGTTGCTGCGCTTTACCTCAGGTTTACAAGCGGCGATGCCTCTTAATGCGCGCTTCCGTCCCGAGCCCGGGCCGGTTCCTGGTTACGTCGATCCCGTCGTGATGTCCGGCGGCGCATTCGTCGGCGGCGCCACCATCGAGCTGTCGTGCGATGCGCCGCTGCGCGCGCCGTTCGAGGTGTATCTCCAAGGTGGCATCGTCACCGAGCACGCGATGCTCGGCGCGCTACTCGCCGCTCAAGCGGTCATGGCAGAATGAAGGCGGCGCGGCCGGAGCAGAGAAGAACGCACACCGGTGAGTACTCAAGAAGATCGCTCGCACGAGCGCCAATTCTTCCGCGCGATCGTCGATTTCCCGGTCACGATCATCGTCCCGGGGCACGAATTAGTGCTGGGCGGAGCAGCCGTCGACCTTAGCCGCGGTGGCATGCGAATCACCACGACGACCGATCTCCCGGCCGGGCAACCGATCGTCTTGCGCTTTACGCTGCCGAGTCACGATCGTGAGATGCTCGTCCGCGCGAAAATTGCACTCACGTTCTTCGATGCGTCGAGCAAACGGTACACGCACGGAGTGGCATTTACGCAATACACGTCCGGCGACCATGAAAAGATCGCGGCGTTCGTGGCTTCAAAGCAACCCGCTAAATAGCGTTAGCTGCTCTGAGATTCCCCCATGAAACCGTAGAAGAAGTAACGGTTCCCATCGTTCGTTGTAATAACGATGCGCGTGTCTTCGATCTCGGCGGCCGTGATGGTTTTCCCCGCCAAAGTCTCAAGGATCGCCTGCGCCTGCAGGAATTCGGCCTCGCGCAGGGCATCCGGCTCCACCTCTATGAGCTCTAAAAGCTCGTCGATCCGGTCGTTCATCGTCACCCTATGACTATCGTCCGGAAGGCCCGTTTTGTTAGCGCTGTCTTTACACCCGGCGGCCGGCCGACCAGGAGCCGGGCGGCTGCACCAGAGAAGGGCTCGCCGCCATGTACCTGCTCGAGGTCCTCAGCGGACCGCTCGATGGAAAAAGCTGGACGTTTGAAAGCGAAATCACAATCGGCCGCGACGATTCGGTCGCTCAAGCCTGCATAGCGCTCGATCGCTATGTCTCGCGCAAGCACGCGCACGTTCGTATCGATGGAGAGAACCTGCACCTCACGGATCTCGAGAGCCGGAATGGCACGAAGATCAACGGCGAGCTGGTTACGGGCGATGCCACGGTTGAGATCGGCGTTCCCTTTATGGTAGGTCGAACGGTACTTCGCGTGACGCGAATGTAGCGAACGTGCAACTTGCTTCGACTATCTCGCAAGCGCGCGCACTCTTTGACGTCTTGCCGCGGCCGCTCGGCTTCGTGCCGACCATGGGGGCATTGCACGAGGGGCACCTCGCACTGGTGCGCCGCGCGCGCGCGGAATCGGTTGCCGTCGCCGCCTCGCTGTTCGTCAATCCGCTGCAGTTTGCCGCCAACGAGGACTACGGCCGTTATCCGCGCGATGCCGAGGGGG
>DATHMY010000268.1:0-6485 GCA_035486535.1 Candidatus Acidiferrum sp.
CTCGAAGCGATTTCGTATCAAAGTTGCGACGTGGTGGCGGCGATGGAAGCCGACTCGGGCGTCACGCTGCGCGAACTGCGCGTCGACGGCGGGGCGGCGGTCAGCGATCTGTTGATGCAGATGCAAGCCGACCTCTTGGGCGTCGACGTCGTGCGCCCGCGGATTACCGAGACGACCGCGCTCGGCGCGGCCTACTGCGCGGGGCTGCACGTCGGCTATTGGCGCGACTCGGATGAGGTTGCGAAGCTGTGGCAAGAGGCGCGCCGCTTTACACCGGCGCTCAATCCGGCCGAGCGCGCGCGGCGCCTAGACGGCTGGGCCACCGCGATTCGAAAAACTCGTGCGTAACTTCGGTGCGCTCGACGATGCGTTCGACGTAGTCGTGATCGGCGGCGGCGCGAGCGGCCTGGGCGTGGCCGTCGACGCGGTGTCGCGCGGATATAAAACAGCGCTCGTCGAGGCGGTCGATTTTGCCAATGCGACGTCAAGCCGGTCGACCAAGTTGATTCACGGCGGCGTGCGCTACTTGGCCGAAGGGGATATCCACTTGGTGCGCGAGGCGTTGCGCGAGCGCGCGATCCTGCGCAAGAATGCACCGCACGTGGTCCACGACTTGGGTTTCATCGCGCCGGCCTACCGCTGGTATGAGGCGCCGTACTACTTTGCTGGGCTCACCGCCTACGATCTCTTGGCCGGTCGTGAGAATTTCGGGCGTAGCCGGTATTTGAGCGCGCGTGAGACGCTCGCGCGTCTGCCGGCGTTACGGGCGCACGGCTTGTGGGGCGCGACGCGCTATCACGATGGGCAGTTCGACGATGCGCGGCTGGCAATTTCGCTCGCGCGCACCGCGATCGACCTCGGCGCGGTCGTCGTCAACTATGCGCGCGCGGTCGCCTTCGAGCGCAGCGGGACGCGCATTTCCGGCGTGCGCGTGCGCGACGAGGAGACCGGCAGCGAGGTGAGCGTGCGAGCGCATGTGGTGGTCAACGCGACCGGCGTCTTCAGCGACGAGCTGCGCCGGCTCGACGATCCGGCCGCGCGGCCGTTGCTCAAACTGAGCCGCGGCTCGCACATCGTGGTGCCGCGTGACGTCTTCCCGAGCGAGGACGCCTTGCTCGTCCCGAAGACCGACGATGGGCGCGTGCTCTTCATCATCCCCTGGCTCGGGCACGTGCTGATCGGGACGACCGACATTCCGGAGGCCGCGCCGTCGCTCGATCCGGTACCGACGGAAGAAGAGATCGACTATTTGTTGCAGCATGCGGCGCGCTATCTCGCGCAGCCGATTGCGCGGGAGCAGGTTACGGCGGCGTTTTGTGGGCTGCGACCGCTCGTCGACGGCGCGGCAACGAGCACGGCCCGTTTGTCGCGCGAGCATATCGTCGAAGCCTCGCTTTCGGGGCTAGTGACGATCGCCGGCGGTAAGTGGACGACCTATCGGCAGATGGCACAAGATACGATCGACGTCGCGCTCAAAGTCGGGCAGCTCACCGCCGCGCCGTGCCGTACGCGGCATCTGCCGCTGCACGAATCGCTGCTTCCGGGGACGGGAGCTAAGCTGCACGCGAATCTACCGTACACGGAGGATGATGTCGTCTACGCGATACGGAACGAGATGGCGCGCACGGTCGACGACGTATTGTCGCGCCGCACGCGTGCGTCATTTCTCGATACAAAGGCGAGCGCCCAGTGTGCTTCGCGTGTCGCCGAGCTGCTCGCATACGAAAGGGGAGTGTAAGAATGCTTTCAACACGTCAGCTCTACTACAGCATCTTCGTCCTTGCGGTGGTTCTACTCTGCATTTCGGCGGGACTGCTCATAGCGGCCGGGACGCAAGGGAAGAGTACGTTAGTCCTGCTCGCTTCGATCGTCAACATCGCCGCGGTACTGGCAATCTTTGCGATGGTGTTTATCGGCCGAAAGCTGCGCCGGCCACCGTCGTAGCTAGGGCTTCGCCATGCTCGGGATGACAAGAGAGGGCATATTGTGTGCAGCGCTTTACGAGATGGCGCGCGCCGTCGACGCGCTCTCAGCGACCCACCCGCGTGTCGCCCAGCTTCTCACAGAGGCCAGGGGCGCCTAGCCGGTTCAGAGAAATTCTCGCGCAATCGCTCGGGAGGTTCATGCGCGATGAATCATGCACGGCTTTGGCAATGGGTCCTATTTTCTGTAGTATTGGGCGGCCTCGCGGTTGCGTGCGCGTCGCCCACGCCCACGATCAACGCGCTATGTTCCTACGGCGATCCCCTCACGGTCGCGCCGAACGCACAGAACACCGTCTGCGTTCCGCTCAACGACAACGTCTCAGGAACGTTTGCGTTTACGACACGCGGCGGCACTTCCGGAAACAGCCTCAAGATTACGGCGGTCACCTCGGGGGCGCCGTCACCGCAGGCTGCCCGCCGCGACGCGTCGGCAACGGCGCTGACCGCGTGGAGCTTTACGGTGGGACCGCAACCGATCGATGCTTTGGCGCCGACGATCTCGCTGAGCGGCCTCGGCAATCCGTCGTCGTTGGTCGTCGAATTGATCCAACCAGCAAATTTGAGCCCGACGGTCGCGGAAGAGACCGAGATTTTCACGTACAACGCTGCGCAAAGCACCGCGAGTTTGGCAGCATTCACGGCGAACAGTATGTGTCTGGGGCAATGTGATGCTGGTAATAATACCGGCAACGTCTTGTCAGACTGTTCGGAGAATTATACGCCGACGTTTTCGTGCTACATCGAGGTCGTGTCGGGTTCGGTGGTTCTAGCATCGCCGACGCCGACACCGACCCCGACCACCACGCCGTCGTCCGCGGCCGCTTCAGGCGTGATCGTTACGACGTCTGGTGGTGTCAATCAACTCGCCAATACCGGTGCAACACCAGCGCCGACATTCACGCTTTCGAACGGTGCCAGTATTACGTGGGGGTCGGCCACCGGCGAACCGGCATTTTTCCTCACCGGCAGTAATGGGTCGACCGTGAACATCACGTACTCGAATGGGCAAGCACCGAACGGATGCACGCCCCCGGCGCAAAACGGCGGCACCGTGAAGGCCGTGATCCTCTCCGCCGAGTTCAGCGGCTGGGTGGGGAGCGACTTCCAGTGGGTACCGGCGCCGAGCAATCTGTTCACGACGACGCCGACGTTGACGGCAACCGCGCCGAGCGGAACCTACTACGGTTTGCTTGCCGCGGAGGGCACGTGCAGTGGCGCACAGGTCGTCACGGCCAACGGGCCGCCGACGAGCAACGGCGTATTCACGCTCGGCTTACCGCAGAATGCGGTCAACGTCAACACGGCGAACACGTACGTCATCGAAATCTGGTATCAGTAGACATGACAAATACGGCCAGCGGGCGTAAAGAACCCCGATGCAGTTCTTCGATGGGAAAATCGTTGCCCTAACCGGAGCGTCGTCCGGGATCGGGCGCGCGCTCGCGCTCGATCTTGCAAAGCGCGGTGCGATTCTCGCGCTGGCGGATCGCAACGCCGAAGGTCTTGCGGAGACAGTGCGTCTTGCGCCCGCGGGGTCGCGGATAACCCAGCACACGCTGGATGTCGCTGACGAGGCCGCCGTGCTTGGCTTTGCGGAAGCGGTCCGCGCCGCGCACGGTACCGTCGACATTCTCATCAATAACGCCGGCGTCGCGATGTATGGCAGCGTGATGGAGATTTCGACCGCCGAGCTGCGTTGGCTCATGGACATCAACTTCTACGGCGTGGTCTTTGGCGTTCGCGCCTTTCTTCCGATGCTGCTCGAGCGTCCCGTTGCCTCAATCGTGAACGTCTCCAGTCTCTTTGGGCTGTGGGCGCCCGCCGGTCAATCGGCGTATTCCGCCGCGAAATTCGCCGTGCGCGGTTACAGCGAGTCCTTGCGCGGCGAGCTCAGTCACACCAACGTTCACGTCGTAACGGTTCATCCGGCCGGGATTGCGACGGGAATTGCGCGTTCATCGCGGATTGCTGCCGCGGCCGATCAAGCGGCAGCGGAAAAGTCGTCGCGCCGGTTCGACAAGCTGTTGTCGATCCCGGCCGAAGAAGCGGCCGCGATCATCATTAAGGGCATCGAACGTAAGGACGATCGCGTGCTGGTCGGGGCCGACGCGGTGCGCGTCGATCTGATGACGCGCCTGTTGGGTCCGCGCGCGGCGCGGATCCTCAACGCTCGACTTTCATTCGACGCCGCTCGGAACCGGCGCACGCCCGCGTGATCGACGTTGTCATCGTCGGAACCGGTTTTGCCGGGATCGGCATGGCGATCGCCTTACGACGCGCGGGCATGGAGTCGTTCGTCGTGCTCGAGCGTGCGGAGGATGTCGGTGGAACCTGGCGCGACAATCGCTATCCGGGCTGCGCGTGCGATATTCCCTCGATGCTCTATTCCTTTTCATTTGAGCGCAAGCACGATTGGACGCGCGCGTTTCCGCCGCAGACCGAGATCTGGGATTACTTACGCGCGTGCGTCAAGAAATACGGCGTCGCACCGCACATCCGGTTCAACAGCGAGGTCACGGAAGCTCGATATGACGAGGATGCGCGGGCATGGAACGTGACCCTTCGTAGCGGCGAAACGATCGTAGCGCGCGTGCTGGTCTCGGGGATGGGCGGCTTGAGCAATCCGATGATTCCCGACATTCCTGGTTTGCAGAGGTTCGCCGGCGACGTCTTTCATTCGGCGGCGTGGGACGCGTCGTTTGACCCGGCCGGCAAACGCATCGCCGTCATCGGAACCGGCGCGAGCGCCATTCAAATCGTCCCAGCGATCGCGGCGCAGGCGAAGCAGCTCACGCTCTTCCAGCGCACGCCGCCGTGGATCATTCCGCGGCTCGACCGGCCGACGACGGCACGCGAACGGTGGCTGCGGCGATTCGTGCCCGGCTACGCGTGGCTGGTGCGTCAGTCGATGTATTGGCTGCGCGAAGTTCGCGCACTTGGATTCATCCGCAACACGCGCATCCTTGCGCTCGCCCAGCGCATCGCGTTGCGGCACCTGCACGCGCAAGTGCAAAACGCCGAGTTGCGCGAGCGGCTGACGCCCAGCTACCACATGGGGTGCAAGCGTATTCTGCTTTCCGATGACTACTATCCGGCGCTCGGCCGCGAGAACGTCGCGCTGGTGACCGAACCGATACGTGAGATGCGCGAACGCACCATCGTGACGCAGGACGGGACCGAACACGAGGTCGATGCGATCGTGCTTGCCACCGGCTTTCGCGCGCAAGAGTTCATCTCGCCGGTGCAGATCTACGGCCGGGCAGGCAAGAGCCTCGAAGACGCCTGGGCCGATGGCCCCCGCTCGTACCTCGGTATCAGCGCGAGCGGTTTCCCGAATCTCTTTTTCCTCGTCGGTCCCAACACGGGCCTGGGTCACAACTCGATGGTGATCATGATCGAAGCGCAGATCACCTATGTTATGAGCGCGCTGCGGACGATGCGCGCACGCGGCATCACCGAGCTCGATCTCAAGCCGGAGGTTGAGTCGGCCTTTTCCACAACGATCGCGCACCGCACCGAACGTACGGTGTGGGCATCGGGTTGCAAAAGCTGGTATCTCGACGAGCACGGCCGCAACACGACGCTATGGCCCGGCTTTACCTTCACCTATCGTCGCTTAACGCGCCGGATCGAACCGGCGTGTTACAACGCGCTATGAGTGTCTAGCCAGCGCTCGAGGTTTTTTGCGTAGGTTCGGCTCGAGCGGTGCTCGGAACCATCGGAAAGCTTCACGAGGTACTCTCCGTTCTCCAAGCTGCGTAATTCGGTGATGCAACGGCTTTGAACCATTCGCGAGCGATGAATTCTCAAAAAGCTCGCGGGGTCAAGCCGGCTCTCGAGCGAGGTCATGCTTTCGCGCAAGAGGTGCGAACGTCCGTGAGCATGCAGTTCGGTGTAGTCTCCCGCTGCTGCAATCCACTCGGTGTCCTCAACGAGCACGATCTGGATCCGCGCCCCCGTTCGCACGATGAAGTGCGAAGCGTACCGTTTTTCACGCTCCTCGAGCATGCCGAGGATGCGATCCGTCAGCTGCGTCTTTGCGGCGGTGTCCAGGAGCTTTCTTGCTCGGGCTACGGCGAAGGCAAAACGTTCGTCGTCGACGGGCTTGAGGAGATAGTCAAGCGCGTGGACATCAAATGCGCGCAGTGCGTGCTGCTCGTAAGCGGTAAGAAAGATCACCGCCGGAAGATTGTTGGCCGGTAGTGCGGCGAGCACATCGAATCCATCAACGCCCGGCATTTGGATGTCGAGAAAGACGACGTCGGGCGAGAGTTCAAGGATCGCCTCAACGGCTCGTTGTCCATCGCCGCACTCACCAACGATTTCGATATCGGAAAACCTTTCCAGACGCAGGGCGACCCCGCGCCGCGCGAGCGGCTCGTCGTCGACAATCAGGACGCGCACGACTGCGGCTCCGTTGTGGGTTCGTTACTGCGAAAGGGCAACGTGATAACGACTTGGCAGCCCCCGAGCGGTAACCATTCGAGCGCAAAGGTGTGG
>DATHMY010000269.1:0-6826 GCA_035486535.1 Candidatus Acidiferrum sp.
AAGCCGGGAAAGTCAAGCGCGGCGAGCGCCGCGTACGCCACGATACCGACCGCGGTCGAGAGATTGATGCTGCGTACGCTGTCCTCACGCATCGGAATGCGCAATGCACGCTGCGGCTCGCGCTCGATCAGCGCACGCGGCAGCCCTTTGGTTTCGCGTCCGAAGACGAGCACGTCGCCGCGCGCGAAGCTCGCACGCGCGTAAGGTATCGTCGCATGTGCGGAAAGGTACCAACGCGAGCGGCCGGCACTGCTCGCGAGAAAAGCGTCGAGCGAGGGATGCATCACGACGTGGATCGCGTGCCAATAATCTAACCCCGCGCGCTTGAGCTCACGGTCGTCGATCGAGAAGCCGAGCGGCTCGATCAAATGCAGCGCGCAGCCGGTCGCGGCGCAAAGCCGCGCGACGTTGCCGGTATTCGGCGGGATCTCGGGTTCGACCAGCGCGATGTGCAGCGGCGCACCTTCGACGTCGGCAAAGGTCGCGAGACGCTCGCGGGGTTGGGTCACACGAGCACGCTCTCGTAGTCGATACCGGCGGGCGCAACGACGTAGGCTACGCCATTGTTACGCTGCCAAATCGCTTCGATGGCGCGGCGTGGATACACGACGCGCACACCCTGCGCGGCGGGATCGTTGATGGCACAGTCGCCGTTCTCCGTGAAGCCACGGAGCACCACCAGATGTCCGTCGGAATGCGGCAGCGGCGCACCGGGCAACTCCCCCTCGCGCCACGAGTACGAGATCACAACCGGCACGTTGCGTTCGATCAGGCGCGCCGCGTGATCGAGGTTTTGCAAATACGCAACCGTCGCGCGCAACCCGAGGCTCCCGCTAAAGGCGGTGTTGAACGCCCAGTTGCCGGTGCCGTTGTAGGCGCGATCCATCACCGCCATTGCCGTTTCCTCGACCGGGCGATCGATGCCGTGATAGGCATTGACCATCGACAGACTGGCGGCACTGCACCACCCGCGCTCTTTCTCGTGCACGTATTGTGTACGGGCGGGAACGTCGAGAATCATCGCGTCACGCGCATACGGCAGCGACGGCTGCGGACGCGGCGGCGCGGCAAAGGCCAACAGGGTGAAGTCAATATCCTCACCGGCGAGTTCGATCCCATCGAAGGGTTGCTCGGCACTGAGCACGTCGACGTCGACCGCGATGCCGTCGCGATCGCTCTGCGGACTAAACGATTTTCGTCCGCTGGGCTGCCACTCCGCGTAGTCGTACCACGCGCTGGCCGGCGCGCCTGCGCGCAGCACACGAAAGCGCAGCGTCCCGCTTGGCGCGTATGTGTTCCAGCTGATCACACCACCGCGCACAGGTTCGAAGCGCAAGGTCGCGCCACCGCGCACGTTGAGCAATTGTGCGAACATTACTTTACATTCCACTCCCACGCGTTCCAGGTGTCGCCGATGTAGGCACCGGGCCGGAAGCCTTGCACGTTGTCGCCCACCCCGTAGTAGGCTGTCTCCCAGTAGAAGAAGACCGCTGGTACGAGCGCGCGGATGCGCGTTTCTTCCTCTCGATAGAGTCGCTTGCGCGCGGCCTGATCGAAGGTGGCTGCTGCCTGAGCACTGGTGCGATCGACCACTGGATCGCGCAGCCACGATGTGTTCGCGCCGTTGGGCGGAATGAATGCTGAATTCCAGTCAGGAGCGTTGTCGGGATCGGGCCCGTTGGTATCGATCGACCACTCGAGGTCGTACGTACCCTTGTACATCGGACCATCTTGCGCGAAGAGCACGCTGCCTGGGAAATTATGAATCGACAGCTCGATGCCCAGCGGATGAAGGTCGGACTGCATCACCAGCTCCGCATCTTGATTGCTCTTGGCTGAAACCGTTGCAGAGATGGTGAGGTGCAGCGGATGCGACGGCCCGTAACCGGCTGCCGCGAGCAAAACGCGCGCGGCGTTCGCGTCGTAGCGATAGGGCGGCAGCGACGGGGCGGCCCATGAATCCGGAAAGACGTCGGAAACAGCGAGCCGGTTGATGCCGTGGTAGACCGTGTCGTTCAGTCGCTTCCAATCGATGCCCATCGCGATCGCTTGGCGCACGCGGAGATCCGAAAGACCCGGCCGGCTCATATTGATCCCGAGATGGCGCCAATTCGCTACCGAGCGATGCAGCACGGTAATTCCCGGAATCTTCGCAAGCGCGGCAACCGCGTTGACGTCGACGGTCGGATAGATGTCGATCGCATGCGTTTGTAAGGCGGCCAGCAAGGAGTTGCTGTCGGGAATGATCGTCCAGACCAGCTCTTTGAGTTTGGGGGCACCGCGCCAGTACTTCGGATTTGGGACGAGGATCAGCTCGGAGCCGTGATTCCAGCGTTGCAAAAGATAGGGACCGCTGGAAATCGGATGTTGGTTGAACGGCGCACGGTTGATGTCGGGAAGACTCGCTAAGAGATGCGCGGGGAGCGGCGGATAGGCATCCCCGCCCATTCCCAGGATGCCGAGCACCGCGACGTTCGGTTTCTTCAAGCGAATGACGAGCGTGTACGGATCGGGCGCGCTGGCTGAGGCGATGCCGTCCCAGCCGTAGTTCGATTTGGTATTGTTGCGCGGATTGCGCACCGCGTTATAAGTGAAGAGCCAGTCCGTCGCAGTCAGCGGTGCGCCGTCCGACCAGGTTACGCCGTGACGCAAGTGGAGTGTGATCGTGCGGCCGTCAGCATTGATCCCGCCGTTGTGCACGGTCGGTACCGTCATCGCAAGATCAGGAATCATGTTGCCGTCGGCGTCGAAACGAAACAAATGGCTGAAGAGTAGCGCGTCGATCTCGTCGGTCGCGGCCGAGTGCGCGAACATCAAGTTGAGCGAATCGGGTTCGATCTGCTCGCCGATCCGCAAGACGCCCGGGATCGACGCCGGTCGCGCGCAAGCGCATAGAAGCGCAAGCGCAACCAGCGCGATCAGACGACGCACGGTGCTTCTTTATGAAATTGCGGCGCGATCCCGGCGTAGAGCGCATCGGGGCCGTAACGCACCACGTCATCGGCGGGGAGCCCGGTCTCCTTGCGCGCGCGCTCGATCTCGCTACGCGCTTGTTCGTCTGAGAGGTTACGTGTGTTGAGTGCAATGCCGACCGTGCGCGCCGGCTTCACCGTGGCGAGCAACGCTTCGTGCAAGCGAATCAACTCGCGATACCCAAGCGTCGGCGTGTCGTAGCCGTTGATGCGGTCGCGGCTCGGGTCGCACACCAACACTAATGCATCGGGCGCGGCGCCGTACATCAGCGCAAGCGTCACCGGTGCATAGGCGGGATGGTTGATCGCGCCTTGACCTTCGACCACGATCAGGTCGGGCTGCGATTGTGCAGCGTAGAGCACGAGCGACTCGGTTGCGCCCGGCGCAAAGTCGGCGATCACGCGATCGATCGAGATGCCCCAACCGGCGATCATAATCCCGGTTTGTCCCGTCGGCACGAAGCTTGCGCGCTTGCCGGCGCGCTGTGCCGCGGCACAGAGCTCGAGCGCAACCGTCATCTTTCCGACCGAGCAATCGTTGCCGACCAGCAACAGCGTCGGCGCGGTGACACGATAGACGGCACCGGAGAAGAGCGGCGTCTCGGGCGGATCGCGTACGTCCCAAATCCGCACGCCCGCGCGCTGTGCAGCCAACTTGAATTCTTGATCCTCGCCGAGCATGTCGTGCAAGCCGCTGACGATCTCGAGCTTGGCCGCAATCGCGGCAAGAATCTCGGCGCGCCAGTCGGCGGGCAAGGCGCCCCCGCGCGGTGCGGTGCCGATCAACAACGCGGTCGGTGCGTATTGCAGGGCTTCGGTGACGCTTGCGACGATCGGCGCGTCGCTTTGCAAATACGGGACGATGTCGCGAACGCGTTTGCCCGCATTTTCCGGGTCGATCACCGCGACGGTTTCATCGCTGCCGTAGGCGATGACGCCGTGCGCCGTCTTTGCGTTATCCGCGAATTGGCCCGGCGCTAGAATTGCATAGCGCCGTTTCATGCCGTGACGCGTTCGCGCACGCCGAGTCCGGGTTCATTCGGCAACACGAGCTTGCCGCCGACGTACTGCACGCCGGTGAACGGATCGTCCTTGGTCAGGAAAGGACCGTCGATGTCGGCCCAATCGACGAGCGGCGAAATTTGCGCCGCAGCGGTGGAGGCAATCGCGCTCTCGACCATACAGCCGAGCATTACTTTAAAACCGAGCGCTCGAGCCGTCGCGATCATCGCCAACGCGCCGCGAATGCCGCCGGTCTTGGCGAGCTTCACGTTGACACCGTCGACGCAGCCCATGAGCACCGGCAGGTCGCGCGCATCGAGAGAATCCTCATCGGTGACAATCGGAATCTTCGTGCGATCGCGAATTGCGCGTAGCCCTTGCGGATTGCCGGCGGGAATCGGTTGCTCGCAAAATTCGATCTCGTAACGCGCCAGCTCGTTGAGTATCGGAATGGCGCGATCGACGGTCCAGCCTTCATTTGCGTCGATGCGAATCGTTCCGGTGTAGTTGTGGCGGATTGCCTCGATAGTTTCGATTTGCTCGCGCGCCGTGCCGAGACCGAGCTTCACCTTGAGCACCGGATGGTCGCCAATCTCCTTGAGTTTGCGCAGCGTCGTCTCGGTATCGCTGATCCCCAGCGTAAACGACGTGTACGGCGTCTTCGATGCATCTAGCCCGAGCAGTTGGTAGAGCGGCGCGCCTAGGCGTTTGCCGAGCAGGTCGTAGAGTGCGAGATCGAGCCCGGCGCGGGCCGCCGGCGGGATGCGCCGGTCGATGAGCGTCTCGAGGTCGAACGGGTCCGACGACGTGAGCGGGTTGTTGGCGAAGAAATATTCGACGCTGTCTGGCGATTCGTGGTAGCGCTCGATCGGCGTCGCCTCGCCCAAGCCTTCGAGCTCACCGTCGCTCAGGCGAAAGAGCACGCTGTGGGCCACGGTTTCCTCGCCACGCGCGATCTTAAACGGATGCTTGAGACGTAGATCCAGCGGCGTGAGCGAGAGCGAAAGAGCCATGCGGGCGCATTCTGCGCACGCCCGCTAATTCCTCAGCGCGGGAAAGGCCGCGACGATTGCGCGTTTGATCGCGTCGCCGGAAAAGCGCACGGGGCGTCCGTCAACCACGCCGCGGCGCCCGAACGCGTCGAGATACACCACAAGACACGTCGATCCGCGTGCGTCGCGCAGCCGGATCGCATAGCGCAGATCGGCGGCCCGAGCGTCGTCGCGGGTGCCGGTACGTTCGATTGCGGCGACGATGTGCGCTATCGTCGCGTGATCGCGTGATTCGACACGGATGCGCGCGCGCTCGCCGACGTCGCGCGGCGAGAGCGCCGCGCGATAGGCGATGTCATTCGGCACGTGATCGATTTCGATGCGCGATGCACCAGCGACCGAAATGGCGACCGCCAAAATTAAGTGATCCACGTTATCTCGCCACGGGAGAAGTAACGCGATAGGTGGTCCCGCCGTGATCGTAACGAACCGATTCACCCAACATTTGTGCGGCGTGGCGCTCGCTTCCGGTGATGACGCGGCGCTCTTCGGCATTGTCGTAGCGCGGGTCGGGCGTGACGCGAAGTCGATCCGCCGTGCTCGGATCTTCTACCGCGTGGTCGACTTCATGCCCGAGCCCGAGCGCGGGCGATTGTCGCCCGCCGCTCGAGGTGCGTAGCGCGCTGTACGGATCCCACGCAATATCGTTATTATTCGGATCGAAGTGATCGTCGTTGCGATGGTTGATCGTGAGGTGATAGCGGCGTCCGTCGGAATGCTCGAGGGTTTTGAAAAGTTTTGACTCGGCCGGATCGCCGCTGAGGTACCGCTTGGCTTGCTCGTAGAGGGCGTCGGCGGTGCGTGGAAGGATGAGCGTACCGTGTTGCATGCCCATCCATCACGCGCGGTTGCGTCGATGTCAAGGGCTTGACGGTGGGTGGTACGTTAGTAGGGCTCGACTGCGCCTAGCGCGCACCATGCTATAGGTGCCGAACCGACTTGGATACCTAGGGAGCACCAGCTCCGGATACGACGAGAGGGCTTGGGCCTCGTGCCTGCCCGCAAAGCGCCCGGGCCGCACCCACCTGCACACCGCAGGTTCAGTTGCCTCGCGTGGAAGACGCTACGTGCGGTTGAGTTTAAAGTCTTCGACAGTCGCGTTCCCGTCGGCACGGTCGAGCGCGACGAATCCCCGAAAGTGATCCCAACCCAGCAATTGCGGTTCGCCCGGCTCGCTGTACCACAGCAGCACGGTTTTTTGCGCGAGCGCAAGCGGATCGCTTGCAGAGTCAAACGCAAGCGGTTCGAGTCCATAGCGTAACCACGCGGAGTCGGTTTCTTTGGTTGCACGCTTGCAGTCGTGTGTCGTCGCAGCGAACGTGTGCGGCGCGTTGCGCAACGCAAGCGTGACGTTCGCGGACTTCGCGAGCGATGAGGCGACCCCGAGCTTGCAGAGCGCCTCGCTCCACGTGCATGCTGTTTCAGCGCCCAGCCGTCCTGTCAGAAGCGGCGTGCCGAGCGCCAGCGCCCGATCGAGTGTTGCACGCATGGCGTCCGCCGTGTCGCTGAAGAAAGCGTCGCTCGCAAGCGCCGCGATGCTCAGGCCTAGATCGGCGGCCATCTTCTTGACTTGGGCGAGGTAGTCGCTGTCCGCCCGCGGAAAATGCCGGTCGTCCAAGACCACGCCGTCGCAACCCATCTCGCGAGCGGCAACACCGAGAAATTCCAGCTGCGTTATATCGCCGCGTTCGAAGGCTCGATGCAATGCACTGCTCGCACACGCGAACTTCATGCCGAGGGGGATTCCAAGCTCTATGCGCGTCGCCCTGGGAGCTGATCACGCCGGCTTCGAATTCAAAG
>DATHMY010000270.1:0-11000 GCA_035486535.1 Candidatus Acidiferrum sp.
CCGCCGACGACTACACCGACCCCGCCGTTGCCACGACGTTCGGTCATCTCGACGCCACGACCGCGCTTTCGCGTCAGATCTCGGAACTCGGCATCTATCCGGCCGTCGATCCGCTCGCGTCGTCCTCGCGCATTCTCGATCCGCAGATCGTCGGCGCCGAGCACTATCGCGTCGCGCGCGGCGTGCAAGAAACGCTGCAGCGCTACAAAGATTTGCAAGACATCATCGCGATCCTTGGCATCGAAGAGCTCTCCGAAGACGACAAGATCGTCGTCGGTCGCGCGCGTCGGATCCAGCGCATGTTCTCGCAGCCGTTCTTCGTGGCCGAACAGTTCACTGGCACGCCCGGCAAGTACGTCAAGATCCAAGATACGATCGCATCGTTCCGCGAGATCCTCGATGGCAAGGTGGATGATCTGCCGGAGCAGGCGTTCTTCTATAAGGGCGGCATCGACGAAGTCCGTGCCGCAGCCGAGAAGTTAGGCGCAACGGCCTAGCCGATGGCAAACACCGTCCCGTTTAAGCTCATCACGCCGACGAAAGTGATTTTCGACGGCGACGCCGAGCTGGTGATCGCGGTAACAACCGAGGGCGAAGAGGGCATCCTGCCCCAGCACGCACCGTTTTTGGCTGTGCTCAAGCCCGGCGTGCTGCGTGCGAACGTGGTCACCGAGGGGAAAGCGGAACGGCTCGACCTCGCGACCCGCGAGGGCTTCATGCAAGCGTTGCCCGATCGGGTCACCGTCCTCGTGGATGAAGCGCTGCGCTTCGCCGATGTCGACGTCGCCAAGGCGCGCGAAGAGCTAGCCAACGCGACCGACCAGGCAACGATCGATTTCGCCAACGCGAAACTGCGATTAACGGGGCACTAGGGTTCAGCTGCGCTGAACCCGTCACGTTTCCGGCTTCGCCGGAATCCGTGTATCTCTAGCGAAGATCATCCCGGAATGTTAGATCGCTTGGAGACCACGCTGCGGGTGCGTGGTGGCGTCCGCTTGGAGGGCTCGGTCGCAACGCACGGCGCAAAGAACGCCGCGTTACCGATCATGGCAGCCGCTATCCTGTGCAAAGGCAAAGTGACGCTGCACGGCGTGCCGCGGATCACCGACGTTTCGGTAATGTGGTCGCTGCTCGAAGCGCTCGGCGCGCGCATTCGTTATGAAGGCGATAACACGGTCACGGTCGACGCGAGCAACGTTGCATCGTATCGCGCGCCTTATGCGCTCGTGCGCAAACTCGCAGCGTCGTTCGATATCGTCGGTCCATTGCTCGGTCGCTTCGGCAAAGCTGAGGTGCCGCTGCCCGGCGGCTGCGTGCTCGGCACGCGTGCTACCGACATGCACGAGCAAGCCTTTTTCGCACTCGGTTGCGACGTGCGCAACGCGCACGGCTACTTGATCGCGGAATCAAAACACAAACGCATGACCGGCGGAACGATTGAGTTCCGCATGCCGAGTGTCGGCGCAACCAAGAATGCGATGCTCGCTGCCGTACTCGCACAAGGTACGACGGTGATCAAAAACGCAGCGATGGAACCCGAAGTCGTTGACCTCGGCTATTTTTTGAATGCAATGGGCGCGAAGATCAAGGGTCTTGCCGGCGACACACTGACGATCGAGGGCGTGAAAGAGCTTACCGGCGGCGAGTACTCGATCATTCCCGATCGCATCGTTACCGGTACGCTGCTACTCGGCGGCGCGGTAACGCGCGGCGATGTGACCGTAACCGGTTGCCGTCCGGAGCATCTCGAAGCATTCATGCTCAAGCTGCAAGAGTGCGGCGTCGATCTCACCTACGGCGAAGACTGGATTCGCGTTGACGGAAGTGCGATCACCGGCGGCACCGAGATTCTCACCGCGCCGTATCCCGGGTTCCCCACCGATCTGCAGCCGCAGATGGTTTCGTTTCTCACCACCGTCCCCGGCACGAGCGTGGTCGAAGAGTCGATCTTCAATGCGCGTTTCTCATACGTAAACGAGCTGGCGCGTATGGGCGCTGACGTGCGTGTCTCAATGGAGAGCAACACGGCTGTCGTCAAAGGCGCCGCGCACCTCTCCGGCGCGCCGGTCGAAGCGCCGGACATTCGTGCCGGCGCAGCACTCGTAATTGCCGGACTCGCCGCTGCGGGCGAGACCGAGATCATCGGGTTGGAATACATCGATCGCGGCTACGAGCGGTTGGAAGAGTTGCTCTCCGCCCTCGGCGGTCAAGTGCAGCGCAGCAGCGGTATCACGCCGCTGGTCGAGCCGGCCGGCATTTTTGAAACGCGCGAATATCCGCGCGTGAGTTGATCATCATTACCCTTCTTACCATTAGGACTCTGGAGTAACTCGTTTGGATATCGGCATCGATCTTGGTACGGCCAACGTGCTCGTGCACGTCAAGGGCAAAGGCATCGTTTTGCGCGAGCCCTCCGTCGTCGCAAAGGACATGAACACCGGGAAAGTTCTCGCAGTTGGCGAGGAAGCGCGTCAAATGCTCGGCAAGACGCCTGCGCACATTCAGGCAATTCGACCGCTGCGCGATGGCGTGATTGCCGACTTTGAAGTGACCGAAGCGATGCTTTCGTACTTCATCAAGAAGGTCATGAAGGACCGCTCGTGGTGGTCGACTATTGTGAAGCCCAAACCGCGGGTGATCATCTGCGTGCCGGCTGAAATCACTAGCGTCGAAGAGCGCGCGGTCAAAGATGCCGCTAAACTCGCAGGCGCGCGCAGCGTGGATATCATTGAAGAACCAATGGCTGCCGCCATTGGAGCGGGGCTGCCGATCGACGGTCCGTCGGGATCGATGGTGGTCGATATCGGCGGCGGTACGACCGACGTCGCGGTAATTTCGCTGGGCGGCGTCGTGGTTTCGCAGTCGCTCCGCGTTGCCGGCAATAAGCTCGACGATGCGATCGTGCGTTACATTCGTCGCGTCTACAATTTAATGATCGGCGAGCGCACGGCAGAAGAGATCAAAATCAAGATCGGTTCAGCGTACAAACTCGAACAAGAGTTGGCGATGGAGATTCGCGGTCGCGATCTCATCAATGGGTTGCCCAAGACCGTCAAGATCACGAGCGAAGAGATTCGCGAGGCGCTCTCGGAGCCGGTTGGCGCGATCGTCGAGGCGGTCAAAGCCGTGCTCGAAAAAACGCCGCCCGAACTGGCTGCCGACATCATCGATCGCGGCGTGATTCTTACCGGCGGCGGCGCACTATTGCGCGGCCTGGATAAGCTGCTCTCCGAAGTGACCGGCGTTCCGGCAATCGTAGCCGACGATCCGCTCTCATGCGTCGCGATTGGTACCGGAATGAGCCTTCACGTCTGATGGTGGTAGTCGACTAACATGTTGGTCCTCGACGCGCGCGTCGAATCGCTCGATCGCGTCGTCGAAGCATGCCGGGTCGAAGCGTTTGCGGGCGGAACGATCGTGTTCCCGAACGATACGGGATACTGCATGGGCTGCGATCCCTATTGCAGTCCGGCCGTTGACCGCGTCTACTCCGCCAAAGCGCGTCCCGATCATAAGCCGTTGACACTCTTGGTCGCGACGCCGGCGGAGTTCTTGGAATACGCGCCGGAGAACCCGCTCGCGCTCTTGGCCTCGAAACGTTTGCTTCCGGGACCGGTTACGCTCATCGTTCGCCGGCCGTCCTTCGTGAGCGCCGAAGTAACGGCCGGACACACGACCGTCGGTTTGCGCGTCCCTGATGAGCCGCTCGCTCGCGCAATCTTGGACAGTGCTGGGCCGCTCGCGGTGGCAAGCGTTGAACATAACGTCGAAACGCCGGCGGATCTCGTCATCGAGAATGGTCCGACACGCTACGACCGCGAATCAACCATCGTGGATCTGACCGGACGACATGCCCGCCTCGTACGTGAAGGCGTGGTGACTTACGAACAGCTTGCCGAATTGCTCGGCCCGATCGAGCGCCAAACCGTCAAGGTGCGCTCGCAATCATGAACCGTCTTGTGATGGCCGTTATCGTTGCAGCCGCGTTGATCGCGGCAACGCCCACGCCCACGGCCGCTCCAACGGCGGTGCCGAGTCCGAGCACGGCCGCGAGTCCCAGTCCGGGCCCGTCGGGTAGCGGACGACCCGATACCTTTCAGGTGGGTGTGTGGACGGTGCACATGTTATCGGTCGACGTGAACTTTAAGTCCGGCGACTTTAGCACGCCGCAGCAGATCACAATGACGCGCGGTGGTGGCGATATTACCGCCGATCGCGGGAGCGGAAACTACAAATCGAAAGGCGCGACGCTCTACGGCCACGTGGTGCTGCACGACACCGAAGGCAATTTCGCCGGGCTCTCGAGCACGAAGCCGGCAAAGTCGCGCGGTCCGTCAACCCTGACCGCCGATCAGGTACATATCGACGGCCTAGGCAAGATCTATACCGCGACCGGCAACGTCCACTACGTCCAAGCCGACACGACGGTTGATTCGGACAAGGGCGTGCTGAATGACGGTACACACGATTTGGATCTGACCGGCAACGTGAAGATCGTGCAAGGCCAGCGCAACATGGCCGCCAATCACGTGCTCTACAACACGATCTCCGGTCAGGCGCACGCTGAAGGCGACGTGACGATGCAGTTCCCCAGCGCCGTGAACACCCACGTCGCAACGCCCAAGCCGATCCACATTCCCAATCCGTTGCAGCGCCACAAGGGCGCGCCGGCACCAACGCCCACACCAGGCTAAGCTTGTCATCCCGAGCGTAGCGAAGCGTAGTCGAGGGACGCAACAAAAGCGCTCGTCCTGGAGTAGCGGTGCATATGGGATTTTGGGAAGTGATTGCCGACGTCGCCAGCTCCCTCGTCGCCGAGGTGCTCGTGTGGGTGACGTCAGGCGCGCTCGCCAACGCCTTTCCTTGTCATCCCGAGCGTAGCGAAGCGTAGTCGAGGGACCGACGAGGCCTAGTAAGCCGATTCGACGCCGGAAGATGATTCCGGCCTCTTTCGTTGTAGGCGATACCATGGATTCGTTGTTCGGCACGCCGGACGCGCCGCTCGCAGCGCGCATGCGTCCGCGCTCGCTCGAAGAGTTCGTCGGTCAAAGCGACATCGTCGGCGAGGGCCGGGCGTTGCGCCGCGCGATCCAAAGCGACAAAGTGCCGTCGATGATTCTGTGGGGACCACCCGGCACCGGTAAAACAACACTAGCCGAAATCGTCGCAAATTCGACCGGTGCGCATTTCGAAAAGATCTCGGCGGTAAGTGCGGGCGTAGCAGATCTGCGCCGCGTGGTCGCCGAGGCGCAGGCGCGTCGTCGCGTCTGCTCGCGCACCGTTCTCTTCATCGACGAAATTCATCGCTTCAACAAATCTCAGCAAGATGCGGTGTTACCGTACGTCGAGGACGGCACGATCACGATGATCGGCGCGACCACCGAAAATCCATCATTCGAAGTAAACTCGGCGCTGCTTTCGCGCTCGCGCGTCTTCGTGTTGCATCCGCTCTCCGACGATGACGTCGCGACAATCGTCGATCGCGCGCTCGGTGATCCCGAACGCGGCCTTGGCGCGCAGCCGATCGAACTCGAGCCGGATGCCCGCGAGACGCTGATCGGGTATGCCAACGGCGATGCGCGCACCGCACTTTCCGCACTCGAGTTTGCCGCGTCGAGCGCTCCGCAACACAACGGGGCTAAGATGATTGACCGCGCGCTGGTGCTCGAGGCGTTGCAGAAGCGCGGCTCAACCTACGATAAGGGCGGCGAGCAGCACTACGACATCATCAGCGCGTTCATCAAGAGCGTGCGCGCGAGCGATCCGGATGCTGCGGTCTACTGGCTCGCGCGTATGCTCGAGGGTGGCGAAGATCCGCTCTTCATCGCGCGGCGATTGGTGATCCTCGCATCGGAAGACGTTGGCTTGGCGGACCCGCAAGCTATCCAAGTCGCGATCGCCGCGCAGCAAGCGGTGCATTTCGTCGGGATGCCCGAGGGATTTTATCCGCTTGCCCACGCGACGCTCTATTTGGCCCGCGCAAAGAAGAGCAACAGCGTGGGGCGTGCGTATTCCGCGGCCATGCACGACGTGCAGGAAACGCGCAACGATCCGGTACCGTTGCATCTGCGCAACGCAGCTACGGGTTTGATGAAGGGACTAGGGTATGGGCGTGACTATCACTATGCCCATAACGACTACTCCATCAAGCAAGAAAACCTCCCCGAGAATATTCGTGATCATACCTATTATGAGCCCGGCGAAAACGACGAAAAAAAATAACGGTCCGGGGGTTAACCCCCCGGACCGCGTTCCCGTTGCTACTTCTCGGAGTGTGCAATGGAGCTTCGCACACGAACTATCGTACGGTAAGGCTCTGAGATCGATCTGAGAATCGGATGAAAAACCGCATTTACCTGGATCATGCCGCGACCACGCCGCTCAATGCCGACGTTCTGGCCGAGATGCTGCCGTACTTCATTGAGTCCGGTCACAATCCGAGCTCGCTGCACGCTGAAGGTCGCCGCGCTCGTGCGGGACTCGATCGGGCGCGCGATCGCGCGGCCGCCGCGCTCGGCGTGGCGCGTAAGGAAATCACGTTCGTCGGCAGCGGGTCCGAGGCCGATAACCAGGCAATTCTCAGCGTCGCGCGCACCTATCGCGCGCGCGGATCGCACATCGTGTCGACGCAGATCGAACACCACGCCATACTGCATGCGCTCGACGCGCTACGCGACGAAGGGTTCGACGTCACGTTGCTGCAGGTTGACGAGCAGGGCATGATCGATCCCGCCGCGTTCGCGGCGGCGCTGCGCGACGATACCGTGCTTGCAAGCGTCATGTACGCCAACAATGAGATCGGTGTCGTGCAGCCGATCGCGCGACTCGCCGCGGCCGCGCGCGAGCGGGGCGTGATCTTCCACACCGATGCAGTGCAAGGCGCAGGGCTCATCGACATTCGACCGCGCGAGCTTGGCGTCGACCTGCTCTCGCTTTCGGCGCACAAATTCTACGGGCCCAAGGGCGTCGGCATCCTATACGTGCGCGACGGCTTGGCGTTGCCGCCGCTCGTTCACGGCGGTGGACAAGAGTTCGGGCGGCGTTCGGGGACCGAAAACGTCGCCGGCATCGTTGGTCTGGCTGCCGCCCTCGAGCGCGCGGTCGCGGGGACGAGCGAGCGCGCCGTGCGCGTGGCTGCGCTGCGCGATCGGTTGGAAGCCGGCATTCGCGCGCGAGCCGGCGAGGTGCGTATCAATGGCGCCGGTGCGCCGCGCCTAGCGAACAACAGCAACGTATCGTTCGCCGGCATCGATTCCGAAGCGCTACTGATGCGCTTCGACCTGGAGGGCATCGCGGTTTCAGCCGGAAGCGCCTGCACCTCGGGTGCGTTGGAACCCAGCCACGTCATCGCCGCGCTGCGCGCCGACCCACGCTGGCATCAGGGCGTGATCCGGTTTTCACTCGGCGAGGCGACCACCGAGGAAGAGATCGACCGGGTTCTGGAACTCGTGCCACGTATCACCGCGGACCTACAAGGGAGAGCATCGTGACCGCATTTGATTGGAACATCGTCCTCGACGGCGGCGTCGGCGTCGGCGTCCTTTTGGTCGGGATCGGCGCCCTCGTCGCTTGTATTGCGCTCGCGCGCACGCTCGGCCGAGTCGACCGGACCCTCGACGTGCTCGACGCGCAGATCGAGACGCTCGGGAAGCCGATCGGCGAGACGCTCGACCATGTCGGGGGGATCGCCGACACCGCCGATCAGGCGCTGGCACGCCTGGGGGGCGTGGTGGCATCGCTTGAGGGGGTGGCCGATTCGGTCTCTGAGACTGCCGACCTAGCCAAGGGAGTGCTCACTCCGGCAATTCTGAGCGTCGGCGCCACAATCGCGGGGATAACCGCTGGTTTGCGGCGCTTCGTGACGGGAAGAACATCAAGCGACGGAGCCGAGTGAAAGGCAGGTCATGAACCACGAAAATGGCGGGGGCAGCGGTTTTTTTGCCGGCTTCGTTCTTGGGATCATTGCCGGCGGTGCCGTGGCGTTGCTCCTGACCCAAGAGGAAACACGCGATCTCTTGGTTGGGAAGGCACGTGAAGCGGGTAACCTGGCGATAGACGCCTCGGGAGACCTTCGGGAAAGTGCCGCCGATTTATATGAGCGCGGTCGCACAATCGTCGAAAATGCCCGTGCCACGATCGGTGACGCGGCCGAAGAATAGCTAGGCCAGCAATAGATATATGGAGAGGACGACGTTGGACATCAAAGTAAACGTGCGCGAGGCGCAAGGCGACTGCTACATCGTTGAATTGAGCGGCGAAATCGACGTCTACACGTCGCCCAAGGTCAAAGATGCGATCGGCGATTTGATCGATCGCGGCGTATACAACCTGGTCATCGATCTCGAGAAAGTCCGGTACATCGACTCGACCGGGCTTGGCGTTTTGATCGGCGGTCTGAAGCGCGTGCGCGAGCATGGCGGTTCCGTGAATCTCGTTTGTACGAATCCGCAGATCCGCAAGATCTTCGATATCACTGGATTGGTGAAGATCTTCGGCATCTTCGAAAGTGAAGACGCCGCGACAAAGGCGCTCGTGTGAATCAGCCATTGCCGAACACCGACGATATCGACGTCGTCGATCTTCGGATTCCGTGTAAGGCGGAGTGGGTCGCGCTCGCGCGGCTGTCGGTGGCAGCAGTTGCGAGCCGCTTGAATTTCTCGATCGACGAGATCGAAGACATCAAGCTCGCCGTTGCCGAGGCGTGTACCAACGCCATTCAGCATGCGCATGGGAGCCCGTTCATCGAGATCAAGTGCGAAGCGAGTGGTGGCGAATTGCGCTTGAGCGTTCGCGATTACGGTCGCGGTACGCGTCCCGAACACATTCGTTCGCGTGAGCCGCAAGACGAACGCGTCGGCGGCCTCGGCGTATTTCTGATCCGTTCGCTCATGGACGACGTCCAGTTCGACGTTCATCCGGATCAGGGCACACTACTTGTGATGGTCAAGCGGCTCACGGCTTAACGTGCAGAATCAAAGCGGCGACGTGCGCTCGGTACGCGAGCGAACGCGTGAATTGTTCGCGCGCTTTGAGTTGGTGCGCGCGCGTCACGCGCAGAATCCTGATACGCTCGATCGCGAGTACGACTCGCTGCGCAACGAGCTGGTCATCGCGCACCTCAACCTCGTGCGGTTCCTTGCGCTAAAATTCGCCAACCGTGGTGAACCGCTCGACGACCTGGTGCAAGTAGGTACCGTTGGGTTGCTCAAGGCGATCGATCGTTTCGAGCGCGATCGCGGAGTCGAGTTCACGACGTATGCGACGCCGACCATTGTCGGTGAGATCAAGCGCTACTTTCGCGACAAAGGCTGGGCGGTCAAGGTGCCGCGCCGGCTGCAAGAGCTCAACCTCGCCGTCAACCGTGCGAACGAAAAGATGTCGGTCGAACTTGGTCGCAGTCCGACCGTCCACGAATTGGCGGTCAAGCTCGAGGCCAGCGAAGAAGATATTCTCGAAGCGCAAGAGCTCGGGCAAGCGTACAACCTGCTCTCGCTCGATTCGGAAGTGATGGGCGAGGGCGACAAGCGCTCGCAGAAACTGGCCGACACGGTCGGCATCACCGATCCGGGCCTCGAGCTACTCGAGGATCGCGCCAACTTGGAGCGGGCCTTCCACGTGCTCAGCGGGCGCGAGCGCGTGATCATCTATCTGCGTTTCTATGAATCGGTCTCGCAAACCGAAATCGCGAAACGTCTCAACGTCTCACAGATGCACGTCTCGCGCCTGCAAGCCAAGGCGCTTGAAAAGCTTCGGGGCGCACTCGGCGAGTAGCGGGTTTTCGTAGAGCGCTACGGCGCAAGCGCATCCGCCGGATCGGCAAGCCCGCGTTTGATCTCATCGACAAGCTCCGGATCCTTCGCTTGCGGCTGTGCTGCGTTGAGCGCTATGACATATGCCCGCATCAGCGCGTCCGCGGCCGACGTGGCGACATTGGGAGCGATACCCGTACCCTCCCAATTGGTTTTGGTGATTGGGCTGTATGCACGCCCGTTCGGCATGAAGATGCCGAATGCGTTGCCGAGCGAGAGGAACTCACCGGGGTTTGCGCCGCCGCCGGTTGTTTCGCCGACAATGGTCACGCGCTTGAGGTTATCCAAGTCGTACGTGAACTGCTCGGCGCATGAAAACGTGCGGCTGCTGGTGAGCAGATAGACCGGCTTGTTGAGATAGAGTGGCCCAGGCACAGTAGCATCGGTGTACTGTTGCACTTCCGTGACGACACCGGTTTTTGGATCGCGGATCATGAGCGACGTAATCTGCTGCGGTTTATCGAAGAAGTATGCCTCGAGCGTTTGCGCAGCGCGCGGGCTGCCGCCGCCGTTCTTGCGGAGGTCGATGATGAGGCCGTCGGTGTGGGACACGAAGGTCATGACAGCCTCGATAACATGGCCGACATCCGCATCGTCGGAGAACTCACGAAAATCGATGTATCCGATATTTCCGCGCAGGCGACGAACGGTGAGGAAACCCGAGTTGATTAGTTGATCGAACCGGTGCATCTGGGCTGGATTCGGTTGCGTTACATCGCCGAACTGGCTTGGGTCGAACGGATACTCGATGCGAACGTGCTTGTCGTGCGTAACGGCGAACAGATCTGCGGTCATTGTCTTGGCGAGTGCGTCCGGATCGGAGATCCTGCGATAGGTCGACGCCCGCTCTTTGAGAACGGCCACCGCTTTAGCGGCCACGTCGGGGTAGATGTAGCTATGGAATGCCGCCTCGGCGCCCGCTACAACCGAATCGACCTGTGCGCCCGTAAGCGTAACGGCAGCAAGAATCAGTGCGTGAAACATCGTTTCTGATTATACGGCAGCACTTGAGCAATTTCACACCGATTTATGAGGGAAGTGCCGCCTTTGCGCGAAGATAAACTCGGTGATCGACCCCATTGACCGCGATATTCTCGGTGCCCTCGAGCTGGATGCTCGTATATCGTTTAAGGACCTGGCAGAACGCGTCGGCCTTAGCGCCAACGCTGTTGCCGAGCGCGTGCGCAAACT